>CBDUZW010000013.1:0-93172 GCA_965371805.1 uncultured bacterium | reverse complement strand
GGAAAATTTGAAGAAGCTGACTTTGCAATCCAATTCATTTTGTCAAAAAAAGATGAATTTACCAAACAAACATTTGAAAGAGTTGGAAGATGGTTAGAGAATGGAATCCAAAACTGGGCAAACACAGATGTTTTATGTATGTCGGTTTTGCCTGAGTTTATCTTCAATGAGATTATTAGTCCTGAAGACTTTACTGACTGGACACAATCACAATCAAAATGGAAAAGAAGAGCAGTACCGGTTACATTTGTTGAAACAATAAAAAAGGGATACAAAATAGAACCCGTTTTATCTGTGATAGAGCAATTAATGTTGGATGAAGAGGAAGATGTTCAAAAAGGTCTTGGTACTCTTTTAAGAGAAATTTGGAAGAAACAACCTGAAATAGCAGAAACATTTCTATTAAAATGGAAAAACACTTGCGGAAGAAAAATAATTCAATATGCCACTGAAAAAATGGATAAATCCCAAAAGGCAAAATTTAAAAAGGATAAAAAATGAAAACCAATGAACGAATAGATATTAATTTGGTTTCATATTGCGGATTTTATTGTGGAGCATGTCCAAAATATACAAAAAGACTATGTGAAGGTTGCAAAGGAGATATTCCCAAATGTGCAGTTGGATACAAATCCTGCAAAGTAAGACCTTGTTGTATTGAGAAAGGGTTTAACTCATGTGCTGATTGCGATAAGTTTGCTTCTGTAAAAGCTTGTAATATTTATAACCCATTTATGATTAAATTTGGACAGTTCATAACAAGAACAAATCGGAGAAAAGGAATTGAAATGATAAAAGAAAAAGGAGAAACCGAATTTGTAAAATATATGATTGACAAAAATTGGGTGACAATTAAAACTGGAAAACAATAAAGCGCAGCACACAACAAAAAATATAGTGCATTTGGCAAATAATGCTAAAAATGGAGATGGTAGCAAGAAATAAACATAGTAGTAAATTGAAAGATTGGAGCGTTGAAATGCCAAACGCACCATATTCAAACCGTTCTCGACAATTAGATAAAATAGAAAATGATAGGTAGAAGATTAGAACCTTTGGTCAATGCAACTGAAGAAGATAGGTTAATACAAGAACCTTTTCTAAAATTTTCGTTTTATCTATCTGGACGAAATAACATAGTAATTAGTTTGTTGGATGAGATAATTGACTTACTTGAAAAAGGCTTTGAACCTCAGGATAAAATTGATGATGCATCAACTAAAGCATGGTTTTGGAATTTAGGTGCATATGAAATCATAAGAACAATATCTCAATCTAAAAAATGTTTTACAGAAGAATTTTATTCCAAAATGCTCCAGTAAAAAAGAACTTAGAAATAGTTCGAATGCCGAGTGCAAAAATGGCAAAAAGAAGAAATTTTATATAATTTAAATAACTTGTTTATATCAAAAAAAATGCCATATTTGAAGCAGATTTGGTAGAGCTATATCAAGTTTTAACCATAAATGTTATTTTCATAGAGAAAATATTCAAATTTAATCAAAGGTAATAATATTATGACAGATGAAGAAGATAAACCACGAGTTCGTCGAGTTAGGTACAAAGGTACTCATCCTCGTTACTTTAAGGAAAAATATAAAGAGCTGAATCCTGATCAATATGCAGATGATGTTAAAAAGGTTTTAGAAAGACGACAGACTCCTGCTGGAACTCATGTTCCAATTTGTGTTAATGAAATTCTCGAAATTCTGAAGCCACAACCAGGTGAAGTTGGATTAGATGCAACGCTTGGATTTGGTGGTCATGCAACCAAGCTTTTAGAAAAAATTATTCCAGATGGTTGTTTATTTGCAATTGATGCTGATCCAATAGAACTTCCTAATACTATTAAGCGAATCAATAAAGCTGGCTATGATTCTACACAATTTGATGCACGTAGACTTAATTTTGCAGGCATATTACAACTTCTTTCTGAAGTAAATGGCTTTGATTTTATCCTTGCTGATTTGGGAGTTTCTTCCATGCAAATAGATAATCCAGAACGTGGGTTTACATTCAAATATGAAGGTCCTCTCGATCTTCGTCTTAATCCAACTCGTGGAATATCCGCAACACAGCTACTTAAAAAAAGTTCAATAGAAATGTTAGCAGAGATGTTATATAAAAACTCCGATGAACCTTATGCAATAGAAATTGCAGAAACTCTTTTTAAGAATAAAGATAATATTGAAACAACAACTCAATTAAGCAATTTTATAAAAGAATCTCTTTCAGAAAAAGTTCCTTCTCTTGATCCAAAAGCAGTTCAAAAATCACTACAACGAAGTTTTCAAGCATTTCGTATTGCTGTAAATGATGAATTTGGAGTATTGGATCAATTTTTAAAAAATCTTCCCTGGTGTATAAGACCTAATGGAAGAATAGCAATTTTAACTTTCCATTCCGGAGAAGATAACCGAGTACTAAAAAGCTTTGAAGAAGGTTTGGAAAAAGGAATTTACAAAAGTATTTCACACAAACCAATCCGTCCAACTGGTCAAGAACAATATCTTAATCCGCGCTCAAGCAGTGCGAAATTACGCTTTGCTATAGCTTCTGAAAATATTGCCTTAAAACGCATTTCATACTAAACGTTAGACACAATTGAACCAGGAGATTATATATGAAAAAACGAGATGAGAAGGGATTTCCGTTAGCCATTGAAGAGTGGGGCTGGAAATTTCATCATGTAGGAGTTCCTACAAAAGAGAAGAAATTTAATGAAAATTATCTTGAACAATTCAAATTTTCAGTATCGGGTTTTCCAGAAAGCCCATTTGGTTTTGAATGGATGAGATTTGATGATGATTGTAAAATGCCGGAATTGATTCAAAATATTCCACACTTAGCTTTCGTTGTAAAAGATTTAGACTTTGAATTAAAGACCCGAAATTTTAAAATATTAATAGAACCCAATCCGCCAATGGAAGGGATTAGGGTGGCAATGATAGAACATAATGGTGCTCCAATAGAATTGATGGAGTTCTTCTGATGAAAATTTTATTATGACAGAATTCTGGGAATCAAAATTTACAGATGAACAAACCACTTGGGGATTTGAACCTTCAGACTCTGCAATCTTGACAAAGAACTTCTTCCTAGAAAAAGACGTCAAAGAAATATTGATACCCGGAATTGGATACGGCAGGAATGCAAAGATCTTTTGTGACAACGGAATTGCTGTTACAGGTATTGAAATATCAAAAACTGCGATAGATTTGGCTGGAGTCAAAAATGGACTTGACCTGCAAATCTATCATGGCTCAGTCACTGACATGCCTTTTGACAACAAACTTTATGACGGGATTTTTTGCTATGCCTTGATTCACCTGCTAAATACTCGAAAAAGAAGGAAATTTATTATGGATTGCTATAATCAGTTAAAACCAGGGGGATTTATGATTTTTACAGTTATCTCAAACAAGTCCTCAATGTATGGAGGCGGCAAACAACTGAGTAAGGACAGATATAAATTAATGGAAGGATTAGATGTTTTCTTCTATGATTTTGATTCAGTAGAAAGAGAGTTTGAAAATTATGGATTATTCGAGTTTTCAGAAATTGATGAACCAATAAAACACATGGAAAAAGAACCACCATTGAAATTAATTCTAGTGAAATGCCAGAAAATGTCAGCCGCTGACACGTGTTAAAATACATTATGCGGAAAATGGTAAATTAAATAATAAAAATATTAAGGAATAAGGTTAAAATGAAAAATCCAATAATTGATCTTCGAAGTGATACCTTAACCAAACCGACAAAAGAAATGTTAGAAATAATGTTTAATGCCGAAGTTGGTGATGACGTTTTTGGCGATGACCCCAATGTGAATTTGTTGGAAGCTAAAGTAGCGGAAATGTTTGGAATGGAAGCTGCTCTTTTTTGTCCAACTGGAACAATGACTAATCAACTGGCAATCAGAGTACACTGCTCGCCGGGTGACGAAGTGATTTGTGATAAATCATCCCATATTTATTTATTTGAAGGAGGGGGAATTGCCTTGAATGCCTTTTCTTCTGTAAAAACCATTGAAGGTAATCGAGGAAGAATTTCTGCAGAACAAATTGAAGAGGTAATTAACAATCCAAACGACATTCACCAACCCGTCACTAGAATGGTTTCGCTTGAGAACACTATGAATAAGGGTGGTGGTAGTATATACGACTTCGCTGAAATACTTAAAATAAAAAATACTTGTAAACAAAACGGATTAATATTGCATCTTGATGGAGCAAGGCTATTCAATGCACTTGTTGAAACAAAAGAGAGACCAATTGAATATGGGCAGGCATTTGACTCCATCTCAATTTGTCTGTCAAAAGGATTAGGTTGTCCAATCGGCTCTTTATTAATAGGAACAAAGGATTTGATAAAACAATCAAGACGATACAGGAAAGTTATGGGTGGTGGTTGGAGGCAGGCAGGATATCTTGCAGCAGCTGGTATTTATGCACTCAAAAACAATATTGACAGGCTTAAACATGACCACCAGAGGGCAAAAGCTATTGGACAAATTCTGCAAAAGCAGGACTATGTGAAAAATGTATATCCTATTGAAAGCAACATTATAGTTTTCGAATTACCTGAAAATATTTTAGCAACCAAAGTCGTTTCAGATCTTGGAAAAAAAGGTGTTTATGGTGTAACTTTCGGAAAGCATTTAGTCCGTTTTGTTACCCATCTGAATTTTACAGATGAGAACCTGTCTGACTTGGAACAAGTACTAAAATCAGGTTTTTAAAGTTTTTACTACCAGACATTTTTTATATATAAAGGGAGGTTGATATGGAAAAAATGAAAGCTATTGTATGTACAAAATATGGTCCTCCGGAAGTCCTGAAGCTGATGGAAGTGGAAAAACCTATGCCTGGGGATAATGAAGTGCTCATAAAAATACATGCAACGACTGCACATGTTGGAGACACGAAAATACGAAGTTTAAAACCAGGCTTAGGACCTGTAATGGATTTTTTTTTCAAGCCTATAATGCGAATAATTGTTGGGTTTAAAGGACCTAGAAATAAAATATTAGGAATGGATCTGGCAGGAGAGATTGTTGATGCAGGAAAAGATGTAACGCTATTTAAAAAAGGTGACCAGGTTTTTGCATCTGCCTTCCAGGGATTTAAGTTTGGCGCTTATGCCGAGTACATATGTCTGCCTGAAGATGGACTTATTGCAATAAAACCAGACAATATAACCTACGAGGAAGTTGCACCTATTTCAAATGGAGCATTAACGGCATTGCTTATTCTCAGAAAAGCAGACATTCAAAAAGGGCAGAAAGTTCTTATTTATGGAGCTTCCGGAAGCATGGGCACATACTCAGTGCAGCTGGCCAAATATTTTGGAGCAGAAGTTACAGGTGTCTGCAGCACTAAGAATTTAGAATTGGTAAAGTCTCTGGGAGCAGATAAGGTCATAGATTACACTCAGGAAAATTTCAACGATAGCAGTGAAACTTATGATGTTATTTTTGATTCAGTAGCTAGGATTGCTTCTTCTCAACGTAAGAAATCTCTGAAAAAAACGGGGATCTTTCTTGATGGTCTAGGTTCAGCAAATGGATTAAAGCCTAAGTCTAAAGATCTTATATTCCTCAAAGAACTCGGCGAAGCTGGAAATTTAAAAACGGTCATTGACAGGCGTTTCCCGCTGAGAGAAATGGTCAGAGCCCATCGATATGTAGACAAGAGACACAAAAAGGGAAACGTCATTATAAATGTAGTATAAAAAGCTGATTTATATCAACCAATCACAGATATTGACGTAGACTCTATTTTTTGTTAAAATTTAACGACACATTAATGTGTTAAATTTAAAAATTATATTTAGGAGATAATTATGGATATGAGAATATACTTTCCCGGTGGACAAAAGGTCAATGCCGATTATAACGGATTTACAAATAAAACAGATCAGCCGACTATGGGTGGTGGTGATGGATCGGCCCCATCACCTTTTGATCTCTTTCTTTCATCCATCGGTACCTGCGCCGGCATCTATGTTTTAGGTTTCTGTCAACAAAGGAAGATCGATGCGAAAGATATTGAAATAATTCAAAGCCTGGAATTTGATCCGGTAAAGCGAATGATCGCAAAGGTAAATATGGATATTCGCGTTCCTGAAGGCTTTCCGGAAAAATATAGAGATGCACTGATAAAATCTGCCAACCTCTGTGCTGTAAAAAAGCATCTTGAAAGCCCACCTGAGTTCAATGTCTTTACAAGCATTGCTGCGAAATAGGAATAGTGTCGGACATCATAAACCTTGCAAACAATCTTGAAACGTTCCTGATACCGGAACTCTTGCAATTCAGGAATATTAAAGTCAAAGATCCAGAAATGTTGAGAGATTTTATTGAAAGAGATATTAAAAATATCCGGTCAGATTTTTTACGAAAACTACCCCCGGGATTTTCAGACTCAAGACAACTCTATCGATCAGCAAAGGTTGATCCGACAAAACACAGACCATCCTCAGAGGCCCTGTGGAGACGGATAAAAAAAGAACTCCCCTTTCCTGAAGTCAACTGCTTTGTTGATATGATCAACTATCTATCTTTGAAACACCAGGTTTCATACGGTCTCTATGATGTTGATAAACTGGAAGGAAATATTATTGTTAAACTGGGCAATGAAAATGACATGTACGAGGGTATCAGAAAAGATATGGTGAGCCTCAGGGGAAAAATCACCCTATTTGATGAAAAGGGACCCTTTGGGAATCCCTCTTCTGATTCACTTAGAACCAGCACATCACCGGAAACCAAAAGCCTGATCATTATTATTTTCAACTATAAGCAAAGTCAGGAGATTAAGCTTATTTCTGATGATACATTTGCTCACTTTTCAAAGTACTTTGATTTTTGAATCAAGTAAAAATTTACCAAAATCCATTTATCCAATTAATTTTTTTTTCTATTATGCATTTCCTTGTTTATATATTTTGGGTTTGTTAAAATATGCCCTATTAAATTGTTCTATTATGCAATATAAGTAGAAAGTGATCTTCAGGAGGTATTTATGATTTCAATTAATGATTATAACTTTTTTAATAAAAGAGCTCTGGTGAGAGTTGATTTTAATGTTCCCTTAAATGAAAAACATGAGATAGCCGATGATACAAGAATTGTAACTGCAATACCGACATTACAGAAGATTCTTGTAGATGGCGGATCAATAATTATTATGACCCATCTTGGACGACCAAAAGGAAAGTATACTCCAGAAATGTCTCTTATCCATATTATTGACAGATTTGCAGAACTTTTAGGAAGAAATGTAAAGTTTGCAGATGATTGTATTGGAGAGGAGGCGATGAAAATATCGGGAAATTTAAAAAATGGAGAGGTATTATTACTGGAAAATGTTCGTTTCTATAATGAGGAAATGGATGGTGATGATAAATTTGCTGAAAAACTGGCATCATTGGGCGATGTATATGTAAATGATGCGTTTGGAACTGCTCATAGAGCTCATGCTTCAACTTGTGCTGTGACAAAATATTTTAAAAATAATAAAATGTTTGGTTTTCTAATTGAAAGTGAAATCAGGCATATTGATAAAGCTCTAAATGAGGCAAAATCTCCTTTAACTGCAATAATTGGAGGATCAAAAATCTCTACAAAAATCCATATTATCAGAGCACTCCTGGAAAAAGTTGATCATCTTATTATAGGCGGTGGCATCGCTTTTACATTTGTGAAGGCAATGGGAGGGGATATTGGTAACTCTTTATTTGAAGAGGATATGCTTGAGGTGGCAAAGGAAATTATTGAAAAATCTAAAAAGTCAGGTGTTAAATTACATCTCCCCTTTGATTGCATTGTGGCTGATAAATTTAATAATGACGCAGATATTGCCCATTGTGAAATAGATAAGATCAAAGATGGATGGATGGGACTTGATATTGGAATAAAATCTGCTGAAAAATTTACTTCAGTTATTGAAGAATCAGCAACTATTATTTGGAATGGTCCAATGGGAGCCTTTGAGATGCCTCATTTTACAATGGGAACTTTAAAAATCGCAATGGCAGTTGCTTTATCTACTGATAAAGGTGCCTACTCTTTAATTGGAGGGGGCGATTCAATAGCAGCTGTTAATAAATTCAGTTTAGCTCATAAGATATCTTATATATCTACTGCAGGCGGTGCACTTCTTGAATATATTGAAGGCAAGGAATTACCTGCACTAAGTGCAATAAGAAGTATCAGCTAGTGTAGAGAATCCTTTTTTTTTAATTTACAGCAGGGATGATGTGGTTTTTTATTATGTCAAGAATTGATCTTTCGTGTGAGTCTGCTGTGTCCCAGCCCAGGTTACTATCACTATTTATTACTACTTGAATCTCCAAATCCGGGATATATAAAACAAACTGCCCGCCAAATCCAAGTGCCGTATAAACATCATATCCACTGATCTTTCCAAGCCACCAGAGATAACCATATCCGATGTTTTCCAGGGCTCCCCAACTGGTATCTGCACTACCTAAAGAGTTGATTAAAGAATTCTCTACCCACTGGCTATTAACTATCTGATTATCTCCAGAGTTTCCATTATTTATATACAACTTTCCAAATGTGGACAATTCCCCTGTTTGAAAATGCATATTATTTCCGCCGATATAATTGCCTTGAGGGTCTTTTGCCCATATGTCAACACTAATTCCCAGAGGGCCAAACAGATACTGATCTGCAAAATCTTTTAAATCTCTATTTAATAACCTTGCCAGTGAACATGCCAGCAAATGTGTCAGGGGAGTAGAATAAACCATCCTTTCTCCCGGTTCATATATTAGAGGTTCTGAAAAAATCGTCTCTAATGGGTTTGCAGAGATAAAGATTTTCGTAAAAATAGTCTCATCATTATTAAATCCACCTCTCATAGTTAAAAGATGACGAATTGTAATCTTATTAAATCTCACATCTGTAATAAATTCCTTGTAATCAGGAAAAATATCTACAATTTTTTGATCCAGATTACTAATAAATCCTTTCTCAAATGCGATTCCTACTAAAGCCGATAAAATACTTTTTGAAACAGACTTTATGTTGAAAAAACTATTCTCATCATATCCATTATAATAATATTCGCCAGCTGTCTGGCCTCTTCTCTCTACGATCATACTATATACAAATCCCAAATCATCAGCCTTTTGAAAAGCACCCGCTAAAACTTCAGAACTTATACCAAGATGGTCCAAATTGTCTATATTATATTTCTCAGATAATGAAATATTTGTCTCCGTTTTGCAACCAATATAAATCAATAGAATTGGTACTAATACTAAAGAGAAAAGTAAATTAAATTTATATTTTCTCATAATTATAATTTCCATTGATCCAAATCATTTTTCTAACTCCCTGAATCATTATCATACATTATATGAGTTTTTTTTCAAGTGTTTATTTTTTCTGATCCCCTATGTCCCAATGTAGTTGAAACTTTATAGCCTGACTCTGATAAGTCAAGGTCTATTTGTCTTATAAATTCTTTTGAATTACCGCTATAACGGTTTGGATTCGGATATATATCATAAAGTTTTTGATATTTTATAGGTGTAAGCTTTGGCATTAGAACATTTGCCCCTTTAAAAAACTCTGATGAAAAAGGTGAAATCTGATCTTTAGTCAATACCGATAGGGCTGTAGTGAAGGGAAGGTTTGTATCTCTTGTTACGATTCTGTTTATTGCCAATACTCTAAAGGCAAGTTCCGAGTCTCCCGATGGAAGCCCTGCCAATACTGTTTCCGGATGAGAGATGAATGGACCGCAGCCAATCATATCCAGGTCAAGTTGTTTAAAAAGAAGAATGTCATCAGCAATACTTTTCAGTGTTTGACCGGGAAGTCCCAGCATAATGCCGCTTCCCACCTGAAACTCAAGCCTCTTAAGTTCTTTTAAAGAATTTATCCTGTACTGCAAATTCATTCCTGGATTTAATTTTTTATATAATTTGGGATCAGAAGTTTCATGTTTCAATAGATATCGGTCTGCGCCATTTTCTCTGAGAATTTTGTACTCTTTAAAAGTTTTTTCTCCAATTGCCAGAGTGATAGCAATGTCAGTATTTAATTTTATATTTTTAATTATATATATATAGTCTTCTAATGAATAGTTATTGTCCTCACCAGATTGAAGTACTATTGTTTTATACCCATTCTCTGATGCTTCTAAGGCTATTTCGACGATTTCCTCTTTTGATAATCGGAAACGGGTTATTTTTTTATTTTCTTTATTAAGGCCACAATAATGGCATGAACGTGAGCAATGGTTGGAAAATTCTATCAATCCTCTTAAATGAATCATATTACCTGTATAATCTTCTCTTACTTTTCCCGCAAAAGAATAAAGCTCTTTTATACTCTTTGGATCATTTATAGATAAGAAAAAGAGGATATCCTCATCATTAGGTTTTGAATATAATCGGTTTAATCTTTTTTCTGTTTCCATTCTATTAAATATAAAGATCTTTTTCACCTTTTTTTATTTTATCCAGGTTATTATCAAGAAGTGTCCGGTGTTTCTCCGGAACAGTCTCTGAAATCGACTTTATTAACTTCATTCCTTTTTTCATTAATTCTGTATCTGCAAAATTTGTCAGATATTCCTGAAAACTGGTCAAGCCGTTCTGTTGACAATAATGTTTGATCAGGCCCGGTTTTGCCAGATCCATAAAATCACCACCAGTCCGGTTTAGTCGATAACAACCGGTACAGAAAGAGGGAATATATCCATGATCTACTATATCGCCAATCACAACATTTAAGGGTCTGTGATCCCCCAGAGAAAACTGCTCTGCACTTTTTCCACTTGAGTATCCACCCGGGTCCGTCTTCGATCCGGCAGAGATCTGAGAAATTCCAAGTCGGAGTGCCTCTCTTCTGAAGGTTTCATTTTCTCTGGTGCTCAGAATTATCCCTGTATAGGGGACTGCAATCCTTAAAATAGAGATGATCTTTTGAAATTCCATATCACTTATTTTATACGGTGGATCCATTGATACGGGTGAGTGGTCAGCCGGTTCAATTCTCGGTACCGATATGGTATGACAGCCAACACCAAACTTTTTCTCTAAGTGTTTATTATGCTGTAGAAGTGCCATCACTTCAAATTTTGGATCATAAAGCCCGAATAAAACGCCGATTCCCACATCATCAACACCCCCTTCCATTGCCTTATCCATTGCCGAAAGATGTTCAAGATAATTAGATTTTGCGCCAGACAGGTGCATTTTTTTAAACGTATCATAATGATAGGTCTCCTGAAATAGCTGATAGGTCCCAATTCCAGCTCCCTTCAGTTTTCTGAAGCCATCCACATCCACAGGAGCGATATTCACATTTATTCTACGGATATTTCCCTTGTCATTTTTAATTGAATATATTTTTTCAATGGAATCTATTGTATAGTCCAGAGCTGATTTACCTAATCCCTCCCCGGATACAAGCAAAAGTCTTTTATGACCCTCATTGATTAGAGCTTCGGTTTCTCTGCCGATATCATCCATTGAAAGGGTTTTTCTACATATTGTTGTATTGCTTTTTCGGAATCCGCAATAAAGACACTCGTTATTGCATAAATTTGAAATATAGAGTGGTGCAAAAAGAACCAGTCTTTTTCCATAAATACTTCTCTTTACAAAATCTGCGGTATCAAAGATTTTCTCCATCATTTCAGGATCATGAACATTCAGCAAGCTACATACTTCTTTTTCATTTATTCCTTTTAACTCTCTTGCTTTTATAAGTATCTCATTGATTTCTGCAGTATCGGGAATATTGTTTTCTGATAATTGTTGATATATTTTTTGATGATTTATAAATCCTGTGTTTTTCATAATAAATCCTTTATTTCATGGTATTCCTTGAAGGGCAATATTGCTCTCGGGAAAACCGATTTTAAATATGATATCAAAATTCCAAAATTTGTAACTGGAATATTTTTATTTGAGGCAGCTTTTAATCGATTTTTCATCTCTTTCCCATTAAGAGTACATGCGCCACAATGAATTACTAATTTATAGTTTTCTAAATTATCGGGAAAATCATAACCCTGAACAGTGGTGATTTTCAATTCTCCATTAAAGTGCTCTCTCAACCATTTCGGGATTTTTTTTCGTCCAATATCATCTTCTGTTGGATGATGAGTACAAGCTTCGGCTATTAAGACTTCATCTCCGGGTTTTAAGTTTTTTAAGGCCAGAACTCCCTCTATCATAAGTTTTAAGTCCCCTTTTTGTCTCGCTGAGAGAATAGAGAAAGATGTTAATCTGATATCTTTGGGTATATCCTTTGCTACCTGAGTGAATACCTGGGAATCAGTTATTATCATTGAGGGAGGGTCCTTTAGCTTTTCTAATGTTTGTCTCAAGTCTGTCTCTTTGCAGATCACCGGAATTGCATCTGCATCAAGTATTTCTCTAATAGCTTTAACCTGCGGCATTATCATTCTCCCCTTAGGTGCGCCCAGATCAATGGGTGTCACTAAAACAACCATATCCCCGGCATCTATCAGGTCTTTAATAAATGGTTTCTCCCAATTTTTGGGAGATATTTTAATAAGTTCTTCTCTTAATCTGTCAATTCCTTCTTTCTCCAATGCAGAAACAAATATAGTGTTTTTGCCTTTTGTCCAGTTCTCTATTTCAATTGAACTTTTAAGATCATTTTTGTTTATTGCAATAATGAATGGTATACTCTCATGTTTCATTTTTTCAATAATGTCGTTTTCAAAATAAAAATCTTTGTTTTCTGCAGAAATAACGATTATAGCAATGTCAGTTTTTTTGAGAATTTTTTCTGTCCTCGCGACTCGAAGTTTTCCAATTTCACTCTCTATATCATCAAGCCCTGCAGTATCAATAATAACAATTGGTCCTATAGGGATTAGTTCCATTGCCTTGAAAACAGGGTCGGCAGTTGTCCCTGGGGTGTCTGAAATAATTGAAACCGTCTGTTTGGTCAACGCATTTATTAGAGACGATTTTCCTGCATTTCTTCTTCCAAAAATGGCAATATGTAAACGATCTCCCCTAATAGTTCTTGCAGCTATCATTTTTATGCTCCTATGGCTATTTTAAAAGTTTTTCAACGATTGGTATTATTTTTTCTAAAGTTACCGGTTTTTCTATAAATGCGTCTACCGGAATAAAACTTCCATCAGTTTCTATATTAAATTTAAACGGAGTTTTTTGGTTTATGGCAGTAACCATGATAATTGGAATATCTTTATACATTTTATTATTTTTCAAACTTTGAGCAAATGTAAACCCATCTGTGTCTTTCTCCATCATTACATCCAGGACAATTAAATCTATATCACCTTTTTTTATTTTTACTTCAGCATCGACAATGTTTTCTGATTGTTCGACCTCATAATTGTGAGTTTCAAATATAATTTTCATATATTCTCTTACATCAAAATCGTCATCTACTAATAATATTTTTTTTTTCATTTTTCCCTCAAATTTTATTTTTTAGTTTTACACTAAAAACAGATCCTTCTCCTAAAGAACTTTTAACATCTACACTTCCATCATAAAAATTTATAAGTTTTTTTACTATAGACAGTCCTAAACCACTACCTGTTATGTTTTTAGTTTCCTCAGTTTTAATTCTTACAAACTCACCGAATAGTCTATTCCTGCCTTCTTCAGACATTCCGATACCTGTGTCAATAAAATCAATTATCACATAGTTATCTTCCTCTTTTGTATTAATCGTCAAACTTCCATTGGTTTTGTTATACTTAACTCCATTGCTCATGAAATTATTGCATATTATTTCCAGTTCGGTCCTATCAGCATTAATAAACAGTGGTTCTTTTCTATTTAGATCTATACGAATTCCATTTTCATCTGCATCTGGTGTTACACTGTCAATTGAATCCTGCAGTACTTCAATCAAATCAACATTTGTCAATTCTCTATTCATTTTTCCAGATTCAATCCTTGTTAAATCCAATAAATCAAGGATCATTTTCCTCATTCCTTCGAGTCTAATCATAGATCTGGATATCATCTTGTCATAACTTGAAAGCTCTTGTCCCAGCATTCTTTTATCAATAATTCGAAGATATCCTTCAACTGCTGCTAATGGAGATTTCAACTCATGTGCCAGTACTGAAATAAACTGAAACCGTACCTGTTTTTTTTCTTCAGCTAGTTTTTCTGCTCTCCATTTTAGAATGAGATGCTTTACGCCTTTACTTATAGTATGTTTTAACTCATCCGGTGTAAAAGGTTTTGCCAGGAAATCAAAGGCCCCGCGTTTTGTAGCACTGATTGCTACTTCAATTGAAGCATATGCAGTGATCATAATTGTTAGAATATCTATCTGTTCATGTTTTAACTCATCAAGCAGATCGACGCCCTGAATTCCCGGGAGTTTATGATCCAGGATCATAATATCCGGTTTATCTACTGCTATTTTTTCTCTAGCTTCTTCACCTGTCTCAGCCAGATCAATCGAAAATTTAAGGTCACGACTATCATTATCAACATCGATTTTATAATTTTTAAGTACTCTTTGTGCGCCAAGCCGCATGCCCAGTTCATCATCAACAATCAGTACTTTTATTTCGTCCATTTTTCTATTTTTCTAAAAGATCAGAAATCTTTGATAAGAGCTGCTCATAACGGATTCCCTTGTTGATAATGGCATCTGCTTTGATCCAACTGCTTTTTGCAGAGCCACCAGCTTCAAAATGCAAACCGGTTTCACTTGTTACGGCTGTTACAATAATAACAGGGATATCATTATTTAAGTTCTTAAGTTTTCTACTGAGAATAAAACCGCTGTCCATGTTTTCCATCATCAAATCAAACACAGCCAGATCCGGTAATGATTCATCAATCAGCTCAGTTCCTTTTTTTTCACTGTCAGCAGAAATGACCTTATATCCTGCACCTGTAAGAACTGCCGAAGTCTGCTCAAGTATATCAATATCATCATCTACTATTAAAATTGTCTTTTGTTTTTCCATTTTTATACCCCCTAAAATTCTCCATTATTTTTTTTGTCTCCGTCCTTTGGAACAGAAACAATAAACTCTGTATATGTCTCGCCTTTATCTTTTTCACTATTACTGAATACATTGATTGTTCCCTTGTGCATCTTTATGATCCCATAGGTAACTGCCAGGCCAAGTCCGGTCCCTTTCCCAATCTGTTTTGTCGTAAAAAATGGTTCGAAAACTTTCTTTATTTTCTTCTCATCAATTCCGGTTCCACTGTCTCTGATAATGATTCGGGCCATTCCTTCAGAACAATCCGTCGTTATAATGATTTTGCCACCATTAGGCATTGCCTCTATTGCATTTGTAATCAAATTCAATACCACCTGAATCATCTGGTCAGGATCGATATCTGCAATATTCTTCTCACTATTATGATTTATTTTAATTTTTACATTTGCTGGTTTTATTATACCTGTTAAACTTCGATCTATCATATCTGCAATGTTAGTCGATTGCAGGTTTACCTTATTTTTTCTTGAAAAATTCAATAATCCGCTGACTATTTTTTTGGCCCTATCACCCTGATCAACAATCATTTTTAAATCTGCTTTCATTGGACTGTTATCCGGACATTCTTCATAGAGCAGATTTGAATAGAGCAGAACAACACCCAGGGGATTATTTACTTCATGAGCAATACCGGCTGCAAGCTGCCCCATACCTGCCAATTTTTCTGCTTGAATCAGAGCATTTTTTGTACTGACCAACTGTTCATATGAGACAGATAATTCTTTGGCAGTTTCTTTTAAAGTATCAATCGTAAACGGCAGACACATTTCATTTTCAGCCAGTCCTTTATGAATGGCAATGGCATGATCAATACAAGTGTCATATCCGCAGGCACCGCAATTAAGTTCATCTTCAGGTTTTGTTTTTCCCATTGCGTTAAATATCCGCTTTAACTCATCTTTGGAAGGGGCGGGTAATCTGTGGTCGTCAACTGCAAAGTTTCTCGAAAGATCGATATACTCAAATTTATCAATCTGTTTTTTCCACTCTACTTTATCTGTTTCTTCAACTCTTTTCTTTGCATATTTTCCAACTTCAGATCGTCGTGCAAAGTGCGATGATGAACAGGTCATCCCGGAACCCATGATACAGCCATTACAGCAAAGTACTTCCAGAAGTTGTGCATTTAATCCGCCCTTCTCAAACTCTTTAATGGCCTGAACAAAATTCTTCGGACCGTCAGTTGCAACAATTTCATTTGTCATCAGATCTTCTTTCAACTCAGCAGCCTCCAGCATTCCCTTTTCAATAGCAAATAATGCTCCTTTACCAGGATGGGGAGGGTCAAAGGAACTCTCTTCAATTGTATCAAGATCTAAGTTTTTCAATTTCATCAGGATCCTTAACTCTGAAAATGTAATCACTGAATCTATTTCTTTATCTAAATTATCAGAGATGGCCTCATCTTTCTTTGCCAGGCAGGGCCCGACAAATACAATTTTATTATCACTGCCATAATACTGATTAATAACTCTTGCAATTGCGATCATCGGTGAAACGACATTGGCCAGGTTCCTGACCAGTGAGGGATGATACTTTTCAATATAGGATACGATTGCCGGACAGGTTGTCGCAATATGTCTCATATCACCTTCTTTCTCAGTTCCAATCATATCTGAATATTTTTTAGCAACCAGATCCGCACCAAAGGCAACTTCCAGAACTTTATCAAACCCAAGAGACTTTAGAACGCCCACCATTTTTTCAGGACTGATATCATTAAATTCAGCTGGAAAACTGGGGGCGATACAGACAATCTTTTCTGATTTGGATTCGAGAATATCTTCAACTTCAGAAATAGAATTTCTAACAACTTTGGCACCCTGGCTACAGACCTTTACACAGATCCCGCAACCGATACACCTGTCTTCTATTACTTCAGCCTGACCGCCGGAGATTCTGATCGCCTTTGCAGGACACTCTCTTACACAGGTATAACAAACTTTACACCTCTCCTTTATGGTCTTAATAAGAGGTTGTCTATCACGTTGCAGCATTTTTTTCCCCTTTACAATACGTCTCTTTTTTTATATTTTGTATGTAAGATCTTATGACTGACCGGACTTAAGGGCTCAATCAAAAAGTCCTTATACAGTTCCTGAATAGCAACATTATCATACGAGGTTCTCACCTTCTCACTTTTGTCAATATTATATAATGTTTTCATTCTTGCAGCTATTTTTGCAGGATCTGAGTTTATCGGTTGTCCACCACCGGCAATACATCCGCCCGGACAGGACATAATTTCAATAAAGTGAAGATCGTCTCTTCCACCTTTTAACTGTTCCATGAGTTTTTTTGCATTGCCAAGACCCGAGGCAACGGCAACGCCAACGGTGAGATCACCAATTTCTATTTTTGTCTCTTTAATCCCGTCAGTACCTCTTAGTTGGCTTATCTTCAACTCCTCTAAATGTTCCCCGGTGATCATATGATAGGCGGTTCTGATCGCAGCTTCCATTACACCTCCGGTTGCACCAAACAGTTTTCCGGCTGTACTTCTGGTTCCAAACGGCACATCTGCTGCCTCTGGTTCCAGGTTGGACATATCTATATCAAATCTTTTAATTAACTTCGCAATTTCCCGGGTTGTTAAAACGGCATCAATGTCTGCAATGCCATCCACTTTCATCTCAGGTCTCTCGCTTTCAAACTTCTTCGCAGTACAGGGCATTAGTGCAACACTGTAAATTTTTGACGGGTCAATTCCCTCTTTTTTTGCAAAATAATTCTTGATTATAGCTCCCAGCATCTGCTGCGGACTTTTACATGAAGACAAATTATCAATGTATTCAGGATAAAACTGTTCAACAAATTTTGTCCATCCTGGAGAACAAGATGTCATCATCGGTAATGTGCCCCCTTTGGTCACCCTATGAATCAGCTCTGATGCTTCTTCCATAATTGTCAGGTCAGCCGAGAATGATGTATCGAAAACACTGTCTGCTCCAATCTTTCTCAGAGCCGCGGTCATTATACCACAAATGTCTTTTCCCGGTCCCTGATTGAACTCTTCTGCCAAAGTGACAGAAATTGAAGGGGCATGCTGAAAAACAACATGTTTTTCCGGATCATTTATTGCATTAATTACATCCTGGATCTGATCTTGTTCCCTGAGTGCCCCGGTTGGACAGACAAGAATACACTGGCCGCAATTGACACAACTGGAAACATTTAAACTTTCATCAAATGCGCAGGAAATCTTTGTATCACAACCCCTGCCTGCAAAATCTATTGCTGAAACCGCCTGGACTTCCTCACAAACTCTGACACACTTTCCGCATAAAACGCATTTTTCCGGATCTCTGACAACTGATGGACTTGAAATATCAAGACTGAAACGGTTTCTTTTTCCGGTAAATCTTCTATGTCTGACACCATATTCATAGGCCAGTTTACTCAATTCACAATTTGCACTTCTGTCGCAGTAGAGACAGTCATCTGGATGATTGGCTAATAGTAGTTCTATGATGGTCTTTCGAGCTGCCTGTGCTTTTGGAGAATGGGTCATTATTTTCATTCCCTCTGCAACCGGATAGGAACAACTGGGAATAAGATTTTTCATTCCCTCAACCTCAACAACACATAATCTACATGCACCTGATGGTGTCAGGCCTTCCATATAACACAGGGTCGGGACATTAAAACCGTTTTTCCTGACAGCAGTTAAAATTGTCTCACCCTCTTTAACCTGTATTTCTTTGCCATTTACTTCTATTGTTATCATACTTTCTCTCCCCTCAACTGATCTTTACAGCGTCAAATTTACAAACAGAATAACATTCACCACATTTTATGCATTTATCTTCAATAATAAAATGAGGTGTCTTCACCTTTCCAACAATTGCATCAGAAGGACATTTTTTAGCACAGAGTGTGCAGCCAATACATTTGTCAAGGTCTATTTGATAGGTTAACATTTCCTTACAGGCACCTGCAGGACAGCGTCTTTCAAAAATATGTGCTTCATACTCATCTTTGAACCATCTTAAGGTTGAGAGAATCGGATTTGGTGCCGATTGTCCCAATCCACAAAGACTTGTACTTTGAATTGTCTTTGCCAGCTCTTCCATCTGCAAAATTCCCTGAAAGCGGTCTAAAGCATCAAATGAAGTTTCACTCTTTCTGCTTCTGGTAATTGACTCAAGAATCTCCAGCATTCTTCTGGTTCCTTCTCTACAGGGGATACATTTTCCACAACTCTCTCGCTGAATAAAATCCATAAAGAATTTTGCCAGATCAACCATACAGGTATCCTCGTCCATAACAACCAGACCACCGGATCCCATCATTGCGCCGACCTCAATTAATGATTTATAATCGACCTGAACATCCAACTGGGATTCTGGAATACAACCACCTGAAGGACCTCCGGTCTGAACTGCTTTAAATTTCTTTCCATTTGGAACACCACCACCAATCTTAAAGACAATGTCCTTCACAGAGGTTCCCATCTTAACTTCAACAAGTCCTGTATGTGTTATTTTCCCTGAGAGGGCAAAGACTTTTGTTCCCTTGCTATTCTCCGTTCCAATACTACTAAACTCTTCCGCTCCCATACTTAAAATTACGGGAACATTACAGAGGGTTTCTACATTATTTATAATTGTTGGTTTTCCAAATAGACCGCTGATTGCCGGAAATGGGGGTCTGGGTCTGGGCATACCTCTTTTACCTTCAATACTATGTATCAGCGCCGTCTCTTCTCCACAGACAAAGGCACCAGCTCCCTTTTTTATAATAATTTCCAGATCAAAACCGGAGTCAAAAATATTTTCTCCAATTAAACCATATTTTTTTAAATCTTCGAGTGCTGTTTCAAGCCGCTTAATTGCAAGGGGATATTCAGCTCTGATATAGATATAAGCAGTAGTCGCACCAATTGCATATGCTGCGATTGACAGACCTTCTAGTAGTTTATGTGGATCACCTTCAATAAGTGCTCTGTCCATAAATGCACCTGGATCACCCTCATCAGCATTACAGATCATATATTTTTTGTCTGCCTCTGTATTCAGTGCAAACTGCCATTTTTTTCCTGTTGGGAAACCACCCCCGCCTCTACCTCTAAGGCCACTTTTTAAAACACTGTCACAAACTTCAATCTGAGTTTTTGAATTGATGATGTTGAGAAATTTTGAATAACCGCCACCATGCATATATTCCTCAATATTTGTCGGATCAATCATGCCACAATTATCCAATACCAGTCTTGTCTGGTTTGCAAAAAAGCTATTATCGTCAATATAGGCAGTTTTATCCCAATCTTTATTCCCCGGGGTATCATGCTGACCTAAAAGCATATCAGATGGAATCTTCTCATCGAGAACGGAGTTTAATAAACCATCAACATCTTCAGCATTTATGTTTTTAAAGGAAACTCTGTTTTTTCCCGGCAACTTAATATCAACCATCGGTTCAGCTGAACACAGGCCGATACAACCGACTTCAAGAATTTCACCTTCAATTTTATTGTTTTCCAAATAGGTTTTAATACTCTCAATTGTTTTTACTGCACCAGCCCCCAGACCACAAGTACCGGCTCCAACATAAAATCTGGGAATTTCTGACTCTCTATTTATCTCTGCTAAAACAGAATCAATGCTGCTACCTTTTTCTTCCAGATTGCTTTTTACTGCAATCGGGTGTAAAAGCAGTTTTTTTAGAAAATTAGCCTTTTCTTTTTCCGGCAGATTACTAAACGGGTTTTCGTTTTTCAAATTTACTTCTTTAATATCCATATTATTTTTCCTCAGCTCTGATTTTTTCTATAATATTCTCAATTTTTTTTGTATCAACATTCCCATGAAACTCTTCGTTTACGCATATTAAGGGAGCGAGACCACAGGCACCAATACAGGCAACAACTTCAAGACTGAATAACTCATCTCTTGATGTCTGTCCCGCTTCAATACCAAGAAGGTTGATCAATGTTTCAAGAATATTTAAAGATCCCTTAACATGACAGGCCGTTCCACGACAGATCAATATGTGATGTTTTCCCTTTGGTTTAAATCTAAACTGATTATAAAATGTTGCAACACCATAAATCTTGCTCACCGGTAGATCAAGATGCTTCGATACCTTTGTAACAGATTCTTTTGATAAATATCCATGGTGATCCTGAACTTCTTGTAGAATAGGAATCAGCTTGTCTCTGTGGGCGCCTGCATAGGACTCCAGTATATCTTCCACAACAACAATTTTTTCATTCTTTGTTTTCATCATGTCTTTCCTCCGTTTCCGAACAGTTCACGTTGTGAAAGAATTCACAGCGTGAATTATTTCACAGTATAGCAAAACAAAAGATCACTGTCAACAAAATATGGTTACTTTTTTAATTATTTTTAAATATTCTTTATAAATAGAAGCAGAGACCCTGAACGGGATACTGCTATGTATAAACTTTGGGGCTTCCGGCCATTTGTTTTGCAAAAAACGCCGCTTTTTCAATTGACATTGAAATATCCCTATTCTCTAAAAAAACCTGGTCAGGAACATCGATATGAATTGGCGCCCAATTTACGATTGATTTAATACCGGAGGCAACCATTATATCAGCGGTTGCCTGTGCCTGTGCCATTGGTACCGTAATAATCCCAATCGTAATCCCTTCTCTCTTTATGACTGAGATCATTTCTTCGATATCATAGCACTTACAACCGGCAACAACCCGATTGATCTTACTTTTTTCATTATCGAAGGCAGCAACAATAGAAAGATTCGGACTTCTGCCCATAAAATAAGATAAGATCGACCGGCCAAGGTTTCCAATGCCAACCAACGCAATTTTTTGACCTTGCGGATCAATCATCAATTCAGCCAATGCATCTCTCAACGCAATGACATTGTAACCTTTTTGAGGATTTCCTCTTTGTCCAATTTCCATAAAGTCACGCCTTACCTGTGCGGCCGACTTGTTTATCAGAGTTGCAAGTTCGTAAGAGAAAACAGTTTCCCTTTTGGCCTCAACCAAACGGTTTAAAACTCTTCTATAGAGACTTATTCTCTCTATTGTTTTAATTGGAATGTTCATTTTATGTGCTTTGTTTTTTCTGTTTTTAAAATCCCAACCCTATTTGAGCTCCAATTATCATATCTTCAAAAAGACTGTCAAATGGCATAGTTGCGAAAAAAGTAAATTTAATATTATCACTCTTAAATCCTGCATTTAACTTTAATCCCAGGTCTGTGGAAAAAGATTTTGTTCCGCCAATCAGGAATATTTTTTGTATTCCTCCACCAACAAATAGATTGCTAAACTTAAGATTAAGTATGATGGCAGGCTGCAATAAAAATGTTTCAAAATTAAAATCCTGCATAATTAGATTTGCTTCGGGACTCAAGATCAGATTATTACTGATATAAAAATCTAAATTTCCGCCAAAATACCATAGAAATGGATCAAAGGTTAAATCATCTGCTGCCATTATTCCAAAATTGGCAGAGATACCAAAATCTTTTTTCTTTGCATCCAGTGATGAGATTGACATCATTAAGATTATTGCAACTATTAATATAGGTAATGTTTTTTTCATGTTTTATCTCCTAAAGTTTAAGGATATTATAAAAAATCAGAGAAATCAAGTGAATTTAGAATTGTAAAAAAGTCTTGTACTATTTTAAACTAACCAAAAAATCCTTTAAGGAAGAAAAGTATTGCTTTTCATTTTCTATAAAAAGACTATTATGATCCCCAATAGGAAATAGTTTAAGCATTTTTGGATCTGGTGCCCAATCAAAGATTTGACTTCCATGATATGAGGGGACCAGACTGTCATGTTGGGCGTGCATAACTAGAGTTGATCCATTATAGTTTTTTAATTTTGATTTATGATTAAATAGTAAATTAACCTCTTCTTCCAACTGGATATCAGACAAACCTATTTCAGAAGGTGAGACTCTAAGTAAAACCCTCTCAAGTATATCTGCAATTCCACTTTCTATAATCAACCCTGAAATATCAGGTATATAACCTACTGCTTCCAAAGCATAAAGAGATCCAAGAGAACGTCCAAATACGATCAATTTTTCTGGAGGTAAATTTAAGTAATCTAGAATCTGTCTTGTATCTTTAAGAGCAGCTCCAAGCATAGGTACGCCTGAAGACATTCCATATCCTCTATATTCTACGATAAAACAATTAAGACCAAGGTTTGAAAAGAGAGGAAGATAGAGCTCCATATAATCAGCAACCACCTCTCCGTTGCCATGAAAGAGAATGATAGTTTTGGCATCAGGAAATGCATTTGAATAATAACATGCCAATTCTGCTCCATCTACTTTAACCCAATAGGGATCAGGTATGTTTATTTTCATGGGAAAAAAATAGCGTTCTGTAATAAGCGGATGATCAAAAACAGTTAGATCCATACTATATCCTTAATATATTTATTTTCAAAAACTTACGGGTAATATTATAAATACCTGGAAATCCTTTTACTAAAACTATAATTTTCTCCAATTATCTTTACTAGAGCCATTAGTGGAGCAGAGAGGAACATTCCGGGAATGCCCCAGATTATTCCCCATAACATCAATCCCCACATTACGGTAATGGGTTTAAGCTCCATTTTTTTCCCGAAAAGCACCGGTTCAAGATAATTTCCGACAAAATTTTCTATTATCGTTAATATAATTGCAATAAGTAACACTTTTATTGGAGAAAAGACTAATAGTGCAAATAGAGTAGGAAAGGCAGTTGCAAATATCGATCCGATTGCGGGAATGAAATTAAATATAAAGGCAAGAAATGCCCAGAATAAGGCAAAATCTAATCCAAACAAAGACAGTATTATATAAAAGGAAATGCTTGTAAGGATTGAGACCACAAATTTTACAGATACATAAGATGTTAATTTACTGTCAATCTCATTCATTTCAGAACTGGTTTGTCCAAGCTTGCCGAATACAAAATATGCAGATAACATTATAATCAGTAAAAAATACCCAAAAACCGAAAAAGCATTCATCAGGCCTGAAAAAAATGGTTTTACAAGATTTAGCAATGGGAGCTGATTCATTTTTTTTAATGCATCTTCTGAACCCTTTATTCCAATATCTGTAAACTTGGAAATTTTAATAATGGTTTTATCCAATAATGAAACAAACTTATCCTTATACTTTGGGAGATCGTTTAATGTATTTGTTGTTGCAATAATACCTGCAATTAGCACAAAAATTATTATTGCATAGACCAGAAGAAAAGATATAAAATTTGATAATCCTTTGATTCTATTTTGAAAAACGAATTTTGAGAAGATTTCCCCACCCTTTTTTATTACCCTGGAAAGAAAAAAAGCAAGAAATAATGGGATAAATAAAGTCTTTGTAAAGAATAGGGTAATACCTATACAAAACACCCCTATTATTCCAATAAAAGTCTCTGTTATCCCAAAGACTGATTCAATTACAGAGTCTGCTGAAATCGGGTCAATTTTAAGGTCTTCGGCAATATTGATTATAGTTTTATAATCTGAATCTGAAATTTTTTTATCAGATGAAGTATTCTTTGATTTAGCAATACCAGCAAGCCTGTATAGAAAACGTTTCTTATCAGAATAGCTTAAAAGATTTTTTTCTTCAACTTCTAGTAATAATTCTGAATATTTCTGGATATCAAAGGGTTTTTTTATTAATTCTTTATATTGTTCGAACCATATTTCCCAGTCAGCACCTTTAAACTCTTCTTTAATGAAGGACTTTACCTTAATAATTTCTTTCAGTTCATGTTTTGAATCAGCGCCAGTAAATTTAACAAGCAAATAAATATATAATTCATTAACCATTTTTTCTCCCAATTATTCAATTATACAGATTATAAATTACAAATACAATATTATCTTCCAAAACTTCAGAATGGAAATAATTTGTTTGATACTTCTATTTAGAATGTTTTTTCTCAAGATCGAGCAGCCATTTTTTTCGTCCGAGGCCGCCACCGTATCCGGTTAAACTCCCATCACTGCCGATAACTCTATGGCATGGGATAATTAATGAAATTTTATTATATCCATTAGCTGATGCAACCGCTCTTACAGCTTGAGGATTACCTATGATTATTGCCTGCTCTTTATAAGATCGTGTCTCTCCATATGGAATTTGGAGAAGAATTTTCCAGACAGATTTTTGAAAATCTGTGCCTTGAGCATCAAGGGAAATATCAAAAACTTTTCTTTTCCCATCCAAATATTCAGCAACTTGAGTTTGAACAAAATCAAGATATTTGTTTTCTCCCGGTAGTATTACTGCATTTAGTCTATTACACAAGTCTTTAAATTCTGTTTCAAGCATTCTTCTGTCTGTAAAGTCTAATAGGCAAATACCTTTTGTCGTAGCACAGGCAAACATCGGACCAATTTTGGTACTGAAACGAATAATATTTATTATAGTTTTATCCCTTGTATCTTTCGGAGATTTACCAAAAATACTTTTCCAGCTCTCATTAAATCCGCTTAGAGAGTCATACCCAAGACCAAAAGCTGTTTGAGTCACTGAATTTCCACCTTTTATCTGGTTATAGGCCTTGTTAATGCGCAGCATTCTCTGATAAGCATGAAATGTTATATTATGATTGCTTTTAAACCATCTTCTTATTTTATTGGGTTCAATATTTCTCTTTCTTAAATCATAATCCTTGATTTTTAGATAAGGATTATCATGTAATTCAGAAATAATCTCCTTTATATAAGAAGGAGCCTCTCCCTCAAAATCCATTGGCTTACAGATCTTACAGGGCCTGAATCCGTTTTTAATTGCCTGCTCCGGCGTTTCACAGAAAACAACATTTACTGATTTGGGTTTTCTTGCACGACAGGAAGGTTTGCAGAATATACCTGTTGTCATTACACATGTCACAAAAAATCCATCAAAAGTGGAGTTTTTTCCTATTGCATTATATTTTTCTTTAAAACTTAGATTGGATTTCATTTTTATATACACAAATTAATAGTAGAGTGGTTTTTTATTTGCAATTTATTCCTGTATTCAATTATTATCATATTGACTCCTCATAAATTACATTATATATATATTCAAAAACATTCGCTACCGAAAACTTAACAAGTTCTTTTTTTATACCTATTTCCTGGAGAATATATCTTTATAAGATTTATATCTATTCATAATACCTGCCGTCTTCTTCAATATTATTAAGAAAATTAAATTTTTTATAAAAACTTTTTTTGATTTTTTGCGTCTAATACATATGGATAACTATTTTTGGGAGGTTTCGTTTGTTCCAATAGGAGATATGTTATGTTTACAAAAGAGATTGATGAGGGCGGTTTGAATGTTGCTGTGGAAAAGGCGGAAGATGCGGATACTTTATTTAACTCTATCGTTTTATTTTATCTAAAAGAGAATGTTTCCCATGAGAAAACATCATTAAAATCCTTTATTACCTCAATAGAAAGGAAAATCATCTATACAACTCTGGAAGTAACTCAGGGAAATCAAAAAAATGCAGCAAAAATTCTAGGACTGGGTGCAACGACCTTAAATGAAAAACTAAAAAAATTTAGTAGTGTTAATAATCAATTTAAAAAGGATATATTAACAAATATTGAAAATAAAATTCAATTACTTAATAGACAAAAATCAACTCTGAGGGTTTGACCTTTCTCATAGGAAAAGTTTAGTTTTCAGAAAACACGATTAAATTGTCAGTGATTTTTACTTCAGAAAAACAAAAGGCTTTCTGTATAAAATTAAATGTTTCCATTTGATAAAAAAAAGCATGAGTATAGTCTTCTTTATAATACCAATTTTTAAAGTCAATATTCTGGTTATATATAGCTGTCATACAGTATATTTTTCCGCTTTTCTTAAGCATAGATTTTAATAAACGTAATTCATTTGCCGGCCTGTGAAAGTGCTCAATCACCTCACAACAAACAATATAATCATATTTCTGTTTAAGTAGTTTCGGTAAATCACTAAAAAAAGGGTCATATTGAACAATTTGGTAATCCTTGTCACTTAGTAATTTTGAAATGACAGGTCCTGTTCCTGCCCCAAAATCAAGGCCCCTATGATCCTTTGAAAAATCTTTTAACACTGAATTTACAATTGGACTTACAAACTTATGGTATCTAATATCATCTACGTCATTATTATGCTGTTTATATCTTGTGACTTCTGAATCCCTGTCAGGCAACAGCTCTTTTGAAAGAAAAATGCCTTTACAATTTTGACAGAGAAAATAGAGCTGATTTTTATTTTCAAAAAATTTTTCTGAAGCAGAATTACAAAGAGGGCATAATTCTTTATTCATTCCCTTTTTCCAATTGTTTCAGATTTCATTCTATAGTATTTTTATTTTCTGTAAAACTTTGATGAATTGGGTCTATTTTGGTTTTTTTTTCTTGCAGCGAAGAACTCCTGTTTTTTTCGTTGTTTTTCTTTTTCAAATTCTTTGTTTTCTGATGCCGTTCTTGGTTTTTCTGTCTGTGGAAAAGGATGGTCATTGATAACGTCTATTTTCAAATTTATCAATTTCTCAATATCTTTTATATATACATTTTCCTCCTGTTCACATATAGATATCGCATTACCGTCCTCTCCTGCTCTACCGGATCTGCCAATTCTATGGACATAAGTTTCAGCTATATTCGGGATGTCATAATTAATAACATATTTAAGCTTATCAATATCGATACCTCTAGCGGCAATGTCTGTTGCAACCAGGACTCTGACTTCTCCTATTTTAAACTGAGATAAGGCTTTTTGTCTTTGGTTTTGTCCTTTATCACCATGAATGGCAGCTGTCTTGATGTTTTCTCTTTTCAAGTTTTTGGCAATTTTATCAGCGCCATGTTTTGTTCTGGAGAATAATAAGACCTGATCTAACTTTTGATCTCTGAGTATATGTAAAAGAAGATCCTTCTTGCTTGATTTATTTGTATAGTAAAGATATTGCTGTATTGTTTCAGCTGTTGAAGATACTGGACTTACTGAGACTTTCTTTGGGTTAATTAAGATTTTCCTGGAAAGCTCTACGATGTTTTTCGGCATGGTTGCTGAAAAAAACAGTGATTGACGTTTGGTTGGTAATTTTGCAATGATCTTTTTAATATCATGGATAAAACCCATGTCAAGCATTCTGTCCGCTTCATCCAGAACAAAATATTCTACATCTCTTAACCTTATAAAGCCTTGATCCATTAGGTCCAGTAGCCTTCCGGGAGTTGCAACAAGAATATCCACACCCCTGCGTAGAGCATCCGTTTGTTTTCCCTGGGTTACTCCTCCGAAGATGACAGTGTTTTTTATTCCGGTAAACCTTCCATAAGTAGTAAAACTCTCTGCAATCTGAATTGCCAATTCCCGTGTAGGAGTTATTACGAGGGATTTGATTTTATGCGGGCTGTTATTCTGATTACGTTCAAGATAAAGGTGTTGCAGGATAGGAATAGCAAAAGCTGCTGTCTTTCCTGTTCCTGTCTGAGCACTACCCAGAACATCATTTTTTTTTAGTATGAGTGGAATCGATTTTTCCTGTATTGATGTAGGCTCAGTATATTTTTCTTCTATTAGAGACCTTAAAATAGGCTCTATAATTCCTAAGTTCTTAAATTCCATTTTTTACTCTTCTTTATTATCATTTTTAATTATCCTTTAATTGATCCTGTATCAGGGAAATTATAATTTCCAGGTACTTATTTAAATGTACTTGTCTCTCAACTTTCAGTTAATTTCGGGGAAGATTCCACTATTCTTATACCTTTAAATTGGGGGGATAAATACAATTGCTTATATAATCAATATGTAATTATACTACGTTTACTTGAAAATGTCATCCTGCACCTGAATTTTCATCATGTCGACTAAGATATTTCTACCTTTTCCAGGCAATTAACTTAATACATTTTATTATTATGCATTGAATCTTTGGGAATTTGTTGTATAGAATCCCAATGTTCAACTATTTTCCCATCTGCATCAAATCTAAAAAAATCCATAGTAACATATTCATCATTACCGGGCCAAATTTGATGAGTGTGAAGTGCAGCCATTTTATCATCGGCAACGGAACGTACAAATTCAATGGTTTTTTTTGGATATTCCTTATGCATTTTTTCAAAATATTCTATAAATGCCTCAACACCATCTCCTACTAATGGATTATGCTGTATATATTTTTCTCCCACATATAATTCAGCTGCTTTTTTCGGGTTTCCATTATATGCCATTTTGTAAAACTCAATAGCATTATCTCTGTTCTTGCTTAATTGATCATTCATTTTTATTCTCCATATTTATTAATTTACTCTCCAAGAGGAGAAATCATAAAAAATGCAAAGTTGCTTTCATCTCCCTCGAAATTTTTTGCAGTAATCCCAAAGGTTAAGTTTATATCACTATTATTAAAGCCTCTAATAGAATAATTAAAAGTATTACCATTAAATTCTGATATTAATTTTTTTTTTTGATCTGTAATTTCATAAATTAAATAATTACGAATAGTAGAATCTCCATTTTTATCAACATTGTTTGGATTTGCTATCCAATTTAAATCAAGAATATATTCGGTTGATAATAGTGATCTATTAGTAATAAGCTCTCCATTAAAAGAGAGGGGCGGGAGAACAACGATATCATCTGCTAATGGTGAGGTCCAGACTCCCCGTCCAAATGTTGCAGCAAAAATACTGGATGAATTCTGATGTATTTCTAATTCAGTAATAATAATATTTGGCAGTCCAATATCAAAACTTTTCCAATCCCCTGTACCGGAAGATGAGTAAAATACTCCAAGATCAGTACCAAGATAAACTGCTATTGAAACGGGATCTACAACTAAACAATTTGCTGGGACATTGGGTAGTTGACCTGAAATATTACTCCATACTTTTCCACCATCTATACTATAGAAAACTTTTGGTTTATCTATCTCATAGGGGATATTTAACCAGGCATATCCGCCATTCCAACGGCCATATCCACCAACAGTTGCCCAAAGAATATCAGAGTTTAACGGATGGATCGCAATATCAGTAATATAGTCAGGAAATGGCTGGTTATTAAGCTCCTCCCAACTGGAGCCTCCATTCTTAGTGCAGAAAATAGACAGTCCATCAGAAGCGATAAGAACTCTGGTATCCGATGAGGATATTTTTAATGTTTTTATTGGTAGGGTACTTAATTGAAGACTTATTGGTGTTGGATTTCTACCCCGATCGGTACTTTTGAATACCGCTGTTGATGCAGTATAGATCGTATTTGAGGAGAAAGGATCCATAATCAGTGGCGCTGTCCAGGCAAATGTACCAGATGTATTCGAAAATACAGGAGTTCTTGAAGCACCATTATTTGTAGATATGGATATTCTACCAAACTGGGAGGACGAGTAAATGATGTTTGGATTTTGATAATCAATCATACATTCCATTCCATCTCCCCCGCCGATAATTCGCCAGTCTGTATTTAATAATGAAGAGCCATTATCCTGTGCACCTAAGGCAAATCTATGTGAGTTCTGTTTATCCAACCCGATCCGGTAGACCTGGTGTATTCCAAGTCCGTTGCTGAGATCTGTCCAGGAGTCACAATGATCATCAGAACGATGTAATCCACCATCATGACAGGCAAAAACCACCAAAGAACTACCAGGTAAATAGGCAACCTCATGAAAGTCAGGATGCACAATAGTGCTAGTTGTATTAAAAGATGCTCCCTTCCAGGAGACACCTGCATCTGCAGATCTCCATAAATTAACTGAGCCTGCAATTAACATATTTGGATTCTGAGGGTTTACCTGAAGCACTAGAGCATATCCTCCCTGTCCACCTGTTCCAGATCCATTCGTTTCCCATCCAAGAATATTTGGGGCTCGAGCCTGCAATGTCCAATTATTACCCCCATTAATACTACGATAAAGTCCATATAATCCCCAGATCCACCCTTCTCCAATGCGGTCCTGACAATAGAGAGCATATACAATATCAGGAGAAGACTCAGAAATTGCAATAGCGATCCTTCCAATATCATTACCCGGCAAAGGAAGTCCTTTAGTTAGTCTGCTCCATGTTTCACCTGAATCAGTAGATCTATAAACACCATTTTTACTGAGGGAAGCATACCAATAATTGGATTTAGAGGGGTGTACTTCCAAATCAAAAAAATCACCACTCTCTTTTAATTTCCAATTCAAACCAGCATCAACTGTTTTATAAATCCCCTTATTTACAGCACATAATAGTGTATCTGAATCCTCCGGGTGAAATAGCAATTTTCCGATTTTGAATTTATCAGCTACCTCCGGGTTAAGATCGGTGAAATTCCATGTAAGTCCTCCATCTATAGACTTCATTACTCCATAGCTTAGTGCACTGCCCCTTTGTTTATCACCTGTTGCAATATACATAATATTTGAATTATGTGGATGGATCACAATATCGCTTACTCCTAAATTCGGGAGTCTATCAGTATTAGTGGACCATGTTTTACCACGATCTATGGATTTCCATAATCCTCCGGTTGGAGCTCCTACCCATATTATGTCACTATTATGTGGGTCAAAAGTAATACAATTTAGGCGACCAATACCACTAATATTATTAGAGGATACTGGACCTACTGGATGCCAATCTGCATCATTTGAGGTAGTATCAGGTGTTGAAAAACGGGTTTGTTTTTCAACCCACCCCTTATAATTTAATGACATATCAAAAATACCATTTTGGTTTAAACGTTGCCGGGCAAAATTTTCCCATCTTTTATACTGCTTATAGCCAGGTTTACGGCCTGTTTTTATGGTTTTGTAAAAACTTATTGCAGCTTCTTGAATTTGAAAGAAAGTGGCATTTTCTTTATTGCTTAACTTATTCCATATTTCATCTGGATAACTATTATAGATCAATGAAAAAAGTCCAATGAGTATTAATGAAATTATCTTTTGTGGGAAATAATTAATTGGCATTCTTACCTCCATACCAGCCCTGTCAGTCTATTAAAAATTGGCAGTTTAAAAATTGAATTTTGACTAGTTTTATTCATGGATTATAGCATATTCAGTAAAAAAAACTCAAGTTATGATCTTTCTCTATATTGAGATAGTTACCTCTGCATATTCCTGAAAATAGAGAATAAAATTATTTGTATATTTTGATCTTGAAACGATGAATTTTGATATTGCTCTAAAATCTTTTATATCTGAATCAATAGTATCTCCTTTATATTTGATGATGTGAGAACCGTCCTTTGCTGATTCAATAAATCCATTTAATCCTGTACTAAATGAAAATGAGTATTTTCCTTTTTTTTCCTGAATAAACTCAGCTGTAATTCCATCTTTATACTCTATAAAATAATCTTTTTCATTTTCAATGCCCAATTCAATACTTCCGCCTTGCCAATATTCCTTTATTATCTTTTCAGGAACTTCTAAAAACAGTAATACAGGTACGAACATAGTCTCATTATCCCAACATATTTTAAAATGCTTTTTATAATCAATATCTCCCTTTTTTTGATGGGATAAAGCAAATCCATCAACAATTGTTGCCTCAGATGGGAATTCCTGGTTTTTCTTACTCATTTCGATATAATTGTTCTCATCAATGGATATTTTTAAAACAGCATCTTTAAAAAGCAGGTCATAAGAAATTTCTTTGTACTTTAAAGTAGTTTTTTTACTACTTTGACAAGTAAAACTGAAAGTTTTAGAATTTTTCATTTTTTTCTCCTTTTGTAATATTTCCAATCGTTAAAAAGGTACTAAATTAATAATATGTGAATACATCTTTTTTTCAACTGAATATTGAAAAAAAAATCCTGCCAGGCACCAGATTTTAATTCTCATCCTGTTAAACTTAGTGGCAACGATTATAAACTATTTTTTAATTTTATAGATATATATTGTATCCTTTGGCAGGAAGGTTTCCTTTTTTACTAAGGTAAAAGATGTTTTCTGGATTACTTCAAGAATCTGTCTATTGGACATGAATGAAGGGTAATGTCCTCTATCTCTAGTCGAATTTCGCTCAATGATCACAAACAATCCATTTTTTTTTAAATATTTGGGAATTGAATTTGTGAATGCCACAGGTTTTTCCAGACAATGGAGGACATAAACCATAATAATCATATCGAGGTTTTTCTCGGGAAAAAGCGGATCGGTAACATCTCCTAAAATAGTCTTTATCTGTTTTAAATTTTCTTTTTTTGCTCTATCCCTTAGTATAGACAGATAGTATCCAGATATATCGTTTGCATAAATTTTTCCTGAAGTACCAACCCTGGATGCAAGAGGGAAGGTGAAATATCCACGTCCGACACCAGCTTCACCTATTTTCATTCCTGTTTTAACACCAATAGCATCCATGATTTTTTCCGGAGGCTGCCATTTAAGCCTGTCTTCCTGAGAATAAAGAATTTGTGAATACATTGTAAAAACAGTGATAACCATAATGGATAATAATATGTATTTAACTTTAGAATTCATTCTATCTTCTCGTATCAATGATCCATAAAGGCTCTTCATTTACTACATTTTTTAATTATTTAAGAAGATATAGAATATCATAATTATTTTTTTTAAAAAAGTCATATTATTAATTGGTATTTCTTTAATAGTATAAAATTTAGGGAGAAATAAAAAAAATCAATCTTGGCTACTATGAAAATAGAATGTAAATAATTCCAACCAGATTTTTGTAAATGTAAAATGAAAGTATCAGAGTATTACTATTGATTGTTTTTCTTTTTTAAATTCTTGACATTAAATTTTTATGGTTCTATTATTTAGAAATGGGAAAAATCATATGTAGGAGATTTAAAATAGTTCTCTTGTTTGTGATACTATTTTTTTTGTTAAATAATTTTCTGTGTTCATGTACAATGATCCTTGTCGGTAAAAATACTTCTGTAGATGGTTCTGTACTACTTGCTCACAATAATGACCTTTCCGGTGATGTTGCTTCAAATATAGAAATCATAAAATCAGTAATATATCCACCGGGAAGTATGATAAATATGAAAAATGGGGTAAGAATACATCAAATTAGAAAAACTTATAGAATGCTGGTCATGAATTGTTACTATGGATATTCTGAAGGAGATGCAAAGGCAATTAACGAGTATGGGGTTGCAATTGCCGGAGGTGTCTCATTAATGGATGACAGAAATGATTTTGCAAGAAAACATGATCCATTGTTAAAAAATGGAGTTTCAGGATATATCAGGTATATTGCTTTGGAAAGATCAAAAACAGCAAGAGAATGTGTGGAATTAATAGGAAAATTCTATTCAGATTATGGGATCAGTTATGCAAGTGGAGTTGGAGTAGCGGATTATAATGAAGCCTGGTATATAGAAGCAGCTGGTGGCAAAAACTGGGTTGCGGCTAAGGTTCCGGATGATAGTTACCTTGTAGCTGCAAATGGATACAGGATCGGATTGGTGGATTTTAAAGATAAAAATAATTTTCTTTATTCTAAGCATTTATATAATTTTGCAAAAAAAAATGGTTTGATTGGCAAAGGAAATGAAAAAAAATTTAACTTTTCAAAAACATTTGGTGGTAGAAAAAATATAAGTGACATGCCTCATTATAATTCAAGAAGAATCTGGAGGGCACAGTCCTTACTAAATCCGGTGAAAAAACAAAATTCTGAATCATTTCTTTTCCCTCTTACTTTAAAACCTGAAAAAAAAATTGATGTTATGATGCTTATTGACATATTAAGAGACTATTATAAAGACACAAAATATAATGCATCAAGGGGAATACCCGAGATAAAGAATAAAAACAGGGCAATTGGGATATTGGATACGGTTCATACCAGTGTGATCCAGCTAAATAAATCACTGCCGGTTGAAGTGGGGGCCGTGATATGGGGAGGTCCGGGTTCAGCTTTTACTACTCCATATTTTCCAGTGTTTTTCGGGATAAGTAAAATAGATGAGAGGTATTCATCGGCTGGAGAGATTCCGGATAATCAATCCGCTTTCTGGATTTTCAGAAGAATGAATAAGCGTTTAAGAATGAATTTTTCAAAATGGAATAATTATTTCCTGCCTGAAATAAGATCTTTTGAAAAAAACATGAGATTGAAATACAAGGAAATTATAACCAATTATATCATTTTAAATAAAAAGAACAGAAAAAAAGCAATTGAATACCTTACTGAATCTACAAATAATAATTTAGCCCGGGGAATAGATTTGGCTATTCGACTGCTCAAAAAAAGATCAGAGTAACTATTAATTCGGGGCAGTAAAAATAAACCAGTCACTTTCACCTGCTTTTGAAAATGAGTGATCCTGTACTTCGTTTAAATATATTCTTGTAGCCTCTGAATATGTGTCATCAGGTTCATACTTATCAGGTATAGAAACAGTATTCGTCGAGCTTCCATTAAAGCCATTCCCGGTTATTTTGAAAGAATAAGTTCCACTCTCACTAAAAATATCTATGACTTGTATATAATATGTTTTGCCGTGTTGCAGGCAGACTCTTAAGCCTGCAGCGAAATCTTCACGTCCACCACCATTATTTGCAGCAAACCATTTTTCAGTATCTTCTTCACTATAGATTCTAATATGTGTGTCTGTTCTGGAAGTTTGAGGAGTGCTGCCATTTTTGAAGGTTTCAAGATAGAATAGATTGCTTTTTTCTTCCCACGCATAATCCTGGCCTATATATGTTTCGTTTAAAAAACTGCCTTGGGATGCGGCGCTTGTAGTAATACTTGCAGAATAACCTGAAACATAGGGATTGTCTGCTATAAGAACCGATTTACTGCCATCTATACAGTTAATAGCGATTTTTGAAATCCACCATAGGCCCTTTATAGGTTTATTATACATTCTATAATCTGAATTACCCCACTCATAACGGTCCGGATAGTACGTCAAAGGTATATTAATTCTTGCATCATCTGTACTTCGGATTTCTGCAGTAATATCAAAGCTGTCTTTATCATAGGGGACAAAAATATCAATGATCTGAATATATATTGCTGCAGTATATTGATTGTTGTGAAAACCAAGTCCTGCATATTGAATATGAGGATAGGTACCGTCCATGGTGGCATGTGTAGAATCATCTTCGTTTTTAAAGCTTGTAATGTTCTCTAATTTTCTAATATCAGTGGAGATTATCCCATCTCCATCAATATCACATTGGCTGATTAAATTGTCACCGGAAAATTGATATGTAACTGAGAGGGTTGAGCTAAACCCCCAGGAATGATTTCTATAAGCTTCAAAATATCCCCAAGTATTGTCTCTCCAGGTTAACGCTTCCGGGGTTTCTGGTATGCCCATTTCATGAAGTGTCAACTGAAAAACATTTTCATCAGAGGTTTTATTGATCGTGCCTCTAAATCCGAATAATTCTTTCCATTGACTATTTGCCCAACCATACCAAATTTTTTCAAATGTATCTTCTGTATGAGTTTCAATTATTTTGATCTCTGCAAAACCATAAAAATATTCAGTATAAAAATACCAGGTTCCCACATGGGTTTTGGGTTCTTCAATGACAGGTTCCCCGGTATTTGGTTCTGTAACATTTTGACAGTTATTAAACAGAAATAAAACCAGAATTATAATAAGTATTATGTTTGATTTTTTCATCAGTAATTTTATCTTTAACGAAAGGAACTGTCAATAAAATAGAATTAAATGTATTGTATGGATGTCAGATCTAATTCATCCAGGTACTTATTTTTCTCAATTTTTAAAAGTGATCCAATGAGTGAACCTATTAATGATCCAGTAATTGGTTTTTTCTTCTTATTCCTTTCCTGGAATTATACTTGACCATAAACGAACGCCGTACCTGCACATCTGAATCTGTATCTTCATTCCAGTTGAAGTATACCCTGACTTGATAAAGACCAGGTTTAAAAGTCCCAAAATTAAATGATCCTCTTTTCAATCGTCTGGTAAATTTTTTAATATCTACCAAAGTGTCAGGATTTGATTCTGGGACAATAGTAATGAGATCATATCTATTTCCCGGCAGTCCCTGAAAATATACGATAACCTTTTCTCTTGAAGAGTATACAGCTTTCCCGGTTCGAATTTTTGTCTTTTTTCTTAATTCGGCAAGCTTTTCATTTTTAGATTGACCATTTTCTGTCCATATGAAACCTGTCGTTATTGAAAAAAATATAATAAGAATAAATAAATAATTTATCCCAGTTCTCTTATCTTTACCCATCATCTACTCCTGATCTTTAATATATAGTTTAAGTATCAACTTTTTTCAACCTGATATGTAAAAAAGAAAATTTGCCTCCCGCAAAAATAATCCAGGTGAATCTACCTATATGTAGACTCTGTATGTTTTTATAAAAATGACTAATTTATAATAGTAATATTTGCTTCTTGGCTTCAATAAAAAATAGTTTATGATATAATTACGCTGAGAATGTTTAACAGTTTAATTATATAGGTTTGACAAAACCAGAAAAATATCTATGATATTAAGTGAAGCTACATATTCTGGTTATAAGGGAGTTGTTTTACAAAAACAGTAATGATGGCGTTCTATTGTCGTTGAAGATGCTTTGTTTTTTTTAACTTAGGTATGAAACTGAATAAAAGGAAAAGCTTTAGAGATAATATGTGGAAATTGAAAAAACTGATATTACTAATATGTTTGGTAAGTTTGTTTTCTATTGTAATATTATTAAATTTTTCCTCTGATGAAATTACTCTGAAGCATCTAAATGAAAAAAAAACATTGAGAATAGGTATATTAACCTTTCCAAAGAATTTAAATCCAGTTTATGTTACAGATGAAACTTCAAATATTCTGGTCAATAAGGTTTATGACTCCCTTTATTTTTTTGATAGTAATGGAATTCCAATGAGCAGAATAATAAAGAATGTAAAGATATTAGAGGATAATGAATCTTTTGCTATTGATCTAGTGCTTAAAAAAGACATTTTCTTCTCTGATGGAAAAAAACTTAATGCTGATGATATTATTTCAACAATTGATATAATTAAAAACAGAAAATATATTTCTCCTTACAGAACTTATGTAAATGTGATAAAAAAAATTGAAAAAAAAGGAAATTTTAAGTTAAAGATTATATTTTTAAAAAAAAATGCCAACTGGAAAAACTATTTAACCTTTAAAATTTTAAACTCTAATGAAATAAAAAGTATAAGTTTGGAAAATTTTAAACAAAAATTATTGTCAGGTAGCGGGCCTTTAAAATATGAAGAGGTTAAAAAGCCCTCAAAAATCATTTTATCTCCTAATAAGTTCTATAACAAGATTCATCATCACAAAGTTTTATATTCAAGAGTTATATATTCAGTAGTCCTATACTCTCATAATAGCCCATTAAAATTAATGAATAATGAAGTCGATATAGTTGACATGCCACCGGAGTGTGTATTGGCATATAAAACAAACCCAAAATGGAAACAATGTTTTACATTATTAAAATATAAAAAATTTGGATATACTTATCTGGCATTTAATTTGAATGTCCCAAAGTTAAGTAAAAATGTAAGACATATAATCTATAATCTTTTACACAGGAGTTTTTTGAATAGGTTCATAATAAATAATGGTGAAATTATTAAGTCACCTTTTTTATTATTAAATGAACAAGCCTATGCAAATGTTTTTAAGACAACAGCAATTAAAAAAAAGATATCTATTGCCATTTTAGCAAATACAAAAAGTAGAGTAAAAAAGGAATTTATCCTTTTTTTGTCAAAGGAGCTAAAGGCACATAATATTGAATTAGTTCCATTGTTTCTGGAACAGCAGCTTATGCTTGCTAAAATAAGGAATAAAGAATTTGAGATGGTTCTTTCCGGATTTGTTCTGGATATAGATTATGATATGAGAGATATCTTATACTCAAATTCGTATTTTAATTATTCCGGGTATAAGTCAAAGAAGATGGACAGACTGTTGGATATGGGATTAAATGAGTTTGATAAAAATAGAAGAAAAAACATATATATAAAAGCCCATAATATATGGGTTGAGGATCTCCCTCTTATTCCGCTTTATAATTTATATTTTTATATGGGAGTTTCAAAAGAGATTAAAATGCCTAAAAATCTAACGTCTATGATGGGGTCATCCGGAGACTTTTTACAAAATATAGATGAATGGATCTATAACTAAGTGACAATTTTATAATTTATTTTTTTATTGCTGGTTTATCTACTTTATTATCTATAGACTCTTATGAATAGATATAAGTGTATCAACTATTTCCGGGTCAGCAAGTGTTGTAATATTTCCCAAATCATCATAAGTTCCAGAAGCAATTTTTTTTAATAACCTTCTCATGATTTTTCCAGATCTTGTCTTTGGCAATCCGGGAACTATCATTATCTGTTCCGGTGTTGCAAAAGTTCCTATTATATGGCGGACCTGGTTTTTTAAAGCGCCAATTAATTCTATATAATTTTTCGTCTCCATTTCAGTATGTATTATTACAAATGCAAAGATTGCAGTTCCTTTTATCTCATGAGGCACCCCAACAACTGCTGCTTCAGCAACAGATTCATGAGAGACAAGTGCGCTCTCTACTTCTGCGGTCCCCATTCTATGGCCAGAAATATTCATTACATCATCAACTCTTCCTGTGACCCAATAGTATCCGTCTTCATCCCTCGTACAGCCGTCTCCTGTAAAATATTTCCCTGGGAATTTACTGAAATATGTATCAAAAAACCGGTGATGATCTCCATATACGGTTCTTGCCTGGCCAGGCCATGATGAATCGATACATAAATTCCCGGATACCTCATTAGATTTCAAAATATTACCATCATCATCTACAAGAATTGGTTTAATTCCAAAAAATGGTAATGTTGCAGATCCGGGTTTTAAAGGTGTTACACCCGGAAGGGGAGTCATAAGAATTCCTCCGGTTTCTGTTTGCCACCAGGTATCTACTATTGCACATCTACTTTCTCCAACTACATTATAATACCACCTCCATGTTTCGGGATTTATGGGCTCACCAACAGTTCCTAATATTCTTAATGATTTTCTTGAATATTTTTTGACATACTTATCTCCAGCCCTGTTAATTGTACGGATTGCCGTTGGTGCAGTATAAAAAATATTTACGCCAAGATCATCAACTATTTGCCAATACCTTCCTGCATCAGGGTAAACCGGTGTTGACTCGAACATTACAGTTGTTGCACCGTTTGCCAATGGTCCATATATTATATATGAATGACCTGTAATCCAGCCAATATCAGCTGCACAAAAATAGATATCACCTGGATGATAATCAAATACAAGTTCATGAGTCATAGCAGTATATACTAGATACCCGCCTGTTGTATGCAGAACACCCTTTGGCTTTCCTGTAGACCCTGATGTATAGAGTATAAATAAAGGGTCTTCTGATCCCATCCACTCATAAGTACATGTAGATCTCTGCTTTTCACATTCTTTATCCAGCCAAAAATCTCTTCCATCTTTCATATTTACTAAAGTATCAGTTCTTCTTGCAACTAAAACTGTTTCAATGATGCTCAGGCCTTCAACTGCTTTATCAACAATTCCTTTTAAGGGAAGTTTTCTGCCTCCACGGACTCCTTCGTTTGCAGTCACTACTAATTTTGATTTTGCATCAAGAATCCGATCTCTAATTGCTTCAGAACTAAAGCCCCCGAATACGATCGAGTGAACGGCGCCAATCCTTGCACAGGCTAACATTGTATAGGCCAATTCTGGAATCATCGGCATATAAATAATTATATTGTCACCTTTCCGAACTCCATGACTACGGAGAACATTTGCAACACGGGATACTTCATGTTTTAATTGACGGTATGTTATGTGCTGGTATTCACCGGGTTCATCTTTTGCCCAAATTATAGCATCCTGATCTCCCCTGGTTTGAAGATGGCGATCAACACAGTTATAGGAAGCGTTAAGACGTCCGCCTAAAAACCATCCAAAATCAACATTATCATAATCACAATCGTATACCGTTGTCCATTTATTAAACCAATCAATTCTTGATGCCTGTTTAGACCAGAATGTCTCTTTGTCATCCATTGATAACCGGTATAGCCTATTGTATTCATCCATTGTATTAATATGGGCGCCTTCTACAATACTTTTTAGAGGTTCATAAACCAGTTTTTCTTTTTTTATTTCAGACATTTCTAACTCCTTCTTTTCAAAATAGATTTAGTTAATAATTAACGTTTAAGATAAATTGTATGAGTTAAAAAAAAAATTGTCAACTTTTAAAAAAAATTCTCAAAACTCTAACTCAAAACCTGCAACGGGAAGCATACTCCACTGAAGCTCTTTTGCAGGCATATTTTTTGTGTAATCCCAATAATACTCAGCTATATTTTTTCTATTATATGCATTCCAGATACTGACAAAAAATGTTAGATTTGCCTTTTTATAATAGTATCTCTTATCAAATCTTAAATTCAAAGATTGATATGAAGGCATTCTAAGTTCGTTAATTTGTGTTTTGTCAAGAATTCCTACATTTTTTATAGTTGATAAGTTAATATCAAATGGGGTATAGGGGATCCCACCTGCATAGATCCATCTCAAACTGAATTCCATTTTTTTATTAGGTTTGTAGCCTCCTTCAACTGAAAAAATAAATCTATTATCAGATATTCTATTTTTCCATCTATCATCTATATCCCTATATTGTGACCTTGAATATGATCCTGAGATCATTCCATAAAGTTTATTCCTTAATTTTTTCTGGATAGTAAATTCAACCCCGTATGATCTGGCTTTTCCAGAATCATTCAGTTCAGAATGCCCTGTAAATCCGCCCCGTAAATTATCAAACATAAATAGATCAGGTTGTAGTGGATTAACAGGCAGGTTTTTATAATCCTTACTAAATAATTCAATAGTAAGTTTAGTGTTCTTTGAGAGAAGTTGCTCTAAGCCCAACACAAAATGTATAGCCTTTGGTGATTCAAGTTCTTTAAATTTTACATCCTGATATAATAGAATTAAGGGGAGATTCTGGTAATAAATACCAGTTGAACCAATTAATTTTGTTCTATTTGATAGATCAAAACTAAAAGAGAATCTTGGAGAGACAATAATTTTATCTGTATATGAAAAATAATCTCCTCTAATACCAAGATTTAACTCAAGTTTTGAAAAAAGTTTTAAACTATAATTAATAAAAGAACTGTATTTTTGAGCAGTAATATCCGAATCAAGGGATATAGCAGGGATATAATCTCCAACTGGATTTATATCGGCAGCAATTGAATACTTATATATTGTTTTTATATTTTTTAAGTCAAATCCAAATTGAATTTTATTTGCGTAATTAAAAGAATAATTATTTACATTTCTAAGTGTCAGAGATTCATCAACTGAGTCATTATCAAAAAAAAGAGTTTCCTTCTTCGTTTTGAAAAATTTACCCGTAAATTTGGTGCGTGATAATGAGAGAGAGGTTTCTGAATAACCCCTATTGCTCCATAGGGAGAGCCAATTTATTCCAACTGTATATTCGGAACTTTTAAATTGCATATAATCTGATCTCCCTTCCTCCTTAGATTCTTCTGCACTGGTGTTAAATTTATCTAAACCAAGGATTCCTAAAAATGAAATTTTATTTCTGGGAGTAATATCAAATACAATTTTACTTTGAATATCACCATAAGTTGGTGGCACTGAGGTCCCTATTGCTGCTGTGAGTAATTCAAGAAAACTTTTTCTTACTGATAATATCCATGACCCTTTTTTAGTTAAGGGTCCTTCACTTAATAAACCAAACCCCGCCATATTAAAATCTATTTGAGTTTCAAATTCGTCACGGTTGCCCTCTCTATAATTTATATCCATTATTGCAGAAAGTTTATCCCCATATATTGAAGAAAATCCACCGGCATGAAAGTCAACATCATCAATCATCTCCATATTGAGTAAGCTTATTGGTCCACCAGATGATCCAGGAGTTGGAAAATGGTTTATATTACTTATCTCAATATTATCTAAAAAAAAGACATTTTCAAAAGGATTCCCCCCCCTTACTATCAATGAATTCACCTGGTCATTTACTTTTGCAATAGACGGCAGTTGATATATGACCCTACTGACATCTCCGGCAGACCCGGGAGCTCTTCTTATTTCTTCAGCTGAAAAATTTGTTGAGCTGGTTTTATTTATTCTGGAAGGTGTAAAATACTCTGCTTCAACGGTAATATTTTCTTGAATTATATTTGGTTTTAATAAATATTCTATATATAAAAATGTCGTTTTTCTTGATTTTACAATAATATCTGTCTTTACCAATGAAATGATTCCTTCAAGATTAATTAAAATGGAGTGAGTTCCCACTCTTACTTTTGGAAAAATAAATTCTCCATTTATACCGGAAAGTATTATTTTGTTATCTCCTTTTAATCTTAAAGTAGCTCCTGGAACCGAATTTCTTGTGTCTTTGTCAATAATTCTACCTTTAATAGTTCCAAAACGGTCTGTACCATTTGAATAAATATTTACAGAACCTATAATTAGTAGAATAGTAAAAAGTATAATGATAAACTTTTGCTTCATAATTGTCTCCTCCTAAAATAATGCCTTATCTCTTAAAAACACAAATTTTTAAATAAAGTGTTACTTATAGTAAAATTGCATGACATAAAAAATGTTTACAAAGACAAATTTGCAATAAAAATCCTGTTATGATAACTTTTATTATGGGTGATTTTGAAAATGTTTATCCTCTTATTGTTTGAATTAAAATTTGGAGAATGGAATGGTTTTTAGTTCACTGAAATCAAGAATAATACTCTCTGTTACAGGTCTTGTATTATGTTCAATTATAATAGTGACTGTGTTTTTCAGTCAGAAGACAAAACAAGTAGTACAAAATAATCTTGAAAGTACTGCTCTCGGCTTATTGGAAGCGACCCGCAACCATGTTGAATCAGAATATAACAGCATAATATTTCACAAATCTGCAATGCTTTCCCGTAGAAAGATTGAGTTAAAAAATAATACAACAATTGCTTTTTCAATAATCACCAATATGTATCAGGAATTCAAAAAAAACAAAATATCTGAAGATGCAGCAAAAAAAAGAGCACTTGATCACCTAAAAAACCTCCGTTATGATGATGGAGTTGGATATTTTTGGATAAATAATACTTTTCGCCCTTACCCCAGAATGATAATGCATCCGACAATTCCAAATTTAGATGGACAGATACTTAATGACCCACTGTTTAATTGTGCTTTAGGAAAGAATGTAAATTTATTCAAAGCATCTGTTGATGTCTGTTTAAAAAAAGATGAAGGTTTTGTTGATTATAATTGGCCAAAGCCTATTCCAGAAGGATTAACACAACTACAGCCAAAAATTTCTTATGTAAAAATTTTTAAACCCTGGGGCTGGGTCATTGGATCCGGTGTTTATATAGATGATATAGAGAAGGATGTACAGGATCGTATTAATGCCGTATTAATTGATTTGAATAAAACGATCCTAAAACAGAGGATAGGAGAAAGCGGATATTTTTTTATTTTTGATAATAAGTATCGTATGCTTGTACATCCAAATCTTAAGAATACCGATATGACTAATGCTATAAATCCAACAACTGGAGGTAAACTTCTAGCAGAATTTAAACAGACTGCATTAAGTTCTGAGCCGACGATGAAATATCTTTGGGACAAACCTGGATTTGAAGGAGAATATCGTTTTCTTAAAAAAGTTTATATCACGGGTTTTAAGCCACTTGGGTGGTATATTGGTTCTTCAGTTTATGTTAAAGAAAGTGAAGAGAGAATATCAATTATCATAAATGCAATAATTGCTTTTTCCATTATTTTCATCATAATTGCCTTAATAATTTCTTTTATTGTCTCAAAAAATATTATTAACCCATTAAATAGACTTATTAGTTTAATAAAAAAGACAGATGAATTTGGAATACCTATTGATGATATTCCTGAAAAAGGGCCAAAGGAGATAAGATTACTTGGGAGCTCAATGAATTCAATGATTGCAGAAATTAATAAATCCAAAAACTCGCTTTTCCATAGTGAACAAAGATTCAAAATATTGTCGGAAGCGTCACAGGAAGGTGTTATGATTACGAAGAATGGTCGTGTTTTAGACTGCAATAACCGTTTTTTAGAAATATCTGGGTATCATCCTGATGATGTATTGGGCGAGATGGTGCTGGATTTTATATCTCAAGATCACCATAAATTAATTGCAAAGAATATGGCAATTAAATTTCAGGGAACCTATGAATTAAAATCCCTGCATAAAAATGGTTCCTTTGTAGATGTTGAAATAACGTCTAGAGATGTAGATTACAAAGGTATGAAATGCCGTTTATCCGCCATAAGAGATTTGTCAAAAATTAAAGAAAGCGAAAAAAAAGAAAAAGAGTACCAGCTGCAGCTAATGCAGGCAGACAAAATGGTCTCATTGGGCACACTCGTTTCCGGAGTCGCTCATGAGATAAATAATCCTAATAATGCAATTGGTTTTAATGCGCCAATTCTTAAAGACATTTTTGATGATACATGGCCTATACTGGAACAACAATACCTGAAATCGGGTCAGTTCACTCTTGGTGGATTGGAGTATACACAGATAAAAGAGTCCGCAGAAGATCTTTTTGACGGAATTATTCAAAGTTCAGATCAGATAAAAAAAATTGTCAGGGATCTTAAAAATTTTGCCCGTCCAAGCCCCGTTAATGAGCGTGTATCTCTAAATATTAATGAAGTAGTTAAATCTGCAGCCAAATTGCTGGATAATCATATCCGTAAATCTACAATTCATTTTTCAATAAACTATCTAGAAGAAAATATATCATTGAAAGGTAATTTTCAGAGACTTCTTCAGGTGGTGATAAATCTTATTTCCAATGCATGTGAGGCGCTGGATAAAAAATCTCAATACATTGAGGTAGATGTGAAAGTGGACAAATTAAAGAATGAGGTACTGGTCATGGTTAAAGACCAGGGCTGTGGAATACCAGAAGAAAAAATAAGTTTTATTACTGATCCTTTTTTTACAACTAAAAGGGATTCAGGAGGGACAGGATTGGGATTGTCCGTTTCCAGTGGAATTATGAAAAATCATGGAGGCAGGATAGATATAAGGTCAACAGTGGGTGAAGGCTCAGTTTTTACTATGGTCCTACCAATTGAATCCGGTACTGTTTAAATGGATATGAATATGAACAATCAAAATTTAAATGCAGGTTTTGTTTTACTTGTTGATGATGAACAAAATGTATTAAACAGCTATAGAATAGGTCTAAATACTGCTGGTATTAACAGGGTAATCACCTCTGTAAAAAGCAGTGAAGTTATGGATCTTTTAGAGAAAAACCTGGTTGATCTATTGGTTTTAGACCTTATGATGCCGGAAATTTCAGGCAAAGAGTTACTCCCTTTGATAGGAGAGAAATATCCTGATATTCCTGTAATTGTTATCACTGCTATTAATGAAGTTGATACTGCAGTTGAATGTCTAAAATTAGGTGCGAAGGATTTTATGGTAAAACCGGTTGAAAAAAACCGTTTTATTACAAGTGTCAAGCGTTTACTGGAAGTTCGTAAATTACAAAAGGAACATAAAATACTAAGTGAAAAGTTCTTATCCTCAGCACCTGAAAATCCGGAAGCCTTTTCTGAAATAATTACAGAGAACGATTTAATGATCTCTCAATTTTGCTATATGGAGGCAATTGCCTCTTCGATGGAACCTGTGCTGATAATAGGGGAAACAGGAGTTGGTAAAGAACTGTTTGCAAAGGCAATACATAAATTAAGTGGAAGAGAAGGTAAATTTGTATCTGTAAATGTTGCAGGACTTGATGATTCAATCTTCAGTGATACCCTTTTCGGCCATTTAAAAGGAGCTTTTACTGATGCTCATTCTCAACGGGCAGGTCTTATTGAAGAAGCCAAGTCCGGCACACTATGTCTTGATGAGATTGGAGATCTAAGTATAGCCTCACAGATAAAACTATTAAGGCTATTGCAGGAAAAAGAATATTTTCCATTGGGCAGTGATAAGATTAAAAGAAGTGATTGTAGAATTGTATGTACAACAAACCGTAAACTAGGTGAAATGATAAATACAAATGAATTCAGGAATGACCTCTATTATCGTTTACGAACTCACCATATTCAAATTCCACCTCTCCGGGAGCGATTGGATGATCTTGCACTTTTGGTGAAGTATTTCTTAGATAATGCTGTAAAAGAGTTGAACAAAGAAAAATGTGTTTTTTCAAATGAAGCTTTGGGATATCTGGCTAAATATGATTTTCCAGGCAATATCAGAGAGTTACGTGCCTTGATATATGATGCTGTCAGTAATCACAAGTCAGGTAAAATCTCCTCTGAATGGTTGTTGAAAAAACTGGAAATAGAACCGATTAAATTAACAAACCTTCAAACTGGTAATATTGAAAATACTAAAAATATACTGGAAACTTTTGCAAAAGACTTATCCAGGTATCCAAAGCTTTTTACGATTGATGAAATGAAGGAAGTAGTTATAAATGAGGCTCTAAAGAGGAGCAAGAATAATGTAACCCAGGCAGCCAGAGTACTTGGGGTCCATAGGCACACAATATTGAAAAAGATAAAATAATAGCTCAAATAGTGTCGTTTTTTTCGACACTTTGTCGATTTAAATAATAATATTTAAAAACCATTATATATCCGTTGTGTTGAATATATAGCCAATAGTATTGTCGTTTTTTTCGACATAATGCATTTTTCAAATTTCATTTATATTTCTAAGTAAAATAATTATTTCTCAATTTATAAAAGCCTTTATATGGCTCTTTTTAACCATTTTGTTATAGTAAAACTTTAATAAAAATAAGCTTGGCATATTAATTGCTGTAAAACAGTGTAATGAAAAGGAGGGCGAATGAATAAACACTTACTCTTAATTGAAGATAATCATGTTCTGAGTAATTCTCTCTCTATTGCATTGAAAAGAGATGGATTTATTGTTGCAACGGCAGAAAACGGTGATGAAGGATTGAAGAAAGCTATAAGTACAAAAAATGACAAACTTGTTTATGATCTTGTAATTACTGATATTAATATGCCAGGATGGTCAGGTCTTCAGCTTATAGAAGCATCCAGGCTATCTAAATATAGAGTAAATTTTCTGGTTATTACTGGATACATTGATGAATCAATTTTGGAGGATCTATATAGAAATGAAGTTTATGATTTTTTAGAGAAGCCATTTTCAATAAAAGAATTTCTAAATAAAGTCAATCAATGTTTGCAGGAATACAATAAAAATATATCGGGAAATAAAGTAAAAATAAAAATTAATCAAAAGGAGGAGAACAATGAAATTTAAAAATTTAAAGGTTAGTAAAAAGTTAATTATTGGTTTTGGTTTGGTTTTACTGCTTACCGGAGTAGTCGCTTTTGTCTCAAACAGTGGGATGAATTCTGTTGCTGAAAAAGTCGAAATCAGGGGGGAGGTAAATGATATTAAAACTGAAATGCTCCACTCCTTCAGGCAGGGAAAGAATTTTCAATTACGGGGATTTAATCTTTATGGTAGTGAGACTAAAAATTCAGTCGAAAAGATGAAAGATAGCTTGACTATCCTGGAATCACATATAGAAGATTTAAGACCCAAGCTTACGGATAATTCTGATATTGAATTGCTTAATGGTATAAAGAATAATACTAATGAATATAGGGCAAGTTTTGCAGAAGCTGTTATAGCACGTAAAAACAAAGACTCAGGCTTTGCAGATTGGTCTAAAATAGGTTGGAATATCACAGGAAAAATTAATACTGCATTAGGTGAAGTTATTAATCCAAAAATATCAGAATCTAAGAAAAACAATAATTTTGATTTATTAGGTAAATGGGCAAAAATAAATAAGGTTCTAAATGAAGATGTTATTGCACCATTTTTACTCTTACGAATAAATGCAGTATATCTAGTTGCTACAAATGCGAATGCGCAATGGCTTGGATACCAGAAGCAATTAAAAGTTTCAAAAGCCGGAGCTGTCCGATGGCAAAAACTGGTTAATGGAATCCCGGAACTGGAATCAGCTGCTACAACAATTTTGGGATATTTAGACGAATATGAGTTGGTAGGTATAAAATTTCATAATGGGATATTAAGTGAAAAAGAAAAAATGGAAGATTCAGAAAAAAAATTCCGTTTGGTATTGCTTGGTTCGGAAAAAATTAATACATCAGCTTTTGAGAAGATGCTTGAAGCTGAAAGTTCTGCAAAATCATTTTCAATTATAATAACTATATTTGCAATAATTATCGGACTTTTGGCTGCAGTTATTATTTCGAGAAGCATTTCCATTCCGGTACAAAAGGGTGTAGATTTTGCAAATGCACTGGCTGAAGGTGATCTGACAGTTAATATGGATGTCGATCAAGAAGATGAAGTTGGCCAACTTGCTAAGTCTCTAAAGAAAATGTCAGAGAATCTAAAAAGGATAGTTGTAGAGATTCAGTCTGCTTCAGAAAATGTTGCCTCAGGCAGTGAAGAGCTTAGTGCATCAGCGCAGTCATTATCACAGGGAGCGACTGAACAGGCTTCTTCAGCAGAGGAGATCTCTTCATCAATGGAAGAGATGGGAGCAAATATTCAACAGAATACAGATAATGCAAAACAAACTGAAAGTATTTCGGCTAAAGCATCGTCAAATGCTAAAGAAAGTGGTGAAGCAGTAACTGAAGCAACAACTGCAATGAAAGAGATAGCAGAAAAGATAAATATAATTCAGGAGATAGCAAGGCAGACTAATTTACTTGCTTTAAATGCAGCTATTGAAGCTGCAAGAGCCGGAGAGCATGGAAAGGGTTTTGCAGTAGTTGCATCAGAAGTAAGAAAGCTTGCAGAGCGGAGTCAGAATGCAGCTGAAGAGATCACGACACTTGCAAAAAATAGCCTTGGAGTTGCAGAGAATGCAGTTGAAATGTTAAATGCACTTGTACCTGATATAGGTAAAACTGCGGATCTAGTATCGGAGATTACTGCATCCAGTACAGAACAGAATCAGGGAGCAGAGCAGATAGTTAAAGCAATAAATGAGTTAGACAAAGTTGTTCAGCAGAATGCAGGATCATCTGAAGAGATGGCATCTACTTCAGAGCAATTATCCTCTCAGGCGCAGCAGTTGCAATCATCAATATCATTCTTTCATTTAGGAAATGAGAGATCAAACAGACAGACAATTCCTCAGCAAAACCGATCTGTGCAAACCCACACAAAAGCTTCTAACTCTCAACCTGCAAAGCAGTTAAAACCACAAACAGGTGGAATGAAACTTGATATGGGATCAGGCACAGACAATGAAGATAGTGATTTTGAGAGATTTTAGAAACAGTTGAAAGTTGAAAGTTATAAAGTTGAAAGATTTATAAAGAACGTAGAGACGCAGGGAACTGCGTCTCTCTTTTGAAAATTACGATCGATTTATTATTTACAAAAAATGTAGGGGCAGATCACTGTATCTGCCCTTTTTAAAGGAGAATAAAAAAATGGATAAAAAGGAATTAATAGATGATGGACAATTATTCACATTTAATTTGAGTAACGAAATATATGGAATAGAAATTTCCAAGGTACGAGAGGTTATGGATTTTAAGAAGATAACAACGGTACCCAGGACCCCTGATTTTATGAAGGGTGTAATCAATCTTCGAGGTGGAGTCGTTCCGGTTATTGATCTAAGATTAAAATTTGGGATGGATGAGACAGAAAAGACAGTTGATACTTGTATCATTATAGTTGACATAACGGTTGATGGTGAAAAGACCTTTATTGGAGCTTTAGCAGACTCAGTAAAAGAGGTAATAACTATTGAACCAGAGAGTATTGAACCTGCACCAAAGATAGGTACGAAACTCGATACAGATTTTATAAAAGGAATGGGCAAATTTAATGAAGAATTTGTAATAATCCTGGATATTGAAAAAATATTTACGACAGAAGAACTTGTTGCTGTAAAAGAGATGGGGAAGGATTGACACAATTAATAAAAAAAAATAGGCTTGCTATTTGATAAATATAGCAAGCCTGAAACTCACATTAATCAGGATTAAAATGGAGTAGAAAAATGAAAAATAAAAGGTTTGTGAAACTGGTTCTTTTTAAAGACTTTGAAGAAGTCGATACGATAATAAAAGAAAAAACGGATACTGCTTTAAATCAAGTAATATCTGCAGCAGAGGAATGGAAAAGAAATGATATCAAGCGAAATGCAATAAGATTGAGTTTTGAAGATTCAATTAAGTAGTGAAGTCATAAAAAAAATTGGTGCAAATATTACTTTGAACTATTTTAGAAAACTGAATTATTACCCTTTAATTATTAGTTTATCTTCCTTAATGTCTGCAATGCTTTATCAGCCATTTTATTTTGAAAAGCTGCATACTCTTTTGCTGTATGCTTTTTCATTAAAAACTTTTCTGTTTCATCAAAAATTTCTTTCTCTGTTTTCAATATTTTGCTTAAAAAACCTTTTCCCTCTTTATTAACCAATTTAGATACATCCATATAATTGTTTTTCGAACCTTCTGTGAAGGGATGGATGATTTTTTTGATTCTTAATGCTTCAGCGCAGATAGCTGCAGTTTTACCCTTATAAAGAGCAAGTGGAACTGATTCTGCCTCTACCCAGAGGGGAATTGCAATGGATGTTACCGGTTCTCCAATAATAGCCCAGAGTGTTGCAACTGAATTTTTTCTATCTTTTGATTTTCCATTAATTACAATTGCTGATGATGTACTATAACGATTGATACAATTTCTGTTATGAACCCAGAAAGGTTTATTAATAGGTTGCTTTTCTAAATCTTTAAGACTTGGATGTATCGCCAGCTGATGTCCAAAATCACGGGATATATTTTGTAAAATATATTTATGGTCTATCTGTTTAACAGGAATCTGTTTAAACAAAGCTGTAGCTTGTTCAAATCTAAGATATCCTTCCCCATTCCCTGTCTTCCCACTACGGGAAAAATTTGAGTTAATATAATATTTCTCAGGGGAATTTTTTGTGTCAAGTTTATTATAACCATTATTATGAACTTCAAATATAACTGCAGAGCCATCAGCATCAATGACACCAAAATTTGCCCAGCTGCCAAGATTCGCACCAAGGTTTTTTTTAATATATTTTTCAAAATCATCTACTGTATTACATGTACGAAGAGCATCAGCCATTATTTGACCTTCCAGGTCATGTGTTTCCTCTGTTTTTTTAGGTAAATTATATGCAACTGAATTTATTATGCCAAAACCTGCTGAATTCAATCCAGCATAAACATATCTTCCTGAAGTTTCTTCTGCATTAACAATACCAATATAATTATATGGTTTTTCTTTGACATAGATGATTTTATTTGAAAGAAAATTTGTATCTCTGTTTTTCCATAACATTGGAACCTGGTTTTTTGAAGCGTCTCCACCAATAATTGCTGTTGTGCAACCTTCCATATTTCTGAAAGATATAATTCCAAAAATAAATAGAACCAATATCAAAAACATTATTTTGTATTTCATTATATCTCCTAATACTACCGAGTTTAATCTATATCTTTTCATATATATGATATAAAATCAATAGCCCTGTTGAAAATTACATAGTGCAACTAGAACTTTAATTTTGTTTTTAAAAAAAGAAAATATTTTGAAATTCAGGATAGTAAAAACAGATATGATTTTACTTTATATGAAGGTTTTTAAACCAGCAGAATGATAAAAATGAACTGTAAAATCATTAATAATTCAAACTGCTGGTGATTAGAATCAATTCCTATTTTATATCTTTAAATTTAATGTTATATGTTTTTAATGTTTTACCCAGGATCTTATTTATTTCAGCAATTGACAGCTCGTAGCTAATTGCGGATTGAAGCTTTTTGGCTACACTATCTGCATGATCTCTCTGGAATGTTAAAACCTGGTAGTTTGTAGATAATCCAACAGATAGTTTCATCTTTTCCGCGTTCAGTTTTTGTCCCTGTAGTTTTAATGCAACATCATTCATTTCAAAAAGTTTTTTATTTGCCTGAATATTTTTAATCCCGTTTTTAACTAAAGAATAGGTGTTTCTTTCAAGCTTTTTTAATGTTAAAAAAGATTTTTTAAAATCGAACCTGGCCTTTGCTAATTGAGCCTTCTCTTTTTTAAAATTTAATGGAACTTTGAGGCTTAATGCTACAGAATAGTTTTTGTATTTATTTTTTGCTGATTCTTGAATTGAATCCCATATAGATTTTTCTATAGTTCCAATCGGTACCCTGGGTTCGAATGGGCTGCTGCCGGGAGCATAGATAAATTGAGTACCTCCCTGTCCATTGGTATAGTATGAAGCCTGTAGGGAAAGCTCTGGAAGAAGTTGGTTTTTCATGTATTTAACATTTATTTTATAATTTGCCAGATCCAGTTTTGCCATTTCAATATCGGGTCTATTATTTAATGCTTCTAATAAATAATCATTAAATTTTGTATTAAAAGCTCTGATTACTGGTTTATCTAAGGGGATGATCTTAACATCCTTGTTTTTTGAATTAATGATAACTTTTAACATTTCTTCTTGAGTTTGAATTGCCTGCTCAGCAGAAACAATTTCACTCTCCTTTGTTGCAACTTCAGCCTTTGCTGAGAGAATGTCTATTGGAGCAGATGTTCCAATTTCAACTTTTCTTATATTCTGTTTTAAGAATTTTTTTGATTGTTCTAAAGATTTTCTTTTTGCTTCAAGATTCTGATATCTATATACAAGATTCCAGTATGCTTTTTCAGTATCATATATTAAATCAATAACTTTGCTCTTTAACTGAAAAGTTGATTTTTTAAGGTTATTTACAGCAATATAAATATCTTTTTTTGTTGCAAATGTTCCGAAGCCTTTTAATAATGGCTGGCTTAACCTGAATGTAAGATTTGTATTTAATGAAGGATTTACGGTTGAATAAGTACTATTGGTTTTTATTCTTCTATTATTAAGTTCGACACTTAATGTACCACCAATTGAAAATTTCTTCTCCAGCCCCACCATCAGGGACAAGGTCTTTCTTTGATTGATATCCGCTCCATCAAACGAACCTGTTGAAGGACTATTTGTCTCTCCATTATTAAATTCCAGATTAAAATTGGGAATAAAAATGCTTTCACTTGACATTAGAGACTGTTCTGAACTTTGTGAATTAATTACCTCTATTTTTAAATCCAGGTTATTTTTTAAAGTTGCTGCAATTGCATCCTGTAATGTTAGTTTTTGTATTTCGTCCTTTCCTTCACCATATGCAAATAAAGTTGTAAATAATAAAACAATAATAAAAGCTTTTCTCATATCTTCCTCCAAATAATAATGTTATAAACAAATATCTGTTTAATTTAGGTAGTACGATAAAAATATTAAAAAGTTCACGTTTTAAAAAAAAACTTCCTTTGCATTCCTCCTATCCATATGGTATTAATTATAATGACTAATACTGATACAGCAATTATTATTCTTTCATATAATAAAATACGCCAGACAAGAGAGTGTATTGATTCTATTTTGTCTTCGGAATATGATCAGAGAAAGGTTTTCTGTTTTGATAATGGGTCAAAACTGGAAGTATATAATGAATTAAAATCAATGTTTCCAGCCATTAATCATAAAAGAGTAGAAAAAAATACTGGCTATTCCGGAGGTTTTAACAGGGCAATGGAATGGGTTTTCTCTGCAGGATATCAAGCAGGTCTTTTCTTAACCAATGATACCAGAATTGTTCATAATACTCTTTTCGAAATAATCAAAACAGCTGAAAAAACAAATGCGGGAATTATTGCACCTTCGATTTATTACCTTTTAAAACCGGATGTAATTGATTCAACTGGAGGGTATTTTGATCCAGTAAACGTAAATCTTCACCATTATAAGGATATGGAATCAGAAAGATTAGATAAGGATCAGGATTATATACCTGGAACAGCAATGTGGATCACAAAAAAATCTTTTGGCGTTTTAAATGGTATGGACGAAATATTTCATACATATTGGGAGGATGTTGATTTCTCCTTTCGTGCCAGAAAAAATGGTGTAATTCTTGCAAGAAGCAAAAATGGTAGAATTCTTCATGGAGTAGGTAAGACCTGCCATAAAAAACCTGAATATACAACTTATTATTTTCAGCGAAACAGAATACTATTCTGCAAAAAGAATTTTTCTGGCGGCCAGTTAAATACATGTTTGTCAGTAATAAAAAATGATCTGGTAGAAATAAAGAAAAAATTAGAAGAAAAAATGGATTTACGACGTTTAAAACTTATTGATAAAGTTTTTAAAGAGCTATAAGGGCGGAAATCGAATCCGCCCTTAAGATATTTTATGTTTTATTTTTAGTTTTTGCAGTTTCAAAACTGACTAATTCCATTTCAAAATGTAGCGTTGCATAAGGTGGAACTCCAGGTCTGCCTTTTGCACCATATGCTAAATTATAAGGGATGATCAATGTTCTTTTTTCACCCTTTTTCATTGCAATTATAGCTTCATTCCATCCTTTTATCATTGTACCGGCAATGAATTCAATTGGTTTATTTCTATCGTAGGAACTGTCTAGTTTTTGACCATTAAGAAATTTAACAACATAATGAGCCTGTACTTTATCTCCAGCCTTTGGAGAATTGCCTTTTCCTTTTTTAGTGATTACATATTGCAAGCCACTCTCAGTTGTAACTGCTTTTGGCCATCTTTCAGTTATTATTTTCTTATTCTCTTCAAGCTGTTTTTCAGCCTTTTTCTTTGCTTCAGATTCTCTCAATTTTTTTTTCTCTTCACCTGCTGCTAATAGTTTTTTAAACGATTTATTATCTGGTAAAAAGCTCTCAGCGTCTTTTCCAATTCTAATTATTTCAACTGAATTTATGACATCATCTTTTACAATACTATTTACAATGTCCTGCCCCTTAATGACTTTTCCAAAAACAGTGTGTTTATTGTTAAGATGCGGGGTTGCTTTATGTGTAATAAAAAACTGACTTCCATTTGTTGCCGGCCCTGAATTAGCCATTGATAGAATTCCTGGACCTTCATGAGTTAATTCAGGATGGAATTCATCTTCAAAATAGTATCCCGGGCCTCCGGAGCCATTTCCTGCCGGATCTCCACCCTGTATCATAAAATCCTTTATTACTCTATGGAACTTTAATCCATTATAATAAGGTTCTCCAAGTTTTTTTGCACTATTTTCTATCTTGCCTTCAGCAAGTCCAACAAAATTAGTTACAGTTAATGGAGTTTTCTTAAAAGTTAAAGAAAGTGTGATATCTCCTCTATCTGTTTTGATTTTTGCATAAAGTCCTTCAGGTAAATCTGGTTTTACAACCTTTTTCTCTTTTTTACAAGATGTGATTCCTAAAATAATAATAATAATCGTAAATAACAAAAATAATTTTTTCATAACCCATACTCCTTTTTTTAGTTTAAGTTTAAATATTAAGATAAATTGAAACTTAATTTTTGTCAAGAAAAAAACGATATTTCAAAAAAACGAAATTAGTGAATTTTTCTCTGGGTAAAAAGTCTCATTTTTTAAATTAGACTAGAATACTATGGACATTTAAAAAAAAACAGATAGTATATAATATGATGGATGTAGACATAACTGTTGATGGCAAGCATATTAAACTTACATTCCGTACCTCTACTATAGATATTGCAAAAGCAAAAATAATTGAAATAGTTGTTGCAAATATACCGGTTTCTGATTCTTCTGTATCTCTTGACTTTAAGTCTGTTAAAAGTATTGATTTAAATGGCTTTAAATATTTACAATCTATTATAAAGAATTTAGATGAACTAAAAATTATTAATTTGCAGGAAAAATATAAAAAATTAGTTTCCTGATTTTATACTGCTTTTTCAAAAAACATACTCCATTCTATTGCTTTATTGTAGAACTCAGTTATTTTAACTTTTGATAATTCTGCTCTTAACAAACTTTGATTAACTTCGTGCCATCTTCCATTTTCAAAATCTTTTACTAATTCCAGCACTTTCCATAAATGATTATCTTTACCTGATAAGGCTGCCTTTATTTCATCTTTTAAAGGAAGATCATTTAATAATTCCAAAACGGGTCTTCCAACAAATGTATCTATCAGGGAAAACATTCCAGTTAAAAAATAGTCATTTTTTTCTATTTTCATTTCTAACTCTTCAGCAATTTGTTCACAAAATTTTGCTCTAACCAGGGATGTTCTTAGTAACTCTTCCGGCTTATCTGATCCAATACTAGTTGAAACCATTACTGACAACCATTTTTTTAATTCAATTTCTCCAAGGAGATTGAGAGCATGATTTATGGATGTAATAGTGGTTTTGATACCTAAACTTGCTGAATTCATAAATTTTAATAAATTGAATGTGAGAGCTACATCTCTTTTCAATATTTCTTCAATTTCAGAAAAATTCAGTTTTTTTTTATTTAATTCTTTTAATAATTTAATTAAATTAATCTTAAAACTAGGAATATTCTCTGTAGGAATAATATCAAGTCGAGTAAAAAAATTCCCCTGAAAGTAATCAAAATCCTTGTTTAATGCTATATTAAAATCTGTTTCTGTCTCAACATCTCTAGCAAGAAGCTTGATGCTTTCTTGATCTTCAATGCCTAAAACAGATTTTTTGTTTTTAATTGTATCTTTCCTGAAGTCTACTGTGAATATGTCTGCCAGGTTCATCATTGAGCCTTCGTTATCTTTCAAATCAAATCCATCGATGATTAAATCAAATCCCTTTAATTTAAGTTTTTCAATATTTTCCCGTAATTCAGAATCTTTATTGAGATTATCCTCGATATTTATTCCAATCTTTTTTTCAGAAAATGTAAGTGGGATCTCTTTTTTTATTGAATCAATGTCAAAGTGAATGAAAATTTTTTTCCCATTTGCAATCTTCTTTATTTTCTCGGTAAGGTGCTGGTCAACCGTTACGGACTTGTTAAAAAAAAATTTATTATGTGTCCCCAGATCATCAAAGGTTCTCACTTCTACATTATAAGCTACCACTTTTTTTTCTCTATCAAAAATTGGCTGTCTGAAAATAGCATAGCTTTCTGCTGTATTAGCATTATCCATTTTTTACTCCCGTTTTTAATTGATTTTTCATATCTTTTTAATTTTATCAAAAAAAAAAAAATAATTCAATGTTTAATAAGATCTATATATTGACAAAATATGAAAAGTTTGATATTTTTAGGTTAATGATTCCCCAGTAGCTCAATTGGCAGAGCGGGTGACTGTTAATCACTAGGTTCGCGGTTCAAGTCCGTGCTGGGGAGCCATATTTTCCTTCCGGTTATAAATGACATTTAAAAAGAAAATAAAAAAATTATATAACTCTGCTGATCGGATAAACATAAATAAAGAAAATAAAATTTTCATCTATAGTGACTGTCACAGGGGTATAGGAGATAATGCAGACGATTTCAAACATAATCATGAATTATTTCTGAAAGTAATTATGGATTATGTCAATCTGGATTATCTTCTAATCGAATTAGGTGATGGTGATGAGTTGTGGGAAAATAATCACTTTGATGATATTCTTAAAGAGTATAAAAAAATCTATGAAATTTATGCTAATTTATCATTAAAAAAAAAATTCTATTTAATATGGGGAAATCATAATAGAAGTAGAAAAAAAAAAAAAAAAATATTTAAGAAAATAAACTCACTCTTTAATGAGAAAGATGACATGGAAAGTCATGAGGCTCTAGTATTAGAACATGGTGATAATACTATTTTTCTTTTACATGGTCATCATGGAGAACTTATCAATGATAAACTATGGTGGGTAAGCAAGTTTTTAGTCAGGATCTTCTGGAGACCGATACAATTAAAATTGGGACTTCCAGATATGACTAGCCCTGCCAAAAACCATAAAGTAAGGATCAGGGTGGATAAGAGATATATAAAGTGGGTTAAGGAGACAAAGATTCCTGTCATTATAGGCCATACACACAGACCTTCTTTCCCAAAAGAGGGTCAGGTTTCATATTTTAATTCAGGGAGTTGTGTTCATCCTAAAGGGATCTCGGGAATTGAAATATCGGGAAAAAAAATAAGTTTGATTATATGGAATATGAGTTTAATAAATGGGGAAAAAGTCATAGAAAGAAAAGTTATCGGTGGACCTCTAAGTATTTTATCTCTTTAGAATGCGAAATTATATATTTAAAAAATTTATTATTGTTCTTTTTTTGCTTTTAGCTGCAGATTCCCTTCTTTTTATTATGGTCAGAATTGTTCCAGGAGATCCTGCTTTTATTCTGGCTGGTAATAAAACAAATTCTGATCATATACTAGAAATAAGGGAAAAATTGGATTTAAATAGAACCATAATCGAACAGTATGGTGTTTTTATAAAAAATTCAATAAATTTTGATTTTGGAAAGTCCTTCATATACAATGAGAAGGTTTCAAAAATAATATTTCAATCTTTTCCCAATACACTGTATTTGTCAATTGCAGCAATGTCTCTTGCAATATTGATTTCCTTTCCACTTGGAATTATTTCTTCTTTGAAACCAAATTCAGGAATAGATTTCTTTACAACGATAATAAGTTCTTCATTTCTTGCAATTCCAAATTTTTTATTAGGTCCTGTTTTGATATTAATCTTTTCTGTATATTTCAAATTATTACCTATATCGGGGTCGGATAGTTTAAAACATATCGTATTGCCTGCATTAACTATTGGATTATCCATGACAGCCTTCCTGACTAAAATAATACGAGCAGCATTTTATGCTGAAATGAACAAGTCTTATGTTTTATTTGCAAGAGCAAAGGGATTGAATACAAATAAGATTGTATTTAAACATATCCTGAAAAATGCAATGATACCTATTCTAACTGTTATTGGACTGCAATTTGGTGCGTTAATATCAGGTGTTATCATTACAGAGACAATATTTTCATGGCAGGGAATTGGCACAGTCTTAATTGAAGCGATTAGATTCAGAGATTATCCCCTTATTTCCGGCCTTGTACTATTTATCCTGTTTTTATATCTTATAATTCACTTCCTTGTTGACCTTGCCTACCTATTCCTGGACCCTAAAATTAGAAAAAAAGGTCTATATGAATAATCACTTGAAAAGTGGAGTAATTATATTGCTGATATTTATATCAGTAACTTTAGTGAGTATTACGTTTTTTGAATTTGATATAAAGATAAATATGGACGAAAGGTTTGAAGATTTTTTTGGAAAACATTTTTTTGGTACAGATAATCTAGGGAGAGATTTGTTGTCTTCGACTTTATTTGGTCTTTGGTTTTCAATACTGACGTCAATATTAATTATAATTATTTCCTCGTTTATTGGAATAACCATAGGAATTATTACTGGATATTTTGAAGGTTTTTTAGAAACATTTTTTCTTAGGATTGGAGATATATTACTTGCTTTTCCTGGATTTTTATTAATAATTATATGGATAACAGTTCTTGGAAATGGTTTTTTTACAATGATATTCGCTATCTCTTTTACTGGATGGGTTGGATATGCAAGATTGATAAGAGGAGAGGTATTAAAATATAAAAAGAAGGATTTTGTTCTTGCTGCAAGGTCGTATAATGCCTCATTTTTCAGAATCATTTTTATTCATATTTTTCCTCATCTTCTTCCTGTAATATTAGTGCATACAACCATATGTCTTTCAAATGTAATTTTAATAGAGTCAAGCCTGAATTTTTTAGGGCTTGGAATTGACTCACAAATTCCAACTTTAGGGCAGATGGTCTTTAATGGTCAAAGTTATTTGTTTCAGAAACCATCTTTGGTGATTTTTCCAGGATTAATATTGTTCCTCTTAATATTAGCAATAAATTTTATTGGAGAAGGTTTTAGGTTGAGGGAAAAATCTTAAAGATAGTAGCTTTTTTTTTTTTTTTACACTATTATTATAAATGGTAAAAGGGAAGGAAAATTTTGATAAGCTGCTGGCCGTTATGGCTCATGAGATTAAAGCGCCTCTTTCTTCAGTTATAAGCCTTCTGGATACTATACACAAAGGATATCTTGATAATGATATAAATAAATCCAAAGAACTTGTAGGTAGAGCAAGCACGAAATCAAAGATACTAATCAAAATGCTGGATGATATTCTCGATTATTCCCTTGTTTCGAATAGAGAAAAAATTAAAATGGAAGATGTCGAAATATTCAATATTATATCCGAATCAGTAAATTTAATGAGGTCATTTGCTGATGAGAAAAACATTAAGATCAGTATTAATGACAAAATAAAAAAAAATGAGAGAGTTTGGGGGAATTTAACTTTTTTATTAAGAGTTTTTAACAATCTTATTATGAATGCAATAAAATATAATAAAGAGAATGGTACTATCAACATTAAATATTCTATAAAAAAAAAATTGAATGAGATTGAAGTAATTGTAAAAGATACCGGTATAGGAATGGACGAAGAAGATGCTAAAAAAATGTTCAATATTCTTGAAAGGGGAAAGAATGCAAAAAAGAATATTGATGGAAGTATAGGGCTTGGAATGTCACTCGTAAAAGAAATAGTAAATAGTCATAGAGGTAGTATTTCTGTAGTGAGCAAATTGAATAAAGGTACTACTATTACTGTCTTATTGCCAATTTTTGATGGAACTATTCCGAAGCAGGATACTCATTTCTGCAAGATCTAAATTAAATATTTATTGAATGTTCAGTAACTCTACATCAAATATCAGAGTTGTATAAGGATCAATTGAAAGATATCCAGATGATCCATATGCGAGATTTGAAGGAATAATAAGTGTTGCTTTCCCCCCTTTTTTCATCATTGCGAATCCTTCATGCCATCCTGCTATTACTGCACCTGTTCCCAAAACAAAACTATAAGGCCCTGAATCAAAGATCGTTCCGTCTAAACGTTTTCCAGTATATTGTACATTTACTTTATCTCCGGATTTTGCTTGTTCTCCTATACCTTCTACGAGCTCAATATAGTATAAACCACTCGACGTTGGGATTGCGGTAATGTTATTGTTGGCGATATATTCTGCTAAAAGTTCCTTTTCCTTCTCAAATGAATTTCCATCTTTAGTTTTGCATGAAACAAAACTCATACCCGTAAGAATAAAAAGTATCAGGATTTTTATAGCTGTTTTTTTTAATAAATTTTTATTTTCCATCTACTATAATACTAAAAAACTGATTTTATGTCAAAAGATCAATTACTTCAAAGAAGTTGATTGCTTTTTAATAATCAATTCTATTTTTCAAATACTTTAATTTTTTTATTTAATTGAAACCATTATTCACTTTGACTCGTTAAATAGTATTAGCTTATAAAAAAAGGAGAGAAAAATGAAAATTAAATTAATTGTTTCAATATTATTGCCTATATTTTTCTTAGCTGGTTTTGCTGAAAATAGAGGAGTTTTATCTGAAGTATTAAAGCCATCTATGATCGATATTTATGGTGATAGGTTATTTGTAATGGATATGGATAAAGTCCATGTTTATTCTTTAAAGGATCAGAAATTAATAAATTCTTTTGGCAGAAAGGGTGAAGGACCGGGTGAATTCCAGGTTTCTGTTCAAATGCCTTTAAGACTTTATGCACATAAAGAATATGTTTTAATTGAATCTTTCAATAAACTTCTTTTTTTTACACATGATGGAAAATATATAAAAGAGTTAAGGAAATTTCCAATGGTAAATTTATTTCAACCAGCGGGAAACAATCTTATTGCCAGGAAAATTATTCAACCACGAGACGGTAAATTATCAACATCTACTGTAAAAATATATAATCAAAAAATGGAAGAACTTAAAGAACTTTTTAGGCAGGATTTTATTCAACAGGGCGCAGGTCTAAAGTTAACATTGAATATGGGAAAGGATTTTCTACTCTTTTCTGTTTATAATGATATGATATTTGTGGATAAAAGTGTGAAAGGTCCTTATATAGATGTTTATAATTCATCAGGGGAGAAGTTATACAAAATCAATTTACCTTATGAAAAAAAAATAATCAGTTCTGCTTATAAAAAAAAGGTTGTTAATGAATTAGAGTTTGATCCTCAAATTACTGGGCAATTACTACAGAATAAAATAAGCTGGAAAGATTTTAGTAAAAACTTCAAGTATGTTTTTCCAAAATATTATCCCTCAATTCAGTCAATGAATATTGATGATGGTAAGATTTATGTAAAGACCTTTGAAAAGGAAGGTAATAAAAACAAATATATTATTATGGATCTAAAAGGGAAAATACTAAAAACTATCTACTTAAAACCAACTGTAAAAAAATGGATCATGTCGTCAATGATGGGTATTAATCTTGAAATTATCAGAAATGGGAAAATTTATTATATAATTGAAAATGATGATAATGATTGGGAGCTTCATATTCAGGATATTAAATAGATAGCTATACTATAGTAGTGGTTAATTTTTTTTAATCACTACTTTATCGTCTTACAATTTTTACATTTTAAAATGATCGTATCCGGAGAATTTGTTTTTGAGAAATTTATTGTTTTTTTTTATCTTTAATTCCTCACTATCTAAAACTTCTCCAATAACCTTATATAAGATTCCTTCCATGTCCAATAATGTTTTTTTCTCTTTGGAGATTGTAAACAAAAGTCCATAGTCCTCTCCTCCTCCAAGTACTAAGCTTTCCTCGTCTATATTGTGTTTTTTACAGACTGACTTGAATTCATCTGATACAGGAATTTGATCATAATGAATGACTCCACCCTTATTTGAGGCATACAATATCCTGTTTAAGTCTTTTATTAATCCGTCTGATATATCAATCATAGAGTTAACATATTTTGAAAGTATCTGCCCTTTTTTAACCTCAGGAACAATGCGTTTATGTTTGTTAATGAAAAACAATTCATCCTTTTCCATCTCATTCATTTTTTTTTTTTGTAATAGACTAAGACCAAGAGCAGATTCACCAGGATTATTTGTAATGCAAATGTAATCCCCGGATTGAGAAATTTTTCTTAATATAGGTTTTTCTATTCGTCCCATCATAGTTATGGAAATGAATACCTGATCAGAACTGGAGTAATCTCCTCCAGCTAATTCAATATTATATAAATCACAGCATTGTTTTATACCGTTAAAGAATGATTTGATCTCCTTTTGATGTTTTTTGGGGATCCCCAATCCGAGAAAGAAAAATTCTGGAACAGCTCCCATTGCAGCAATATCACTTAAATTTACTTTAACAGCTTTCTGGGCTAACTCTTCAAAGGAGAAATAATCAAGCTTGAAATGAACATTCTCTATTAAAATGTCCTTTGTTATAACCTGACAATCAGAGTTTTTCCCTGTTATAACAGCGGCATCATCTCCTATTCCAATGCCATGAGAGAATGAAAAATTTTTTTCTAAAAATTCCTGAAAACTTTTTTCATTCATATGAAAAAATCTTTACTCAAATTCTATTTATAAATATCTTTTACCAATGCGATATTTACTGCGTCTTTCACATTTTTAACAAAATGAAATTCAATCCCCTTTAAATAACTCTCTTTAAGATCTTTCAGATCGTTCTTGTTTTTATTTGGAAGGATGATCGTTTTTATCCCAGCTCTTTTTGCAGCAAGTATTTTCTCTTTAACACCTCCAACTGGAAGTACTTTTCCTCTGAGGGTTAATTCACCTGTCATTGAAACTTCTCTTCTTATTGCAATATTTGTAAATGCGGAATAGAGTGCTGTTATCAAAGTAATTCCGGCTGAAGGTCCATCTTTTGGGATTCCGCCTTCCGGGATATGTATGTGAATGTCATTTTTTTCAAAGTTTGCCAGTTCTACATTTATGTCTTTTACTGAGGCTTTAATATAACTGAGAGCTGCTTTTGCTGATTCTTTCATAACATTTCCCAATGAACCAGTTAAAATTAAATTCCCTTTACCTGGAATCAGTTTAACTTCAATAAAGAGGATATCGCCCCCAACTTGAGTCCAAGCCATTCCAGTTGCAACCCCAATAGAATCTTCCTCAAGCATTTGATCTCTAAACATTTTCATATATCCTGAATATTTTTCGAGGTTATTGATAGTAATATTAAATGATTTTTTTTCACCTTTAGCAACCTTATGGGCAACTTTTCTACATACAGTACCAATTTCACGTTCAAGGTTTCTGACACCTGCCTCTCTTGTGTATAAAGCTATAAGGTTTTTAATCGCACCATTGCTGAATTTTATAATTTTATTACTTAATCCATTAGACTCTATTTGTCTTGGGATTAGGTGTCTCTTTGCTATTTCTATTTTTTCCTCTTCTGTATATCCATGTATCTGAATTATTTCCATTCTGTCTCTGAAAGCTGGCTGGATTGGCTCCAGGAGGTTTGCGGTAGTAATAAACATTACTTTCGAAAGGTCAAATGGAACGCCAAGATAATGGTCGGCAAAAGTGTTGTTCTGTTCTGGATCAAGCACTTCAAGTAATGCAGAAGACGGGTCTCCTCTTACATCTTTTCCAATCTTATCAACTTCATCCATCATAAAAATAGGATTATTATTTCCTGCTTTCTTTAATTCCTGAATGATTTTTCCTGGCATTGCTCCAACATAAGTTCTTCTATGACCTCTTATCTCAGCTTCATCTCTAACACCACCAAGAGAAATCCTTACAAATTTTTTATTTAAAGCCTTAGCGATAGATTTACCAAGAGATGTTTTTCCTACTCCCGGAGGACCGACAAAACATAGGATTGGTCCATGAGATTTTGGATTAAGTTTTTTTACACTTAAATATTCCAGAATCCTGTCTTTTACTTTTTCCAAACCATAATGGTCCTTATTTAATATTGATTCTGCCCTTTTTATATTATTATTGTCCTTGCCGGATTTTGACCATGGCAAACTAAACATCCAATCCAGATAATTTCTTATTACATTACTTTCTGCAGAATCCTGATGCATTTTTCCTAATCGGTCTATATTCTTTGTTATTTCTTCAAGTCCAGAATCTGAGATTTTTAATCCCTTAAGTTTTTCTTTATAACCATTGATTTCATCAGTAATTTCAGTGTCTTCTCCTAGTTCTGTCTGGATAGCTTTTAATTGCTGCCTTAAAAAGTATTCTTTCTGGTTTTTATCCATTTCTCCCTGAGCTTTTATATTGATCTGGTTTTGCATATTTAACAATTCCAATTCTTTTGTTAAAAGCTCATATACTTTTTCTAAGCGTTTTACAGAATCCTGTTCACTCAGTATTCTCTCAGAATCCTCTATTTTCAGGGCAAGGTTTGATGCAATTATATCAGCCATTTTTCCCGGTTCTTCTATGTTTTCTACGATAACATATATTTCACTTGGGATTTGCTTTCCCAGCTCTGAGATTTTAGTGAACTTCTCCCTGACATTTTTCATAAGGGCTTTATGCTTCAGAGTGATTCTCTTAGGTTCTTTATCTTCAACTACAGTGATGTTTGATAAAACAACCTTTCCACCATCATTAATAGATTTAATTTTGACTCTTGAAACACCCTGAACCAAAACTCTCATACGACCGTCAGGAAGTTTTAACATTCTTACTATCAAAGCAGCGGTTCCTGTTAAATACAGATCCTTGGTTTTAGGGTCCTCAACAAGGGGGTCCTTTTGTGTCATAAGTACAATAAGGCGGTCTGAATTTAATGCGATATCAACTGCTCTTTTGGATTTTGGCCTTCCAACATATAAAGGCACTATCATATATGGGAATACGACAACGTCTCGTAAGATAAGAACGGGAAGTTTTTCCGGGATCTGCAATTTGTCTTCATTGCCCTTTTTAGATTTTTTCTGGTTTTCGCTTTTTTTGTCTGTTTTTATTATTTTACTTTTCTCTTTTTTTTCATCATTCTTCTTGAGACTTTTCTTTTTTTTGTCTTCTGACATTCTGTTCTCCTATTTTATTTCAATGGGAATATTTCTTTTTTCACTTTTTTTTACTTTTAAAAAAAGCACTCCATTTTCCATGACAGATTGAATATTCTGTGTGTCTAATGGAATATCAACTACTATTTTTTTATAAAAACTGCCAAATTCCCTTTCAAAAAGGTGATATGTCACGGTATCATTTTTTCTTGATCCCGGTTGTTTTTTTTGTCCTTTTATAACAAATTCTCTGTCACTTTGTAATACAACTGTAACATCCTCTTTATCTACACCTGGTAGCTCTATTTCAATTATCAAACTTTTATCAGCTTCAATAATATTTGTCCTTGGTTCCCAATCAACATTTGTACTTATTCCAGTAGAAAAGTTTTTACTAACCTCTACCTCTAATAGTGAAAAGTTTTTTTTTGCCATTCTTTCCCCCTTTTTTACGAAACTATAAATTATTTAATTCGTTTAAAAATTCATTTGTACTTTTAAAATCAAGATAAACAGAAGCAAACCTAACATAGGCGACCTTATCAAGCTCTTTCAAGTTCTTCATGATAAATTCTCCAATTTCTGTTGTTGTAGTTTCATTTTCATTATTTGAAACTAATTCTTCGACCTGAAGAAAGATTCTCTCTACTTTTTTATATGAAATAGCTCTTTTTTCAATTGCTCTATGTATTCCTTTTCTGATTTTTTCAATATCAAATTCTTCCCGCCTTCCATCCTTCTTCTTTATTAGAAGAGGGATGTTTTCCAGTTTCTCATATGTTGTATATCTTTTAGTACAGTTAAGACATTCCCTTCGTCTTCTTATATATTTCCCGTCCTTGCTTTCTCTTGTTTCTACAACTTTATCTTCAACTTTACCGCAATCTGGGCAGATCATTTTTCTTTCCTTAATTTGTCCAAAATACTAAGATCCAGTTTTTGCATCTTAAAAGCAATAGATCCGGCAATTATCTGGGACGCTAGTACAACAACGTGAAGTACGATAGTATATGCTGCTGCTACATCTACAACATTGGCTGGCTTTAATATCTCAACTAGACTTCTTATTGAGAAAGCATCGAATGTTCCTGCCATTCCCGGAGTTGGAATTGCAGCAGATGAAACAAGGACACTCAGATGTGTTGTTGTTTTTGCGATTGAAATGTCAATGTTAAATCCCTTTAGCAATATCCAATAAAAAGGAATTAAATAGATCCAAACCAGTATTGAGGAAAGAATTAATTTAATAGTATCTGAAAAACCTAATTTAAGCCTGATCCCCTTTGCAAAGTCTATCAAAAAAAGCCTTGTACCTTCACGATATTTTTTTGGAATTAATTTTGAGAAAAAGCTAATTATTTTTTCTACAAATGCAAAAAAACTTTTATTATTCAATAAAAACAGGACACAAAATATAATGAAAACTATTATTAAAAAAATAAATGAATTTGCTTTTAAACCTATTAAAAAATCTGATTTTATTTCAGGAATTAATAGAAGTGATACAAGAAAAATTAATACAATTGTTAAAAAGTCTATCAACCTTTCGAGAAATACAGAACCAAGTCCGATTCCCTTGTCAATTTTTTCCTGTTTTGCAAGCATAAATGCTTTTGCCAATTCTCCCACTTTTCCTGGAAAAAGATTTAACATATAACCTATGACTGTAAAATTATATAAAGTCATTATTGGGATGTTTTTCTTATAAGGCCTGAGAAGAATTCCCCATCTATATGCTCTAATAAAAAACTGCGAAAAAGTCCCAATAGAAAAGATGATTACTGCTGAGATACTTACCCCTCCAAGAGCATCAATCATTTTACTAAATGAGACATCTTTAAACCCGAGGTATAACAAAAACGAGACAAAAACAAATATAATTACAATTTTTATATATTTCATAACTGAGACATCTTAATATTATTTGCATAATATGTCAATAAAACAGTGCTTTTCTAGCTTTAATTTATTCGTTAATGGAGGTATTTAAATTAGTAACATCTTATCTTAATAGCTGTCGATATTGTTGCCGGCAATATAAATCAGGCTGTTTCATCAGAGTTAAAAACAAAAATTCTATTTCTTCCTTTTGATTTAGCTTGATATAATGCAGTATCAGCTGCTAGAATTATAATTGAGGTATTAAATTTTTCAGTAGGTATAAATGTACTTATACCGAAACTTGCTGTAACTCTTTTTACATTGGGAACTTCTGTTTTATTAAAAATGATATTTTTCTCTTCTAAATTCTTCTGTATTTTTTTTGCGACAAAGGTTGCCCCATTTGAGAGTGTATTGTACAGCATCACTATGAACTCTTCTCCTCCATATCTTGCTACTATATCGCCAGGCCTTTTTATAGCTTGATTTAAAACTTCACCAATTACTTTTAGGCAATTATCTCCGGCTTGATGCCCTAGAGTATCGTTGTAGATCTTAAAATAATCAAGATCAATCATAATTAATGAAATTGGTATTTTCTCTCTTCTGGCAATATCACAATTTGATTCAAAGTGCTCACTAAAGGTTCTTTTGTTCATAAGGTTTGTTAAACCATCCTCTTTAGCAAGAATTGAGAGTTTTATGTTAGCTTCTGTTAATTGTGCAGTTTTTTCTTTTACAAGAACTTCCAGTTTTTTCTTTTGTTTTTTTATAGAATTTGTTTTTATTTTGAAAATTATTAAAAAGAGCAATATAGAGAGAACTAAGAGGATTATATAGAAGCCGAAAGTCTTATTAAAAGGAGTAGGGACTAATAGTTTGATAGCAGTTCCTGTTTCATTCCAGATACCATCACAATTTGAGGTTTTTATTTTTAGGAAATAGGTTCCTGATGTTAAATTTGTAATTGTTATGTTTCTTTTCGTTCCAAGGTCCATCCAGGTATTATTCAAGCCTTCCAGTTTCCATGAATATTTGTTTTCTGAAGGGTTTGAATAATTCAGAGCTACAAAGTTAAATGAAATTAATTTATCATCATTTGCAAGTTTTATCTCTTTTGTATTGGATATGTGGTTTTTTAGTTTAAACTCTTTATTAAATTTTTTAAATGATGTTATTACAATTTTAGGAGGGGAGTGGTTTATGCCGATCTTTTTAGGGTCAAAAACATTAAAACCATTTTTTCCGCCAAAATACATTTTTCCATTTTTACTGAATATGCAGGAATTCTGGTTAAATTCATTACTTTGCAACCCATCCTTAAGGAAAAAATTGTGAAATGTTTTCTGTTCCGGATTAAACCTTGAAAGGCCTCTATTTGTACTTATCCATAAATTTCCTGATGAATCTTCCAATATACCTTTGATATCATCGTTTGGTAAACCATGTTTTTCTTTATAATTGAAAAACTCTCTTTTTTTATAAAAATGTTTTAATCCTCCTTTTGTTCCAAGCCATAACCTTTCTTTCCTGTCTTCATAAAGACATAGAATCACATTATCATTATAATTGTTAGACTCTGATATAAATGCTTCAAATCCATTTTTTTTTGTGAATTTATTTAATCCGCCACCATTCGTGCCTATCCATAGGGTTCCATTTTTATCTTCAATAATTGATTCTATTGAGTTGCTGTTTTTTGTTTTCAAAAAGTAACGTTTAAACTTTCCAGTACCCTCATAGAAATTTAATCCCTTTTCTGTCCCAATCCATAGTTCATTTTTTTTATTTACGAATATTGTATTTATATTATTATTACTTAATGAATCATGTTTATCCTTAATGTGATAATAATGTTTCATTTTGTTGGTTTTAGGATTAAAAGCCCTGATACCATTTTCCTCTGTCCCGATCCAAAGAGTTCCGTCTTTATCTTCAACAATTGTTGTTATTCCATTACTTTCATAAAATGTTTTCTGTACTTTGTTTGTAAAAAATTCTTTAAAAACCTCCTCTTTTACATTAAAACTATTTAATCCAAATTCTGTTCCTAATAAGATAACACCTGATTTAGACTCATAGATTGAAAGAATATTATTGTTTAAATTATTATTTTTAATTTTATAGTGGATAAAGTTTAATTTGTTATTATCAAATTTATTTAAACCTAAGTTTGTGCCTGCCCAGATGACACCAAAGCTATCTTCATAAAGAGATAACACACTATTATTGCTAAGACTATATGAGTCGTTATGGTCATGCTTATAGTTATAAAAACTGTTTTTATCTCTATTATATTTATTTAACCCATTAATTGTTCCAATCCATACTTCATTTTTCCTGTCGACTAAAATTGATGTTATAAAGTTATCGGTTAAGCTAAATTTCTCTTTTGAGTTGAAAAAAACTTCTTCAATTCTTCCCTCTCTGTCCAGTTTGTTCAAACCGTTTGCTGTTCCTATCCAAACATTATTATTGTCTTCACATATTGATAAAATATTATTATTACTTATATTATCTATTCTGGTAATGGTTAGGTCTTTTTTATTTTCATTTATCTCAACCTTATTTAAGCCATCTAATGTTCCTATCCAGATAATACCTCTTTTATCTCCATATAATTTTAGAATATTCTTACTTGATAAGAGATCATTAATGTTAATTTTAAACAGGTCTGTTGAAAGCTGATCTTTTTCTCTATTATAAATAAAAATCCCGTTATCAGTTCCTATCCAAAGATTTCCCGATTTGTCCTTTAATATTGATGAAATCTCGTTCTTACCGGATGAATCGTTTTTAAATATATATTTTTCTATTTTGTTTTGATATACATTAAATTTATTTAATCCATTTAATGTACCAATCCAGATATGTTCTCTATCAGCAAAAATTGATGTAATTCTATTATGAGATAAATTATTTTCTTTTCTAAAGACTTTAAAATTATATCCATCATATTTGTTCAGGCCATCCTCAGTTCCAATCCACATAAATCCTTTTTGATCTTGAGATATGGAATAAACAGTACTTTGAGAGAGCCCGGATTCAATTGAAATTCTATTGAATTTTATATTATATTTTTGTGCATACATAAAAGCAGGAATTATTAAGAAGATAATAATAAAAAACTTTCTCATATACATCGTTTTATAATATAAGATTTTAAGGTTTTTTTCAATGCCTACTTAATATATAAAACATGGCAGGTGTTTTATAGACTTATGTAATAGGCCTAAATGTTATTTTTTTGCTCTCCATAGGAAGATTTTATCATTAATTCTGACTCTGAAAGGAACTTTTAATCCAACAAGTTCACCTCTTTTAACACTTTTTACAATTTTGTGCTCCTGCTGTAACTCTTCTGCAACAGTAAATTGTCCAGGCGTTTTTTTTCCGGTTATAAAAATTTTGTCTCCGGTTTTCAGATCTTCATATCTTATTAAAACTTCAGCAACACCGATTTTTTTAAAATAATTTGTAACTTCACCCACAAAAACTTTTTCATTTGTATGTTCCAGGTCTGAACTGATCCAGTTAAAGGGTCTTCCAAAATAAAAACCTTCGGAAAAACCTCTATTATAAACAGTACTTAGTTCTGTCTTATAATCGGCCTTAATCTCTTTTGATAATTTTTTCTGAAAATGGAGATCTATTGCGTTGCGGTATACCGATACGACAGTTCTAACATATTCCTTTGACCGCATCCGGCCTTCGATCTTTAATGAATGAATTCCTGTATCAATTATTTTGTCTATAAAATCTATGGTACATAGGTCCTGAGGGCTCATAATATAGTCATTTCCCATAATATATTCAGCCTCTTTCCCATATCCGCGGTCGTTCTTTTCTGTAATTGTAAATTCTCTTCTACAGGGCTGCATGCACTCTCCCTGATTGCCTGATTTTCCAAAAGTGTGTAGAGAGAGATAACATCTTCCTGAAACACTGACACACATAGCCCCGTGTATAAATGCTTCGATTTCGCAGGGGATATTGTTTTCCTGGATATAGGCAAGAATGTTTTTCTGGTCATCAAGTGTACACTCTCTGGCAAGAACGATTCTTTTAATACCCAATTCTGAGAAAAAAGAGACGGCTTTACTATTGGAGACACTGGCCTGAGTTGAGAGATGAGGTTTTAAACCCATCTCTTTTGCCATCTTTAACACTGACATATCAGATAAAATAACAGCGTCGACATCTGTCTTTTTTGCCTCAGTGAGGATTTTTTCAACTTTTGATAATTCTTTATCTTTTACAATTGTATTTAATGCAAGAAAACCTTTTTTTTCTCTGGAGTGAAGATAATCGGTAAGTTTTTTTAACTCGAAAATGTCGAAATTATTCGCCCGGGCTCTCATATTAATACCCTTGACTCCAAAATAAACACTATCGGCACCACTATCAATAGCGGTGATCATTGAACTCCAGTCGCCAGCAGGGCAGACTAATTCAGGCTTTTTCATCTAAAATAGCGATTGCTTTTTCTTTAAAATTTTTGGGGACAACAATTTTAACTTTGCCTAGTCCATTTAATGTCAATCCAAAGAGTCTTTTGGCCGTTTCACTTTTTAACATACAGGGTATGCCAAAACTCTCTAATTTAGATTTGAGGATTTCTCCTTCTAAAAAGCCTTCAACTTCTTTTATTGAAACTAATTGATCATCCATAGACATATATAATTATAGAGTTAGAATTGAACAACAGCTCCACCCCATGTAAATCCAGCTCCGAAGGCAGCAAGAAGAACTTTGTCGCCATCTTTAATTTTAGATTGTTTTCTGGCCTGATCTAATGCTATTGGAATTGTCCCTGCGGAAATATTTGCAGTATTCTCAATATTTATAAAGGTTTTTTCAAGTGGGATTTTCGCTCTCTTTATTGTAGCATTGATTATTCGCAGATTGGCCTGGTGAGGAATAAACAGATCAACATCTTCACCCGATAGGCCCGCAATTTCCAGAGCTTTCATTGCTGCTTCCTGCATTCTTAACACAGCATGTTTAAATACTTCATTTCCTGACATATGAACAGTATGAAGGTTTTTCTCAACAGTTTCTGCTGATGCCGGCATTGCACTTCCTCCAGCAGGCTGCATAAGGAGGTTACCCAGGTTTCCATCGGCACCCCAATAAGTTGAGAGGATTCCTTCTGTTTTGTCTTCAGTTTCTCTTAATATTACAACTCCAGCGCCATCGCCAAAAAGGACACATGTGTTTCTATCCTGCCAGTTCAGTGCTTTTGTCATAGTTTCAGCTCCAGCAACGAGTATAGTTTTAGCGGCGCCTGATTTTATCATTGAGTTAGCAATTGTAAGCCCATATAAAAAGCCTGAACAAGCTGCACCAACATCAAAAGAGGGAACAGGTTTCATCCCAAGCTTTTTCTGTACCCAGTTTGCAGTTGAAGGGTATGCGTTATCTGGAGTTATTGTCCCTATTATAATAAGATCAATTTCATCCTTATCTATCTTTGCATCCTCAATTGCTTTTTTTGCTGCTTCTACGATCAAATCTGATGTGGACTGATCCTTTGCTGCAACATGCCTTTGTTTAATTCCAGTTCGTGAAAATATCCATTCATCTGATGTTTCAACGATCTTTTCCCAATCAGCATTTGTCATTATCCTCTCGGGGAGGTAAGATCCGGTACCAACAATTTTTGCATTTTTCATTTAATTGATTCTCTGAAATAGATATAGTATATTTGCATTCCCAGCTCTCTATTATCTTTGCTATTAGGGTCAAGTTTTGACGGCACAAAAAACATATCAGTTTCAATTGTCAGGGTGAACATATAATCATTTCCCATCTGTGCAGGAGTAATCGTGAATTCTTTATCAAAAAAATCGTTTTTTGGAATAAATTTATCTATTTCTTTTCCATTTATTTTAAAAATCACACTCTGATCCTTTAAAATATTTTTTGAAACACCACCTCTTATAATGAGTGAATAGTTTTTTGGTTTTGGAGACTCATAATTTTTATTGTCAATTATGCATGTTGCTTTACCTTTGGTCCATTGCCATTTTTTAAAATTTTCTTTTCCTTTAGGGTTTGTTTCAATATCATGCCATCCGTCCTGGTAGTTGATTGCGGGTGCGTGACTTTCTTCAGCTTCTACCCTTATTTCTTTATGAAAAAGAATTATTTTATCATTTGAACTATTTGGCTTATGCAGTCCGATTGTAAGGTTGATTTTTTCAAATCCATCAAATTCTGCATCATAATCATCAAGAAATTTTGGAATATAAACTTTTTGGGAATACGTAATTACATCACCCTGCTTCCAGCTGGATGTCTCTTTAACCCCTTGAGATTTTAATGAATGGTCAAAGTTCAAAAGCATTTTGTCCTGTTTTTTTCTCCAAAAATGTACAAATACAATGTAATCATCAGCTAATTTTTTGAATTTTTCGTTTAATGTATATTTGAAATTCATCTTGATATACAATTTGTCAGTCAATGTTAAAATATCTGCATTATCATAAGATACGATCTTAGGTGATATATTTAAGTCAAAATCGATTCCTTTGGTATTATTTTTTTTGCCACATGAAAATAACATTAATGCTATTACTATAAATATTAAAAACTTCACTTTGCTGGTCATATTTCCTCCATTCAGTTTAAAACTGACAAAACATTTTATCATAATTATATGAAAAAATCAATTGATTGTATATTCAACAATGGCTCAAATAGTGCTTGTTATTACAGGATATAAGTGCATTTTTGATTAGTTTTGTGTTATTAAATTTATATAATTAATTTTAATCACAATTTTGCTTGACTTTTGAATTTGGAATAAACTATAATTATTTCATACAAATAGAAGGAGGCTTAAATGAAAAAGACTATTGTATTGATAGTGGGATTAATTCTCGTTTTTATCCCCTTGATGTCAAATACCCATAATTTTAAAGGATTTGGTGGTATTTTTGAAGTAGCAAGTCCATTTTCTTTAGAAAATGGATCATTGGGTTTTGTTTTTGGCAATAATAATGTTGATCTGCAGACTGCAGATATTGATGTCAATAGATTTTATCTTGGAATGGGTTATGGAATTACAGATAAAATTGAACTAAGTTTAAATATTTCATACAACCGAGTAAAAATGTCAGACATAGGTGATATTAATTTTGAATATCCTTATGCAGGCAGCTGGCAGACTGGTTTAGGCTATGCTTCTCTCGGAGTAAAATTTAATCTTTTAGAAACTGAAAAAACCGGATTCGGTATTTTTGGGCATTTTGATATTGCTCTATCAGATGAAAGCAAAATGGTTACTACTTCAAAGGCAAAATATGGACTAGACTTACTGTTTTCTCAAAAACTTTCAAAAAGTCTTACATTTAGTGCAAATGCTGGTTATCAATTGAACCAATCTCCAACAGGAATAGATCTTGGAAATACGCTAAAATATTCTGCTGGAATCGGAACAAAATTGACAAAATCTCTTGATCTTGTTGCTCAATTGTCTGGAAAAAAATACTCAGGTTCAGACCTTCCTCAAGAGAATCCGCTTGATGTAATTATTGGTGTTAAATATCAAAATGAATATGGTCTTGGCTTAGCAGTGGGATATAAAAAAAATCTGGCTTTTGATACTAAAGGGCTTGGTGATTCACATGGAGCGATGGGGTCAGTGTCATATATTATTGGTAAAACACCTCCTCCACCACCTTGTTTTAAGATTGAAACTGTTAAACTTGATGGAGACAATGAAGCAAAGGTGGGAGAAGCAAGAACTTACACAGTTACTTACTCTCCTGAAAATGTAACAAAACCTGTAGCTTATAAATGGAGTACTTCTGAAAACGGAGTTATTGAATCAGGACAGGGAGCACCAACAATATCAATAAAATGGAACTCTGAAAACAGGAGCTCCTGGGTTAATGTAACTGTTAGCAACAGCTGTTCTTCAGTTGAAGCAAAAGTGCTGGTCTCTGTAACAAAAGTGATACTTCCTCCAAAAGAAGAATATTTCTTCTCAATTGATTCATCAGAATTAAGTGAATCTGTAAGTTTAGATCTTAATACTGCTGTGGTATATTTAAAATATCATCCTGAAGCAAAGATTGAGATTCAGGGACACACTTGTTCAATAGCTACTGTAAGTTATAATATGGGACTTGGAGAAGAAAGGGCTCAGACTATTAAGAAATATCTTGTGGACAATGGAATTTCTCCAGATAGAATAAAAACAATAAGTTACGGTGAAGAAAAACCAGCTTATGATAATACAAAAGAGATTGCAAGAAAGAAAAATAGAAGAGTTTATATTCCTCTTAAATTTAAAAAATAGGAGAAAAGCATGAAACGACTAAGTGTATTAATAATTATTACTTTAATTTTTTCTGTATTGAATTTTGCTGTCGACAAGCAAGAAGTATCAAAAGACATCAAACTTGGAAAAGTATATTTCCCAAAAACCTTTGTTCATAATATGAAAGATTATAAAAGAGGTGTTTACAGAGTTATTTTAACAGAGAAAGAAGGGGTACCCTATTTTAATGTTTATACTAAGAAGAAAGAACTTCTTTTTGAAGAAATGGCTGTTGTTAAACCGTTTGAAGGAAAGTATAAAAAATTCAAATACAGAGTAAAAAAGGAATTTTTAAAGGATTTCGAATATTTCAGGATCAAGGTAACAAAACCTGAAAAAGTGATTTTAGCTCATTTTTTAACAAAAAAGAAAGTAAAGAAAGATAAAGAAAAAAAAGTAGAAAAGAAGTAGTAGTATTTTTTTAATCAAGGGGTAAGTTCAGAGCTTACCCCTTCATAATTTGCAGATATCAACTTTTGCAATTCTCTCAATATAGTATTCCTCCAATGCAAACTCTTTATTTTCGAAATAAATAATGGTATAATTCAAATTGAATTAATTAAAAATTAAAATATAGGAGTTACAATATGACTAAAAAGATGGTAATTATTATTTTTATGGCAATATTCCTTTTTCAGGGATTTATGCTCATGGCTACAGATGAAGTAAAAAAAGAAGTTCCTAAAAAGATCAGGAAAATGATGAAAAAGGGAGCAAAGTATTTAGCAAAAGGAAACAAAGCGACTGAAACTGAAAAAAAAGACAATTATTATAAAGATGCTCTCGAGCAGTATAATAAAGTTTTAAAGATCGATGAAAAATTTGCACCTGCATATTTTCAAATGTCATTTATTTATTCTGCAAAGAAGGACATGAAGCATACAATAGTGAATTTGGAAAAAACGATTGCTATTGACCCTAAGCATCAATTAGCCACGGAATATCTTGCTAAAATGTATCTTAAAGAATCTACCGTTTTACAGCAAAAAAAAGATTTTGCAAAAATGTTAGAGTATAAGCAAAAATTTGTTGATATGCCATTTGCAAAAGAAAAAATGGCTGCTGACTATTCAATGAGTCTCTACTTAATGGGTTATTATTACTCACTCTCAAAGAATTTTAAAAAAAGCAATGAGTATTTGGCGAAACATGCAGAACTTTTTAAAGATAAAGAAAAACCAAAGACATATCATTTTGCTATTTATATGCTTGGACTTAACTCCCATACCCTTATGGAAGAAGAAATTGCTAAAGAAAATGCCAGAAAAGATATAAATAAAGCCAAAGCAATTGTGGTTAAATATTCAGACATAGACAAATACCTAGCAGAAACAGTTAAGGCGCCACAGGCCAAATGGACAGAAGATGCAGGTTTGAGACTTGGAACATATTTTATTTATAAAGGTGATAAAGAGAAAGCAAAAGCAACTATTGAGAATTTAATAAAAACATATCCTACTTCTAAGGATATCGAACTTTATAAAAATTTATTAAAAAACACAATTGAAAAATTGAAATAGTATTACAGGAAATGCTCAGCGTTTCCTTTTTGTTTATATAAATCATAAAGGGCAGGGTTTATCTCTGCTCTTTAGATATGTATTTATAAATAAAGTGAATGATGAAAAGTTTAAAAATATATCAAAAGCTTGACAAATACTCGAATTTTTTATATATTAGAACTTAAATTCAAATTGAAGGGTAATTTAGTTTATCCTAATTAAAGGAGTTATTGTGAAAAGAACATTTCAACCTAATAATAGGAAAAGAAAAAAGACACATGGTTTTAGAGAAAGAATGTCCACAAAAGGTGGAAGACTTGTTTTAAACAGTAGAAGAAGAAAGGGAAGAAAACGTCTCGTTGTTTAAGTATAACGGATAATGTCTTTTAGGTTTTATCCTTCTCAAAGAATAAATAATGAGAAGGAATTTTTACATCTATTAAGAAAAGGAAAAAAAATTAAAGGTGACTTTTTTTTTTTTACTTTTTAAAATCAAATCTCCCATATTCACGTTTTGCAATTTCAGTAAATAGAAAGGTTGGAAATGCTGTTGAAAGAAATTATATTAAGAGGAGATTAAAAGAATTGTTTAGGCTTAATTCAGGTTTATTAGAATTAAACTATAGCCTTTGGGTTGTAATGAAAAAAAAATTTACTAAAGAACATAGTGACCAAATTGAAAGATATTTTAAAGATATCTTAATTAAGATCAATTACAAAAAATAAATAAAATGATAAAAAAAGGTTTTATGCTGATCATTGGAGGGTATAAGAAATTGATATCTCCATTGCTTGGAAATAATTGCAGGTTTTATCCAACCTGTTCAATGTATACATATCATGCAATAGAAAAACATGGTGCAATAAAAGGGACTTATCTGGGAACAAAAAGACTATTAAAATGCAATCCATTTTTTGAAGGTGGAATGGACCCGGTACCTGAAAAATTTGAGGTGAGAATAAAATGGAAACAAAAAGATTAATATTAGCTATAGCTCTGTCTATGGTTGTGATTGTTGGGTTTCAATTACTGTTTACTCCAAAGCAGGTTGTAAAACCAATGCGGAATGTAAATACACAGCAAAATTTGAATCAAAATGAATTGGTTGACAAAAGTTTAAATGAGCAGCTGCCAATCAAAACAGAACTTGAAAAACAGAAAACTGAAACTGCTATTGATAGCAATAAAGTCACTGAAGTGGTTCAGGCTGTCGAAAAAATGGTAGTTGCCAAAACAATAGAGTTAATTAAAGTTGAAACTGAGAACTTTACCGCTGAATTTACTAATAAGGGTGCAGCATTAAAATCTTTTGTTCTAAAAAAATATAAAGATGATAATATACCCGAAAAAAAAGATCTTGATCTGGTCTCAAAAAAAATAAACTCAGAAAAAGGAGATCTATTACCTTTTCATTTTTCTACATTTGATGACAGAGACCCCAATGTTGACCTATATAAGGATTCTAATAATACTCTTTTTAATGTTGAAAAAATTAAGAATGAAAATAGCACAAAGCTGACATTTAAATATAATAAAGGAACTACACAGGTTACAAAAACATTTATTATATATAAAAAATCTTATGTGATCGGGATTGATACAGAGATTATAAAGAATGGTAAAAAAATTTCCGCTCCATACATCTTTGGTCCTGAACTTGGAAATAATTTACGACCTGAAAGTATGTTGTATGAAGCTAAGGGGTTTAATGGTTCTGATGTTGAGGACACTATCTTTAAAAGTATGAAACCTGGGCTTATGGCTTTTGGCAAAACAAATGGTTATAATTTTTCCTGGGGAGCCTTTGATACAACTTATTTTTCAGTTATTTTTAAATTTGATATTGGAGATAGAGATTCCAGGATCACAACTTTTGTAGATGAACAAATTTCCAGAGAAGGAAAGAAGGATAGAAAAAGCTATCTTATTGCAACAAACCCGAATATGGTTTTTATGGGTCCCAAGGAAGAAAGGGAATTAGAAAGAACAGCAAATCTGTTTCAATTTAAAGAGATAAATAAGGTTATTGGTTATGGTTTCAGCTGGTTTGAACCAATTGCGAAAATTATGTTGAAAGGGATCAATTTAATTTATGAAAAAGTTTTAAATTCTGGAAATTATGGTTGGGCAATTGTAATTTTTACAATTTTCTTAAAACTCTTATTATTTCCTTTAACTTATAAATCCAGTGTTTCAATGGCAAAAATGCAAACCATTCAGCCAAAAATGAAGGCCCTTAAGAAGAAGTACAAAAACCAGAAAGATCCAGCTCAACGGAAAGCGATGAATGAAGAGTTGATGGCTCTATACAAGACTGAGAAAGTAAACCCGGCTGGAGGTTGCCTTCCAATGCTGCTTCAGATGCCTATTTTATTTGCATTTTTTATGCTTTTAAGAAATGCTATAAATGTAAGGCATGAAGAGTGGATATTATGGATAAAGGATCTTTCCATGCCGGATCCTCTATATGTTTTGCCGATCCTGATGGGGCTTACTCAAATTATTTTGGCAAAAATGTCTCCAACAAGTGGGGATCCTAATCAAAAAAAAATGATGACATATATGATGCCTATAGTTATTACATTTGTTGTAATAAATCTTGCAAGTGGATTAACTCTCTACTGGTTCGTTTCTAATCTTTTACAATTGGGACAACAGCATTATATAAATAAAAAAATATACCAGAAGAAAAAGGATACTGATAAAGAGATGAAAGCTGCAAAAAAGAAGAAAGGAGTTAAAAAGATATGATTGAAAAAAAAGAATATTTATCAAGCTCCTTAAAAGAGGTTATTTCAATTGCTGCAGAAGATCTGGGTGTTGAAGAGAATGAACTCAGGTATGAAATAGTAACTGGAAAAACAAAATATTTCGGGCATAAAAAGAGGGAAATTTATATTAATGCCTGGGCGGCTAAAAAAACGGAAGGAACAATATCAAATTTCCTTGAAAACCTTATTGATGAAATGGAAATTGACCTAACGTTTGAGTTCGAAGAGCAGGATGAGTTTTTAAGGGTTAATTATTCAGGTGATGATTATAGATTACTGCTTTATCAGAATGGAAATTTATTAAACGCATTTCAATATCTCCTAAATAGACTGTTTTCAGAATCAATTGGAAAAAAAATATACTGTGAATGTGAATCATTTAGAAAAAACAGGGAAAAGGAATTAACATCTATTACTAATAGACACGCAAAAGATATTGGTAATTCCGGAAAATCTATTCATATGAAAGAGTTGAACCCTTTTGAAAGAAGAATTGTCCACATGACAGTAAATAAATTTCCTGAGCTTCAATCTGAAAGTGAGGGAGATAATTTCCTGAAAGTGATCACTATTTCAAAAAAATAAGAAATGGATGAAGAAACAATTGTCTCTCTTGCAACACCCCCGGGTAGGGCAGGAGTAGCTATTGTTCGGGTTTCAGGGGAAAGAACCAGAGAAATTCTAGATAAAACCATAGCAGGTGATCATCTAAAAATTAAACCCAGGGAAGTAAAGTATTGTCACTTTACAAACGGGTCAGATATTCTTGATGACGGATTGTTAACATTTTTTCCCGGACCTAATTCATATACTGGTGAAGATGTTGCTGAATATTCCATCCATTCAAACCCATTTATCATTGATGCATTAATAAACACAATTATAGGATTTGGAGCCAGGCAGGCCTTAGCGGGTGAATTTACCTACAGGGGATTTAAGAATGGCAAAATAGACCTTATTCAAGCTGAATCAATAAATGAATTAATAAATTCCAATTCCAAGCTTAGTTTACAGATGAAGTTTAATAATCTTGAAGGGAAACTTTCAAAAATACTTGATTCTATAAAAAAATTATTGACAAAACTTGGGATAATCATTGAATCTTCAATTGAATTTGGGGAAGATCAATATCTAAAGGAAATGCCGATAATTGATGAATTAAAGGGAATTATTGATTATGTAAAACAGGTTCTTTCTACATCAAGATTTAATGAAATTCTGGATAAAGGATTTAAAATTGTAATTGCAGGAAAGGTTAATGTTGGAAAATCCTCAATATTTAATGATATAGTCTTGGAAAACAGATCAATTGTATCATCTGTTCCGGGAACAACAAGAGATTTTATCGAAAAAAAAGTATTTATAAATGGCTTTGCATTTGAAATCACTGATATAGCAGGGTTTAATGAGAACACAAGTGGCTCAATCGAAGATGAAGGGATTAGAAGAAGTATAGAAAAGGTAAATAATTGTGATGCAGTCGTTTTTGTACTCGATTCTTCAGATATAATTGATCAAAATGATTTAGCAATATATGAATTAATTAAGAATAAGAAGCATATTGTTGTTGCAAATAAAGAAGATATTTCTGACAAAAATAAGTTAAAATATATAAAGGAAAAATTTCCAAAGGAAGAAATAAACTGGATTTCAGTTAAAGAGGGAAAAAATACCGGACGGGTTACAGAGTATTTAAAGAGTTTAACTGAGGAAATTGATGATATAGCAATAGAAATTTCAATAAACCAGAGACAAAAACTGATTCTAACCGATCTTGTAGAACTTGTAATCAGTATTTTAAATACTGAGAAAAATATATCTGATACAGAATTGATTGCAGAAGATATTAGAAAGGCCCTTGATCTGATTGGGAAATTAACGGGGGAGATATCCTCTGAAGATATTTTAAATGGAATATTTTCAACATTTTGTATAGGAAAATGAGAGTAATTATAATTGGTGCAGGTCATGCAGGAATAGAGGCTGCTTATGCAGTGGCTAAAATGGGTGTAGAGGCTGTTCTGGTAACTATTCAACTCGAAAATATTGGACAAATGTCCTGTAATCCTTCTATAGGAGGTATAGCTAAAGGGCATCTCGTAAAGGAAATCGATATGCTTGGCGGTCTTATGGGAAGAGCAGCTGATGCATCAGGGATTCATTTTAAAGTTTTAAATAAAAGCAAAGGCCCTGCAGTGCGGGCGACTAGGACACAGAACGATAGGAGTCTATACAGGATCTGGATGAAAGACAAACTTGAGCAGGTTCCTAACTTAAAGATATATCAATCGATTATTACTGAAATTATTGTTAAAAACAATAAAGCTGTTGGAGTTAAGTTAATCGATGGAGATAAAATTGAGGCAAATGCTGTTATTATTGCCTCAGGCACTTTTTTAAATGGAAAAATATATATAGGAAACACTGTATACAATGCAGGTAGAACAAATGAGCCGTCATCTACTCATCTTGCAGAATGTATCAAAGGGTTTGGCTTTGAAACAATCCGATTAAAAACAGGAACTCCAATGAGGCTCCATTCAGATTCCATAGATTGGACAAAATTTGAACCCCAGTTAGGTGATGAACCAGCCTATCCTTTTTCAATGTTGACTACAAAAAAAGTACAAAATAGGATAATATGTTATTTAGGTCATTCAACTCCGGAAGTTAAAAAGATAATAAATGATAATTTAAATTTGTCACCTCTTTATTCAGGCGCGATAGAAGGTATTGGACCAAGATATTGTCCCTCAATTGAAGATAAAATTGTAAAATTCCCTTCAAGGGATAGACATCATATTTATCTTGAACCTGAGGGTATAAAAACTAAGGAAGTATATGTAAATGGTTTATCTTCAAGTCTTCCAGTTTTTATACAGAGAAAAATTTTAAAGGCAATTCCCGGCCTGGATAAATCAATTATGATGAGACCCGCTTATGCAATAGAATATGATTCTATCTTCCCGACACAATTAAAATATACACTTGAGAGTAAAATAATAGATAGTTTGTATTTTGCCGGTCAGGTTAATGGAACTTCAGGATACGAGGAAGCGGCAGTTCAGGGTTTACTTGCAGGAGTCAATTCTGTTTTAAAATTAAGAGAGGAATCTCCATTTATTTTGGATAGAAGTGAGGCTTATGCAGGAGTATTGGTTGATGATATAGTAACAAAAGGGATTGATGAACCTTATAGACTCTTTACTTCAAGAGCTGAATTCAGACTGCGCTTAAGAGAGGATAATGTATTTGAAAGATTAGGAGAATATTCATTTAAATTAGGCCTGATTTCTGAAAAAGATTATAAGAGGGAAAGGGCGAAACTAAATAAGAGAAAAAAAGTTCTTTCCAGTTTAAATGAAATAAAGACAAAATATAAAAACAGAGGATTCTCTCTAACTCATTTATTAAAAATGCCTGAACACAATTATAGAAAAGTTGAAGAGATTTATGGGGAAAAACTTTCCAGCAGGCTAAGTGAAAGTGATATTGCATATATTGAGGCAACTGTTAAATATGAGGGTTATATAAGAATCCAGGATGATGAGATCAGAAAAATGAAAGGGCTGAAAAACAGAAAAATACCTGAAGATACAGATTATTTTAAAATTGACGGCTTATCAACAGAAGTCAGGCAGAAATTATCTAAAATACATCCAAAAAATTTATTGGAAGCTTTAAAAACCCCGGGGGTTACCCCCGCATCGGTAAATGCAATTTCAATCTATTTAACGGTCCAGAGCAAAAAAAAATAAAGTACTGTCTTTTCTACTAATATTCATCAAGATGATGAAATTCTGCATTCTCTACCCAGGCTTCCGGCTGTGATAAGAAAATTAATATATTGTCAATTAAGTGAGCATGTGATCTCTCTTCTTCTGCAATTTTAAGTAATATTTCCTTTGCCTCGGTAGATTCAATCTCTTCAGCTTTTTCCTTGTAGAATGATTCACTCTTTAGTTCAACTTCTCTTGCTTTTTTAAATAAATCTATATTTGTACCTTCTAGATTAAATTCTTTTTCCGACTCTTTCATTGTCTGAAATACATTTTTTGAATCAATAATAATTGTACTCCCATAATGATTGATGACGTTATTGTTTTTTAATGATTTAAAATACTCATAATGTTTGACTTCATCATCTGCTAACATATTGAGGATTTGTTTTAATCCTTTCAGGTTACATTTGTCTGCCATATCCCGATAATATTGTTCTCCCTCCTGTTCCATCTTCATACAAAACTCAAAAACATTCATACCGTGCCTCCTTATATTTTTAATATTTTCATATCTTACTGAAAAATAATAAAAAACACAAGAATAAAATGGTTTTTATCTTTGATACTTCAATGAATAAATTCTTTTAAATATTCTCCTGTATACGATTTTTTACAATTAATGATTTCTTCAGGAGTTCCTGCTGCAATAACCTTTCCGCCTCTGTCGCCACCTTCAGGTCCCATATCAATTATCCAGTCAGCATTTGAGATTATGTTAAGGTCATGCTCTATGACAATAAGAGTGTGTCCCTTATCTGAGAGCTTCCTGAATAGATTAATAAGTGTTTTTATATCCTCAAAATGTAATCCTGTTGTTGGCTCGTCTAATAAAAAAAGCTTATTATTCTCATCTTTTTTTGATTGTATCAACTCTTTTGCAATTTTTAATCTTTGTGCTTCTCCGCCGGAAAGAGTATTTAATCCCTGTCCAAGCTTTAAATAACCTAAGCTTATATCGGTTAAAGTGTTTAGCTTGTTTTCAATTTCGGTCTCTGTCTTGAAGTATATTTTTGCTTCGGTAATTGTTTTGTTTAGAAGTTGATCAATTGAAACCCCATTAACCGAACAGGAGATAATTTCATCTTTATATCTCTTCCCATTGCACTCTTCACAGCTTATCCAAATATCAGATAGAAAATCCATTGAGACTTTGATTTTTCCCATACCCTTACAGCCGGTACATTGACCATCTTTAGAGTTGAATGCAAAGTGTTTCTTTGTGAGTTTTTTTGAGACAGCATTTTTGGATTTTGAGAAATATGTTCTAATTGAATCAAATATTCCAGTATAAGTTGCCGGATTGCTCAAGGGAGTATTTCCGATTTGCGATTGAGTGACTCTAACTATTTCATCAAAAACATAATTACCTTCCAATGATTTGCAGAACTTCGGGTTTTTACTTTTTAAAGATTCAAATACAACCTTAAAAAGAAGAGAAGACTTTCCACTTCCAGAAACACCGGAAAGGGCTATGATTCCACCTCTTGGAAAATAGATGTCAAGATTTTCTATGTTATGTATTTTAATACCTTTTAAAGTGAAACCTTTATTTAATTTTCTCTGGTTCCTATTAATAAAAACTCTGTTTTCCTTAAGGAATTTTCCTGTTTTTGAATTTGGATTATCCATGATATTTTTTACTGTACCTGAGGCAACAATTTCTCCTCCAGCAGTACCTGCACCGGGTCCAAGATCAATTAAAAAATCGGAGGAGCGGATGACATCTAAATCATGTTCAACTGCAATAATTGTATTATTCTTTTTGAGTTTATTTAATAATGAGAGAAGCTTTTTTATATCCTTCGAATGAAGTCCCTGAGTTGGTTCATCGAGAATATAGGTCATATCCTGTAAACCATTAACCATTTGAACGGCTAATTGTAATCTCCTATACTCTCCATGTGAGATTGAGTTTACTCTTCTGTTTAATGACAGGTATTCGAGGCCAGCCTCATTTATAATGTTTAATTTCTCAAAAATTTCCTGAATTAGAATTGAAGAGACTGGATTTGTATTAATTATTGATGCTTTTTTATTAAAAAAATTAATTGTATTTTTTATAGATAAGTTTGATAACTCATAAATATTTTTATCCAGGAATTTTACAGAACGGCTTACCTTATTTAATCGTTCTCCATTACATTCAGCGCATTTGATCTCCATCATTAGTTCTTTAATTTTCTTTCCGCGGGTTTGCATACTTTTTCTACTGTATTCTTCATCAATAAGGTTTACAAAACCTTTCCAGGGTTGTTTCATTTTAAAAGATCCGGTTCTGTTTTTTCTTTTAAATTTCCAATCAACTGAATATGTTTTTTCTCCTGTTCCGTATAAGGCAAGATCTATGGCTTTTTTACTCAACTCCTCTACAGGTTGTGAATAATCAATATTATTATCCTCTCCTGCTTTAAAAAGGATTGCCTTATACTGGCCAAATTCATCCCCATAGAATTTTCCTGTTTCATGTTTATCTATTGCTCCCTTAAAAAACGGTAAGCCGGGTCGAGAGATAAGAATTGAAGGGTCGACACTGATAATAAAACCGAGTCCATTACATTTGGGACAGGCACCGGAATTGTGGTTAAAGGAGAAACATTCTGAATATAGTCCTGGTTGATTAGATGATTCCTGAACACCGACTCTTGAATATAAGAGTCTGTAAAGGTCATATATCCCGGACATTGTTCCAATGGTTGAACGGGGATTATTTGAGTGGATATTCTGTTTAATTCCAATTGATGGTGTTAAGCCGGATACCTCTCCAATATCTGATGGCGGCAGTGATTTTAAAAATTGCCGTGCATAGATGCTCAACCTTTCAATGAATTTTTTATGAGCCTCATTATAAAGGCTGTCAAAAACCAGAGAAGATTTTCCGCTTCCTGATACCCCGGTTACAACAGTGAACTTATTTTTTGGAATCTTTACGGAAATATTCTTTAAATTATTTGTACAGATGTCCTTCATTTCTATGAAATTCTTCCTGGAAGTTGAGTGAGTTTTTGGCTTTATTTTTTCAGAATCGGAGTTACTTTTAATATTTAAATATTCCCTTAAGGCTTTTCCTGTATGTGAAGATTTACTATTAATAATATCTTCAATGCTTCCAGATGCGACACATGTTCCTCCATAATTACCACTTTCAGGTCCCAGGTCTACAATGTGATCTGCTGAACTGATCAGATCCAGATTATGCTCTATGATAATGACCGTATGCCCCATTTTTATTAGATCAAATAATGAATTCAGTAGAATTTGAATGTCAAAATCAGATAGTCCAATTGTGGGCTCGTCGAAAAGGTATAAGGTCCTTCCTTTTACTGATTTGCTCAAACGGGATGCCAGTTTAATTCTCTGTGCCTCTCCACCAGACAGAGTGGTTGCCGGTTGTCCCAGTTTTAAATAATCCAAACCCAGATTATTAATTGTTTCAACTATTTGTTTAATCTTTGGGCTTGAAAAAAAATCTGATGCATCTTTAAAAGACATTTCCAATATATCAAATATGTTTTTACCCTTATATTTAATTCGAAGAATATCTTCGTTAAATCTTTTTCCATGGCACTTATCGCAAAGTATTTTTACATCTCCCAGAAAAAACATACCTACAGATTTAATTCCTGCCCCCTGGCATTCTTCACATCTTCCTCCAACTACATTAAAAGAGAAATGACTTTTTTTTAGTTGTTTTTCTTTTGCCTCTGGCAAAGTCGAGAATAGATCGCGGATATGATCAAATAAATTTGTATAAGTAGCAGGGTTGCTTCTGGGTGTTCTTCCGATAGGCGTACTGTCTATTTCAATAATGCTGCCAAACCTGTCAAGTCCCTCAATTTTTTCAACCGAACAATCATGTTTTTTATGTTTTTCAAAAAACATTTTTGCATATAGTCCAAGTGTTCTTTTTATAAGAGTAGATTTTCCTGCTCCTGAAACTCCTGTTACAACATTAAAACCATTATACTTAAAAGAGACAGAAATGTTTTTTAAATTAAATTTTTTTGCACCTATAATCCTTATCCATTTGTCTTTGTCCGGCTGTTCATTATTTTCAGAAATCATTTTCTCATTTAAAAAATAAGATGCCGTATGACTTGTGTTTTTATACTTTAATAAATTTTCGGGAGAGTCGTTTATCAGAACTTTCCCACCATTTATGCCGGCACCGGGTCCTATATCGATGATTTTATCAGCATGAGCCATTATCTCTTTGTCATGTTCCACAATACAAAGGGTATTTCCGTTTTTCTTAATTTTTTTGAATAATTCGATTAATTTTAGATTATCTCTATGATGAAGTCCTATCGAAGGTTCATCAAACACATAAAGAATTCCGCTTAGACCTGTACCGGTTTGAGTTGCTAATCTTATCCTTTGAAGTTCTCCACTGGAGAGAGATGTAGTCTCTCTACTAAGGGCAAGATAATCTAATCCCAATGTTTTTAGCTTCCAGATTCTATTATTCATTGCCTGTTTTATCTGATCTACCGCTAAAGATTCATTTGCTGATAATTTAATATCTGTTAGAAAGGTCTCTAATTGCCTTATGCTTAAATTATTAAGTTGTGCAATGTTTTTACCTTTAAAATATACAGATCTTGCAACTTGATTAAGTCTATCTCCATTGCATACCGGGCATTGAACTGATTTGGTAAATCTTAAAATATTTTTATTTCTATCTCTTTTAAGGATCTCTTCCATAATGGGCAGCAATCCTCTATAATATCCCTCTTCTCTGGGTTTTGCTGTAATTCCGGACCATTTTATTCTGGATTCCAGGGTATGCTTCCCGAATGGAACTTTTATTTTGTCACTGCCAAAAAATATTACATGTTTGTCCTCATTTTTTAGATCTTTCCAGGCTATGTCAATATTAAAGCCATGTTTTTGACAAATGGAACCCAGTACATCTACAGTTACCTGAGAATAAACAATATAACCTGTTGGGGTGGTTGGAATAAGAGCACCTTCCCGAATTGAGAGATTTTCATCTTTTATCAGAAACTCAGGCTCAATTTTTTCCTTTATCCCCAATCCCTTACATTCCGGGCATGCTCCTTTAGGAGAGTTAAAAGAGAACAAGCTCCTCTCTAATTTAATTCCCTTTTCATGGCCTTCATATTTCCCCAGCCTTGCAAACAGGAGTCTTAAGATATCAAAAAGCTCTGTGACAGTACCTACAGTAGACCGAATGTTTCCTGCAGATTTTTGTTGACTTACTGATACTGTTGCTCTTAAACCGGAAATAGAATCAACATTTGGTTTACTGAGTTTTCCAGTATATAATTTTGCATATGATGGAAGTGTCTCAAGATATAATCTCTGCCCCTCATTGCAGATTGTGTCAAATGCCAATGAGGATTTACCGCTTCCAGACACTCCGGTAATAACAGTAAGAGAATCATGCTCAATTTCCACATCAATTCCCTTTAAATTATGCTCTTTAGCACCCTTTACAATGATCTTTTTAGCCATTATAAATTATAACCTGAATTAAGGATTCAGGCAAAATGTTGACAAATTATTTTTTTTACTACATAACGTATTCGAATAAAAAAGTTATGCTGGAGGCAGAGTAATGAGTAGGATGACTATAAGTATACCAAATGAGTTGATTTTAGAATTAAAAGAAATAGCAAAAAGTAAAAAGAAAGCTGTATCAAAGATTGCATCAGAAGCGATTACGGACTATTTAAATGTGCGGAAAAGACGCAAATTAGGCAATAAGGTCTTGGAATTAATTGGGAAACAAAATATTTCTTCTGATATAATTAATGATTTAAATGAAGGGAGAGCTGATTGTGATAGTAGGGTTTGATACGGGATATTTTATAAGGCTATTAGAAGGGAACGAAACGGCTGTAAAGGTTTGGAAAGAATTATCAAACGGTGATATAGATGCTATTGTCAGCCCATTAACATTTTTTGAATTAAAAAGGTTAGGTTTAAAAGGAAAAATTAAAATTAATGTAGTTGAGACGCTCATAGAGGCTATTGAGGGTATTTGTCAGGTAGCATGGTTAAATGACATTGATATTTTTACATATAGTGCAAGCATATCTCATGGAACTGGAATCCCTGCTGTTGATTCTATTATACTTGCAAGTTGTATTGAATTAAATGCCACAAAAATATATACTACAGATTCTCATTTCTTAGCATATAAAAAAAAATCAATTTCAATTATTAAAATATAATTCTGTTTCTATTTTTAAAATGTACTTTCTCAAATATTTCTTTTCATCTCTTAATATTGTTGTGGGTCAAATAAATAATGTTTTTAAAATTATTCGATTTTTCAGGTAAACAATCATTAACTTTTTAAGAACAAAATATATCATAAATATAATTACCAGTTTTGAACTCTAAACTCCAGGTGACCAATATGTCAATATTATTTTAATAAAAACAGAAATCATAAAGTGCATTTTTATATTTGGCATGATATTTGCAGTACTTCTATATGGTTACAGGAGTCTATAAAAGAAGAAACCCGGAGCAGTCAACATTATATAAAATTGTATTTAATAATTATGAAGCTTATGAAACCATATATGAAGAAAGATACGAGCCGGAATATGGCTATTTAAGAACTGAAATAAAGGAAAGTATTCAAAAATATTTAGATTGTGGGATAATGGAACATGGAATGGCAAGAGTTTACTGCAAAAAATGCGGCAAAGATTATTTTGTGGCTTTTTCCTGCAAGACTCGATTTTTCTGTCCATCCTGCAGCCAGAAAAGGACTTTGATCTGGTCTGACTGGGTTATGGCAAATGTAGTTAAAAGTGTACTCCACAGGCAGTGGGTTTTTACAATACCTAAAATATTGAGAAAATTATTCTATAAAGACAGGACTTTGCTTGGAGGTATGGCAGATTGTGTCAGAGATACATTAAAAGAAATATTCAGTAATATATACGAAGATGATAATTATATGCCCGGGATAATATTATCAACCCAGACTTTCGGAAATTTATTAGTTTGGCATCCTCATATCCATTGCCTTGTCACAGACGGCGTTTTCGACAAAGATACAAAGTTTCATCCAACACCAACTATAAATAATAATGAAGCATTGATAATATTTCGTGAAAAGATTTTTGAAATGTTACAAAAAAATAACCGGATAAGTGATAAATTAATTAAAACCATGAGAAACTGGAATCATAGCGGCTTTTCAGTTGATAATAGCGTAAAAATTGAAAAAGATGATTTTGATTCAATGTTAAGACTGGCTCAATATATTGTACATACATCATTTTCTCAAGAAAAGATTAAATATATTGAACGCAGTGGTAGTATAATATATAAATCAAAAATGCATCTTGGAAAAAAGCGAAATTTTGAAGTTTTAGATGCAATAGAGTTCTTACACAGGGTGTGTTTGCACATTCCAGGACCTTATGAAGCACTGATTCGGTATTACGGATATTATTCAAATGCGGCACGTGGTAAACGGAAAAAATCAGGCTTGACAAAATCAGAATGTCTGATTTTGCATTGGAGCGAAGCGAACAACCCGCAGGGTTAGGCTCAGAAGAGTCTAATAACCCTGATATCTTAGATGGCAAAGTTGGTAATATTGATATTGTTGATGATGCACCTTCAAAAAGAACCTGTCGGAAATCCTGGGCTCAATTAATTTACAAAGTTTATGAAGTTGATCCATTACTATGTCCAAACAAGTAAATTCAAAGCATATAAATCTATAAATCTTTAAGATTAATAAGGGATAAGTGTGTCTTATTACTAAGAAATTTATAAAAATATCAGAATTTCAGAATTTCATAGATTTTTTACTCCTGATATGCTACTCTTTTACTATGTTAATAACTTATTTGGGTTTTGAACACTTTATAAAAGTTATCAACAAGATTTTCACACGTTTTCCACGGTTTTTTTTACAAAAATTAGGAGGTGCGACAAATTATGGGTTTACTAAGGGCTTTAAGCAAAAACGATTTTCCTATCGTGTGCTGTGCAAGCTGTATAGCTGATGGTGGAAGTCCC
>CBDUZW010000012.1:0-93910 GCA_965371805.1 uncultured bacterium | reverse complement strand
TCATTTGGGTTTTTTGGGGGATCAGAGTCTAATATGTTTCTGAACTTCAACAGTTACTATAAACCTAAATTTTTCATCAAAATCTACTACAATGCCCGATATACCCATTCTAACTGTGTAAAATTCAATCGTCTTCATTACAAAACAGTGAAACTATTCCTCATTCGACTCAATCATTTTACTTGTTATAAAGGACATCTCGAACATTTCGCTACAATTTTGATGAAAATTTCAGGATAAAGATTTAATGTCTCTGTTATTTGTTTTTATTATTCAAAAAAAAGAATATTGATGAATAAATTAAGAGTGGTAGAAATATTGAAACAATTAAAGAAATAAATTTAATATTAATCAAAAATTCAAACATTTTAATTTATTTTTTTGTTCTAAACCTGATTCCCCCAAAAAAGTAGGAAATCATATTATATAAAGAACCTATAAAAATTGCTTTTATTGAAAAGACAATAAAGCCGGCAATTCCACCTATGATTGCGAATACTATTCCACCAGAAAGATTACTTCTCCAATCAATCATTGTTTGCGGTAAATCTATAAATATTGGAATATCTTTGAATATGCCAATTGTTGCCCCAAGTATAACTCCAATTATTATTCCAATACCTCCAAAAAAGAAAATTAATGAAATAAGATTTACAGAAGAAACAAGAAGTTCAGGAATAATATTTTGAGGTTCATTTTTTTTCTTTAACTTATGAGTTTCATTTTGATTTGTTCCACAAAGATGACAATACTCATCAAAATTATTTATTTTTGTTTTGCAGGTTTTACAAAATACCTTAGTATCATCAGACTTTTGAGCAGTATCATCATTTATTTCAATTGAATTTTTGGTTATTGTCTTTTGAAAAGTTGCTTCATCTTTTATGATTTTAGTAGTATCCTCCAGCGTTTCTTTTATTTCTGGAGTTTTTTCTGATTTAAAGGGATTATCTTCTTTCCAATCTTTTCCGTCATATCTATACCATTTTCCACTGTTTCCACCGATTATCCAATATGCTCCTTTGTCGTCCATAACCATTAATTTTTTCAGTTCTTTATTTACGGTATTACTGTCAATTTCACCTTTATCTGCTTTGTTTCTTAATTCATTAAACCTTAATTCAAGGTCTTTAAATTTCTTAATTTCCATTTTATCCTCTAATACCTAATTTGGTAATATTAAATTCCTCATCTCACCTATCATATATATAGATCCGGTTATAATAACAGGCATTTTTAGTTGTCTAGCTTGTTTTAATCCCTTTAAATAGTCATTCTTATACAAAAATATAGTTTTATCTTTAAATAGATGCTTTAATTTACTAATGGGTAAGGCTCTATTTGACAATGGTTCAACCAGAATAATATTTTTGAAATATGGTTTTAGAGATTCAACCATTTTTCTATACTTTTTATCCCTTAAGACACCAAAAATAAGTGTACAATTTTTATAATCTTTTAATTTTAGGAAATTGACCAATGCGTTAATCCCTTCAACATTATGACCTCCATCAATAATAATATCAGGAGAACCTTTAATAAGTTCAATCCTTCCTGGTACAAAATTATCTTTTATTCCTCTTGCAAGAACTTCATTGGAAAATACTTCTGCAGGGAGATTCATTACTTCAATAGCCTTTATTGCAGTCGCTGCATTTTTTGTTTGATGGATACCATTTAAATATAAATTAAAGCTATAAATATTTTTTTCTGTCTTGTATGAACAACTAAAATAATCTTTATGGGTATCAGTTAATAAAACATTGTCTTTGTTAAAAACTTGATGAAAAACTGCTCCTTTAGTTATGCAATGAGATGCAATAACTTTGCTTGCGATGCCAAATTTACTACAACCACTAACAAGAGGTATTCCTTTCTTTGCAATTCCAGCTTTTTCTAAAGCTATATCACTTATTCTTTTCCCAAGAGTTTTTGTATGTTCTAATGATATATTTGTGATAACTGATACTATAGGTGTTATCGCCGTAGTTGCATCAAGTCTTCCCCCAAGTCCAACTTCAAGCACTACAAAATCTACAGAATTATAGTAAAAATAAAACAATGCCAGTAAGAGTAAATGCTCAAAAAATGTAGGATAATTCTCTATAATATTAGAATTTTTAAGTTCTAATATAAAATTTTTTATTTTCCCAATTTCATTTCCAAATTCAGATTCTGATATCCAGTTTTTATTTATGGTTATTCTTTCTCTGATATTTTGAAGATGTGGTGAAGTAAACAAACCTACTTTGTAACCATTTGATTTTAAAATGGAAGTAATAAAGTGTGCGGTCGATCCCTTCCCATTAGTGCCAGCAACTTGAATAAACTTAATATTTGAAAGAGAAAATGGGAGATTATCAATTATATTTTTTATATTATCAAGAGATAATTTTGTTCCATTTTCCCTTACTTTTTTTAAATAGTTCTGGGCTTCTAAATAATTCATAACTTATGTAAAAAAAATTAATTTCTACAGAGAGTACTATTCTTCAATATCTCCGATTTCTTCTTCTTCAAATTCGTTTTGAGCACCCAAAATTACAGCTGCACCATCGTATATCTGACGTACTGCTTTTTTTTGTTCCTGAAGATTATTGATTGTTTCTTTTACTCTTGCTAGTTCTTCTTCAATCTTTGAATCAATAATTTCAATCTTGTGTTTTGCTTCATTTAATGTTGATTCATAAAAACTTTTGTCTTCATCTTGTAAGTTTGTCATATTTTCCCCTTATTTATTTATTTTAATCACTTTTGTGATCCATGTTTTAACTTTTTTATTATATTTTGTTGCTGGTTTAAATTTCCAGTTTTTATCCACCCAAAAAATTATTGCATTATCTACTTCCGGGATACCAGAATTTTTTATCATTTTAATTCTGGCAACACTACCTTTTTCATTTATTAGAATGCGTGCTATAACTTGTACAAAATCACTTTGAATTTTTTTTTTTATTTTTTTTGAAAGTTCAGGACTTGGAGTTGCAATGGGAACAGGTTTTACATCAACATCAATAACAAGATCTCCTACTTTTAAAGCATCGCGCTTTTTTCTCTCTTCTTCCTGTTTTGCTAATTTTGCCTGCTCAATTCTTTGGTTTTCTGCTTCTTCCAGTTTTTTCTTTTCTTCCTCAGCTAACCTAAGCCTTTCTTCTTCTGCTTTTTGTTCTTCAGCTAATTTTTCTTCTTCTTTCTTTTTCTTTTCCAGATCAGCCTTTAATTTTTTATCAGCTTCATCTTTTAATTTTTTTTCTTCTTCTTTTTTTAAAAGTTCCTCTTTAGTTTCTATTCCATTTTCTTTATTATATTTAGCTTTAGCTATTTCTTCTATTTGTTTTTTTGAAAGAATAAATTCAATAAAAACCTTATCTTTCTCAATTAATACACTTCTTTTTTTATTGTTGATATTTGTAACTCTTGAATTGTTTTTATCGCTATCCGAAACTTCAACCGTAAATAAGATATCAGGGCTATCAATTCCTATTACAGCTCCTGATGTGCCTGTCGGCAAATTTTGAAACTCTGGATTACTTATCTCAAAAGAGATATATGTCCGTTTTCCGACATTCAGTTTATTTTGTCTGAACCTGTTTGTAAGGATCCCCCTGATTAACCTGTTTCCTTTTATGTCCCAAACCTTTTTTTGAGTTTCAAGACCATTTTTAAAGAATGTTTCTTCTTTAATAAGTTTACTTTGAGGATGGTAAACGAATGTTATTTTTGATAATTCTATTCCATTTTTAAATGTTTTTTTTGCAACAATATTATTTAAACTATTCCATTTTATTGTCTGACCATTCTTTTTCCCATCCTTATAATTAATTTGAGAAACTTTTTTTCCCTTTTCATTATAAGTTGTCCAGAGATTGTTTTTCTTTCCGTTGAAGAAGTGTCCTTCCTGTTTTAAAATGTTGTTTTTATAGTATTCTTTAGAGGTTCCATTCTTTAATCCATTTTTATATTCTGTATTCTCTTTAATGTTCATATTTTGCCACTTATTTTCTACAAAACCAGTAAGTGGTGTATCTTCTCCCTTTTCATAAACTAAGTCTTTTATAAGTTCAGTTTCATTTGGAAGTATTATTATTGGTCCCTTAGGTAATTTATCTTTTCCAGAGAACACTCCTGAGGATATTGCAAAATAAACTATTGCTGAAAGTATAATTATTATTATAGCAGCAATTAATAAAGGTTTTTTGCTCTTTTCTTCTGTATTGAATATATCAGGTACAATTTTATTTTGATCTTTAAGATGTTGCTCAATTTCCTCCAAAGTGGTTGTAGGTTTTTTAGACTCAGGTTCCTCCGGTTCTTGTTCGTTTGCAGATAAACTAATATCAATGGCAGGAGCATAATCATTTAAACCGGCTATTTCATCAGTTGAATTCTCAATTATATTTGAATCTTCAGAGATATCTTCAGTTTTTTCTTCAAATAGATCTGGTTGATCAATAGAGTTACCTAAATCGATGACTTCAGTATGCGGAGAGGGTTGAGTTTCAAGAGCAATTTCAGAAGGAGTTTTAATAGGAATTTCAACTTCTTTTTTAATTTTTTCAATTGAATCTGGAACCGGCTTTAAGTCAACTTGAATGTTATCTTTTACTATTTCATTTTTAAAAAGAGAATATATGTAATGTGATAGATGAACAGAGCCAGGAATTTTGTTGTATGTGGCTGAAATATATTTGCTTATATCAGCAATCATCTCATTAGCAGATTGATATCTGATCTTAAGTGATTTAGAAAGAGCTTTAAGCGTTATCCTTTCAAGCTCTGGATCTATATCTTTGTAAACTTCACTAGGCTTAACGATAGTACCTTCTTGTACTTTTTTAAGTATTGCCATCTCGGAATTGTCTATAAATAATTTTCTTCCGGTGAGAAGTTCAAAAAGAATAACTCCCACTGAATATAAATCAGCCTTTGAATCGATGTTTTTCTCGCCTCTTGCCTGTTCAGGTGCCATATATAAAAGTTTACCTTTTAGTGCCCCGGAAATTGTCTGGTGCATTTTATTAGAGGCCTTTGAAACGCCAAAGTCTGTAAGTTTAACTTCTCCATTATATGATATAAGTATGTTCGGAGGAGATACATCCCTGTGAACAATATTAAGGGAAGTACCAATATCATCTTTTGCACTATGAGCATAACTTAATGCTTCTAAGATCATACTGATTATATATAATGACAATTCTTCTGGAATTTTTTTATCTTCATCAATAATATATCTTAGTATATTGCGAAGATCCTTGCCTTGAACAAATTCCATTGCAATTAGGTAGGTGTCATCTCTTTTTTCGAAATCATATATTTGCACAATATTTGGATGAGTTAATTCAGCTGCTATTTTTGCCTCGTCAACAAACATCTCGATGAATTTATCATCTTCTCCATAACCAGTTAGGATTTTCTTTATTGCAATTACTTTTTTAAATCCTTTAACGCCCTTTTTTTTAGCTTTATATATTTCGGCCATTCCGCCTCTGGCAATTAATCCAATAATATCATATTTTTCTTCACTATTACTTTTCTCTTTAATTTCAGTTTGAGGTTTTGTGCTGGTTATTTTTGTAACCATAGGTTTCCTTTTTGGATTTGCAGATAATCCAAGTCCAGATAGAGTATCTTCCAATTTTTTTGATATGTCATCCTCAATTCTTTTTACTACTTTCTTATTTTCCGGTTTTTTTATCAGATTGCTAAATTCATTTAAATCTAATTTTGTTGTATGAAAACTATTAATTGGCTTTACAGCAATTTTTTTATTCTTAGGAGGAGTGGGTATTTCCTTTGACAAGATTTCATTTCCAGATGCTGATTTTTCAACATCTTTTATGATATCACCAAAGATATCATCTGAAGTCAGCTTCTTATCCTCTTCCTTTTGTTTCTGATATATGGGGACTTTTGCAGTATCAGTAAGAGCTTTTTTATCTTTAATAGAGTTTGATCTGGAAAGTTCATCAATATCAAGGTCTAATAATTCAATAACTCTCTTTTTTAATAATTCTATGTCTAATGGCTTTTCAAAAAAGTCATCAGCTTTAAATTGTGTTAAAGCTTGATGTCTATAATCAACACCTTTATAAATTCCGCTAATAATAATTATTTTAATATCTGAGTATTTTTCAGATAAGAATTGAGATAATTGAAAACCATGAAATTTAGGCAGCATAGCTGCGGTAATTACCAGATCAAAATTTTCAGTTTCCAAAACTTCTTTTGCTTTTAAACCATCTTCAGCAATTTTAAAATTAAACGATGAATATGGGAACGCAGCTTTAATTTCATCAATTGTCTTAATGTCATATTCAACGATAAGGATATTTATGTTCATTTTTATCTCCAATACTCATTATATAATATAAAATGAATCTAATCAATTATATAATTAATAAAAAATAGTAAAATTTATAAAATATTTGTAAAATATTTTTTTAAAATATTTAATCTACTTCTGACTTTAATACTCATTGGTATGAGCATAAAAATAAGAAGGATAGATGCTATGAAAAAATGAGTTGTTCTGCTAAATTCCATTCCGATTATTGTGATTACTATTCCTAAAACAGGAATTACTTGTGCAATACAAATAAGTGAAATATCTATTTTTCTCCATTGAATTAATACTTGTTCTAAACTGTCATTTTCTTTTATTAATTTTGAAGAATAATAGACGGTTTTTTTTACAGCCAGGATAGCAATTAATAGTAAGATGGTAAAAATATTAAAAAAGGTGAATATCTTTTCGATTTTATTGATTCTCTCTTGAGCATTTACATTGGAACCAGTATTTCTCATTGAAAGAGAATTATTCTTTTGAACTAAATTTTTAGATATTTTTGTACTTTTCTCTGTTGTATTTATCTGATTTCTATTGCTGTCTATAATATAAGATATAAAACCTAAAATAAATATAAAGATAAAAGCTGTCAAAGCAATAACTTTTGTTTTTTTTGTCTCTTTATTAATTATCCTGTATTCTCTAACATCTTCTTCAAATCCAATTTCAGTCATTATAGTCATTATAATTTTTAACATTAAATGTAACAAAAGTCAATATTTGCTTGACATTTTTAATAATATTGAAGTATATATAGGAATGAAAAAGGAGTTATAATGTTAAGTGAAAAAGGTTCGTTAACACATACACCTGCTATAAAGCTTTTATTGTCAGTCTATGAGCAGAATCTCACAGGCATATTATACTTAAAACAAGCGGAAATATTAAAAGTATTATACTTTAATGAGGGAAAACTTATTTGGGCTATTTCAAATGCTGAACAGGATAAACTGAAGAATGTTCTTATTGAAGGAACATACTCAAATGAATTAGAAATGGATAAATTCAGCTCAGATTGGGATAAGGATATTTTTGGAAAAATTCTTGTAGAGAGTGGAGTAATTACCCTGGAAGAATTAATTGAAGTAACAAAAATGCAATTAAAACAGATAATAATTTCTGTTTTAAGGTGGTCCGAAGGCAGTTTCCAATTTACTAAAGACTCTCCTTCTCAAAAATTTTTAAGTCTGGAATTGAATATCGTTGAATTTGTATCTGAATACATTTTTAAAGCTATGGATATAAGTATTATATGGAAGGAAATTGGTTCTTTACAAATTGAGCTCAAACAAAATCCAGATGGTAGTAAATTTAAAATGTATAAATTATCTGAGAATCAATCCGGGCTTCTTAAATTATTTAATGGAGATATAAAGTTAGAGGGGATAATTTCAAAATACTCAGGAGTTCAAAGAGAAATAGTATTGAAAACGATCTATTTTTTTTTGATATCCGAATTATTGATTAAAAAAGGATTTGATCTTGAATACTTAAAAATTGCAGAGGATGAGAAACAGAATACCCCTATTGTTGAAACCGCAAATATTGAATATGAAGATAAAGCAGATGTTTTTAGTGATGAGAAAAAACAATCTAAAATTGAAAACATAGATTATGAAGAATCTGACCCTGAAGTTGAGATTGAAACAGAAACTGAATCTGAAAATTATTCATTTTCTGATAAAATTGTAAATGAAGAAGTACAAGAGAATAATATTAATGAAGATAAGGACTTTTTTACTGAAAATGATGAAATTAAAAAAACAAGAAAAGTAAATTTTTTGCTTATTTCTGTAATCATTATACTTATATTAAGCGGTATTGGGTTTATTCTTTTAAAAAACACCAATGGAACTGTTCAAGATAAAGACATAGTTGAAAACCCAAAGAAAAATAAAGTTGATTCTATATTCAAAAATGATAATAAACCTGAAAAAGTAGATAAAATTGATTCTGCAACCAAAGTAGAAGAAAAAAACATAAAGAAAGATGATATCTCACTTAAGATGGAACCCGTAAAAGAATCATCCAAAATCAAAAAAGTTGTTAAAAAGACAAAAACGTATAAAAAACTTGAAAAAGGAAAAAGTGCACTTCAATATTTTAATGATGGACAAATATCTGTTGCTATTGATCTTTGGAAAAGAGAAATCAAAAGTAGTAAAATCAAATTTACTATCCTTTTAGAAGTTGCATGCGAAATAATTTCAGTAAAAAAAGCGTTGAGTAATTTAAAATCAAAGGAACAATTTTTCTTGATAAGTAGAAAAATTGGTAGAAGAAACTGTTTTAGGGTATGCTGGGGGAAATTTCTTTCAAAAAAAGATGCTGCTGCTGCACTAGATTTTTTACCTAAATATTTTTTTAGACAGGAGAGTCCACCTGAGGTTATCACTGTCAGGTAGGTAAATTGGGATTCAGTTCGCTTGTTTTTTTACCAATAGTTCTCCTGCTAAGTATATTTGTCAAAAAAGAAAAAAAGTCATATTTATTGATTTTTAGCGGTATTATATTTTATCTTATTAATGGAGGTAATTGCAAAAATACATTCTACTGCTGTTTGTTGCAATTCCCCCTGGCTTCGTAAAATTAATAAAAACATCCTCAACATAGTATAGACAATGTCTCCGGTATATTTTTCAATTTTACTCACTAGAAAAAATTTCACTTAACTTTGCATTTGAGGCTATTAAAAATATTTACGAAATTCTTGTAAAAAACACAAAATTATAGATTTATTATTCTTAATATGCTATTATTTTACTATGTTAAAAACTTATTTGAGCTTTGAGCATTTTATAAAAAATTTCCACATGTTTTCTACAGACTCTTCCAAAAAAATTAGGAGGTGCGACAAGTTATGGGTTTACTAAGAGCTTTTAGTAAAAACAAATTTACTATCAGTATGGCCGGGACAAAAAAGAGTTCTAAAGAGATTCTCTATTTTCTCTGTCTTATAATTTTTCTAGCCTTTTTTTTAACATGTCTATTATTCCCATACAAAACAATCCTTGCCAACAGATATCTGAAGTTCGGGTATTTCCATACAATTCTTAATGAATTTTTCAAGCTGTTGTTCCCTCTGATCCAATCATCTGCCCCCCTGGTATTTTCGGGGTTTGCAGGATGGAAACTAATATCAGTACTTAAAATGGATAAAACAGGAGAAATCAGGAAACTCAGATCGATTATAATCGGAGTGAGTATCCTGTTCATTGCTTCAGGTATTTTTATAAGTTCGGTTATCTCGAAAAGCAGAAATGTCCCGATCAGATCTTCATATTCGGTTCTACTTGTCTTGGGTGTGATCCTTTCAGGATTGATCTTGTTGATCTATTCACTGAAAAGCTCCTTAGCGAAGAAGATAATAACTTCAGCATCACTAATAATTTTTATTCTGGTGATAATTTCATTCTTCTCTTTCAGTGAAAAAAAGAATGCTTCCGGTCCGAATGTATTATTTATTGTTGTAGACACTTTAAGATCAGATCACACATCAATTGAGGACCCGGGAAAAAGAACCACTGGATATCTGAAAAATACATTGCTTCCTGATTCAATCTATTTCAGGAAAGGATATTCAAATTCTCCCTGGACACTACCCTCTATTTCATCTATGTTAACATCAAAATATCCATCTCAATTGGGGATCAGAAATCTGATCTCAAAGATCGGGGAGAGAGAATTTACGCTTCCTGAGTTGATGAGGGAAGAGGGGTACATAACAGGAGGAGTAATAAGCCATATCCTCCTCAATGAGAACTACGGTTTTGCACAGGGGTTTGATTATTTCAGCGATAAAAATATTTCCGGTGAATACGGCAATCATATTGCCATAAGCTCGCCGGGTGTAACTGAAGATGCATTAAAATTCATTCAATCACAGAAGGACAGAAAATTCTTTCTCTTTCTCCACTATTTTGATCCCCACTATATCTATCTTGATCATGAAAAAAGGGAAGATTATAGCGGAAAATTCACATCTAAAGATATAAGCTTTTTAAGGAATCAGATAAGGAAAAAGGAATTTTCCACGAAGGATACCGATTATTTGAAACATTGTTATGATACTGAGATACGGTATACTGACTTTTATGTCGGAAGGGTCATAGATGAGCTGAAAAAAAAAGGGATATATGACAATACTATTATAGTTTTTACTTCAGATCATGGGGAAGAATTTGTCGAAAGGGGATGGCTCGGCCACAGCACAACTCTCTACAATGAGCAGACGGCAGTCCCTATTATGATAAAGCCGGCTGACATGGAGCATTTACGACTGCGTAAATTTGAGGAGACACCTGTCTCAAACATCGATCTTTTACCTACCCTGATAACAATGGCAAAATTAAAAAGAATGCCCGGGATAACAGGTACAGATCTTTTTGGGGCGGATCCCAGCGATCATACTTTTTTCGGAGAAGTTTCACAAAAAGAGTTTGGTTCTGATATCGAGCTGGTATCTGTTGTATGGAAAAACTGGAAAATGATAAAGGACCTTAAAAATAATCTGTTTGAACTATACAATATCAGTAGGGACAGAGAAGAAAAATTGAATTTAACAGGAAGTGATCCGGTTATATATATAAGTACTAAATTAAAAATAAAGCTCCAGAGATGGCTGAAAAAGGTCAGAAAACCCGGGCCTTCCGGTAAAAAAAGGAGCTCTTTATCAGACAGTGAGAAGCGAAAATTGAAAACACTCGGATACATAAATTAGGATATTCAATAATAATGAAAAAATTAACAAGTTCACTTATTCCTGGAATAATACTGATTTCGGTCCTGCTTATTATATTTATCACCCTTTCTGTTTCTCACATCAGATCTGAAAAATCTGAACTGAACATAATAGAGTTGAATAAATTTAACTCAGATTTTGGACATGAGGATAAAGATAAATTAATTTACAACAAAGATCTTTCCAAAAAAGATTTATTTATCGCCTATTCCAGATATTCAGTCCTAAGTTATGGGGAGTATAAAGCTCTCTTCTTTTTTTCCGGACCCGTAGAGGAGAGATGTGAATGTTTCCCGGAAATTGTTTCTGAGAAGGGGAAAAAAACTGAGATTAGTTCCGATAAAGTTATTGTAAACGGAAATTCAGTCCTCAGTTTTAACATCAGAATTGAAGATGAGAAGGAAGTTGAGCCAAGAGTTAAATATATTTCCGGCTCTAAAAATATAACTCTATTAAAAGTCAGGTTCGAAAAGATAAAAAGTGTTTTCCCATTTGTAAATATTTTTTTGAGATCACTTTATCTGGCACCGTTTTTCTTTTTTGCTTTTCTTGCACTTTACTTTGTATTTAATAATGACGAAAGGTGGAAATTCACCCTTGCCGTATTCCTTACTTACATCGGCATTTTTCTTATAATCAAATTTGCCTGGATGTCGGAAGATGCGCTGATTACTCTAAGACATGTAGACAACTTTTTGTCAGGTCACGGCGCTGTTTTTAATCCGGGAGAGAGAGTAGAAGGATATACACATACTTTATGGTTCTGGCTGATCACATTATTAAGGTTCATAGGAATCCCGGCAAAAGGAGCTCTGGTAATTCCGGGAGTTGTATTTTCGTCAGTAGCACTATACCTTCTGTTTTTTGTCTTGTGGAGAAAAAAAGATGGAAAACCGGTTGTAAATCTCGGAGGAGCCGTTCTGATTGGGATGAGCTCTTTTATAGATTTCGGTACAAGCGGACTCGAATCCTCGTTATCGTATTTATTTCTGATAATCTTTTCGATCTTTCTATCCGGAGAAAAGTGGAAGGAAAATCCCTTTCTTTTCGGTCTTATGGTCACCTTAATGACCTTTACCAGGCCCGATTTTGGTATATTCCTGATATTCGGATTATTTTTCTACCTGTTCCAATACTTCAAAAAAAATGCAGATTTGAGAAAGCTTCTCTGGTTTATCTCTTCACCGGCAATCCTGCTCGGCATCTATGAGATCTTCAGGATGGGCTACTACGGTGCAATTTTCCCCAATCCGTTCTATGCAAAATCGGGAAGTTCCTCATATTTTTCTCAGGGATTTTTTTATCTCGGTGATCTGTTAAAAGGAAGTGCTTTCCCGCTGATACTATTATTAATAATCCTAATGATATTTTTACGGAGATCTGATAATGATTACAAAAACAGGCTCTGGATACTCTCAGCAGGGATGCTCTATGCCTTATTTGTGATCAGAGGAGGGGGAGATTTCATGCACGGAAGGTTTCTTCTACCTGCTGTTATTCTGATCACCGTATCCTCATCCGGTGCTTTTGACAATTATTTTGATAGATCCAAACTCATGATGATATCAGCAGTACTTCTGTCAATTTCACTTCTTTTTATTTCACTGTTAGTGATCCCTGTTCAGAAAAAGGGAGGAAAGAATTATAATCACGGTATCGCAGATGAGAGGTTTGCTTTTTACGGGAACAAGGTCTTTCCGCTAGAACAGATAGCAAGGGATGATCATATTTTCATGTGGAAGACCATCGGGAACAATTACAGGTTTCTTACAGAAAAAGCTAAAAAGAGAATAAAGATCGCTTATCATACTGTGGGATTCATCGGATATTATTCAGGCCAACGGGTAAATGTTCTGGATCGCTTGGGCCTTACAGATCCGGTAGTAGCCAGAAGAAAAATAGAAAAAAGGGGGAGACCGGGACATGAAAAGTCATCCCCTTTCGGATATCTAATATACAGGGAACTTACATTCGGGGAAACACCATTCAAGCTCTGGAACGAACTTGCTGCAACCGGTTTTGGGACATTATGGGATCTGTCCAGACGAACTCTCAGTAAGTTTTCATTTTTCCTGCCTGAAGATTTCAAAGAGAAAATCGATTCAGGTATCACAAGCTACTTAAAAGACTTAAATAGAAGTGAAATCTTAAATAACTCGGATCTGCTTTTCTTTCTGAAGAGATTCTGGTATCCATATTCAAGTGCTTCGGATAAAGAACTTTTCAATTCAATATATGATGAAAAAACAATATCTGAAAGATCGGATTCGTTTAAATGGATCGAAGTGAACAGATATAGAATAGAAAAGTGGGACAGAGTCATTAAAGGGAAACTTACTTTTAAAAAATTCCTTGGAAATATTAAGTTTGCTGTAAAATCATTTTTGTCAGGAGGATAAATGACCATCCTGGAGGTCAGGCTCAGGAGTCCTTACAACCTTTTTTCCGGTGCACTATTTTTCTACTGGATTTTGGTTCGATATCTCTCGACCTTATCAAAGAAACCGGCAGAGACACCTAATTGACGGCTCTTTAGGCAAGTTATCTTTAGCATCGATAAAATTTCAGTCAAACAATGATATAAATTCCAGGAAAATATTCGTGCCAGTTAATATTTTGCAAACTTATTATTGTTATCGAACAGAACTTATAGACAAATGAATATAAGTGTTTTCTTTAGACTCTTTTGTTTTTATCAGAATATGTCCATACAGACTATTTTTTAATTTAATTTTTTTTAATATAGAAAGATTTATTTTAAACGTCATGTCTTTTTTATTTATCTCTTTTGTTATAAGTTCATTTTTAGAATAAATTAAAATATTTGTATTATGATTTGCTTTAAATTCAAAAATAAGTTTTTTCTTAATATTCCTGTTTAAATTTACAAAGAGATCATAAGAATATCCCTCTTTCAATTCGAATGATTTGCCCTGTTTATGGGGCTCAGAATTATCTTTTAAATAATTAAATAATTTGCCAGTTTTATATATTGGAATTTTTCCTATTTTAAATAAATATTTTTTTTGAAGATGAATATGCGGGTAGTATGAAATTGTAAAGACAGAAAAAATGAAAATAATAATTGAAAGTAAAATCTGCAATTTTCGTTTGTTTCTTGTAAAAAAGTTAAGGTTAATTTTTTTGAAATAAAACATGAAAATGATCATCAGAAGAATGAATATCCATATAAAGTTTGGAATATATAGTTTTTCTGAATGTGTTAGAAATGAAGGAAAAAATGAAGGTAAATGAATTGAATCACTACCAAGATAATTTAAAAGATCAGAAGCTCTATTCTTCGTTCCTGAATATACAGGTTGGAACATGAAAAAAGGATAAAAAAATATCCATGCAGTAATAAAGTATGTATAACCGGTTAATAATTTAAAAAAGTATAATCGCCAACTATCAATTGATTTTAAAGAATTAAAATAGAAATTTGCCAGGAAAAGGAAAAATATCCAAATTACAAAAATAAGCGGTCTACCGGCGGGCGCGTATGCACCCCTAACGGTCGTGAAGGCATGTAGGAAGACATAAACTGATGATAACGCAATAAGTAATGAATTAAACTTAATCTTGTTCCTGAGGCCGAGGAATAACAAAAAAAGGTATGGAGCGTATGAAAACAAGCCATCTCTCTGGTCAATAAAGTATGCAAAAAACACCTTTAACTTTAATATTGGATCACCAAAATAATTTTGTTTGGGAAATATTTGAGTTGGATTTACGGACCCATATATGACCTTACAGTAGATCAGGAGCAGGATCAGACTTATTCCCGGAAAAATGAGGAAATGTGTCAAATTTTTAAAGCTTTTTGAGATTGTCCAGTCTTTATATAACTGAATACCCAATGCAATTATAAAAACAAGAACCAATGGATAGTACTTTACATGGAACCATGGAAGCATTGCAAGAAAGATTCCCGAAATAAAGAAATTTTTATACTTTGTAAATCCAAAAATAAAAACATTAATGGCCATCAATGCTGCAGGTAATTCAGGGAAGATCGTTATAGAATGAAATAATAGTGGAAACGAAGTAATTATAATTATCCAGAATGGGAATATATTTTTATTATTGAAATATATTTTGAATAGTATAAAAAGACTTAATGCAAAAAAAGCATTATAAAAAGCAATTGAATATCTAAAAAAAAGTGCCGGATGTATTGGCTCACCAAGTACCTTATATAAACTATAGAATGGTACCATTAGAAAAGAAACACCCGGCATATGGAAAGAACGGGTTTTTCCATTATGAATGGTGATATGAGGCGTGACTTTCCAATCTGAGTTTATCAACTCCGGTTTCAATTTATAGTACGCTTTATCTGTATAATTGTTCTTTAGCTCAAAATCACCATCTTCAATTATACTTTGGGTCATAATTAAAAAATCAGGTTCATCCCCAGCCAGATACACCCCTTTATAAAATAAAACTGTGGCAGTGATTGAAAAAATAATAAATGCAATTAACCATATTTTGAATGGTGATAAATTAGTATTTTTTTTTAATTTTTTATTTTGGACAATTTTTGAGGTTTTAAGTAAGGCAAAGGATATAATATATGCAATAAAAACAAATGTGAAAATCCTAATTTGAAAATCTCTTATTGAAGAGTAGTGCAGCATTGTGATGGGTGTAAATAAAAAAAAAGCATAAGGTAAGGAAATTGAATTTTTTCTAAAAGAAAAAAAGAATTCTGTTATAATAATCAGGATACCAATAGATAATGCAAATATTAAACTGGTTTTTCCAATTAATAATGTCAAAAACAAGGAAAAAATTCCAGTTCCAAATATTGTATATTCTATTACTTTTGAATTTATAAAGGACATTATTCTGATTTAAATCCAGTTAAAATGACATTCAATTCATCTACTTTTAATGAATTACCAAGAACTTTATATATTTTTATTAGATTATTTATCGATCTTTTTGATCTATGCAAAAAAACTGCAAAGGCTGCATGCATTTCCGCTTTACGGAATTGTTTCTTGTCTTTATAAAGAACTGAAAGAAAAAGATGTGTTTCATAATTGAAAAGGTTGGAATAAAGGTTTTGCAGATGATCTTCAATAGTAAGATTCTTATCATTCTTTAAGTTTCTAGAGTGAAAAATATTGTTCATATTACTCTTGCTGATTCCATTATTAATTGAAATATCAAAAGGGTTTATAAATTCCAGTGGTAATTCTAGTTTATAATAATCAACGATGTGCTTGTTTTCAAGAAAATTATTAAATACAGAAAGCAATATCTCTTTATTTACATCTTGTCTTATAAAATGATGTAAGAGTGAAATATAATTTATGTTTTTTGGGAAAATATTCAGTACTTCAACTAGTTTTCTTTTTGTTTTTTTTTGGTCAGCTCCCTTTAAATAAAGGTTTAATAAGTTATTATAGACAGTTATATTTTGTTTTTTAGCTAATGCATCTAATAGGAATCTCTCAGCTGGAGCAAATTCTTCTGTTTTTATATATAAAACCCCGAGGTTATTGTCAATTATCTTATCAAAACTTTTTTGTTCTTTTAAGTTTAAGAATTTTTTGATAGCATTGTTGAAATCTTCTTTATCTAAATCTAATAAAGCTTTTAAGAAGAGTTTATTCTTCCAGATTATTGATTTTGGTCCAATTTTGTTCAAATAGGTGTCAACAATATCAAGTTTTCCTTCTTTAAAATAAACTTTAGCAAGTTCAAAATTGATTAAATCTATACTACTCTCAATCCCTTTATTTTGTTTGAGTAAATTTAAACTATTTTTGAGCAGGTTTTTTTTTTCTGAATCGTTATTAGATAAAAGACTTTTAATAAAAAGTTCATAACTCTGATTGTCAAATTTGATAATGTTTTGATTTTCAGTACCAGGATTAATTTCTATTTTTTTAGTTACAGCATTTAATAATTCCTGTTGAACTAATGAGATGTTTTTTACTTTACTTTTTATAATTGGCAAATATTGTTGTTTAAATGAAATAGGATCAATTATATAAGATTGGATTGTTATATTTGCATTTGTATCTTTATCTTTCGAGATAATGATTTTTCCCCAAATGATTTTATCTGCGTTGTTAACCAATCCGATTCGAATTGCGCTAGCTTTTGTAAATCTATATGGGAAATTGATTGAATTTTCATAAATAATTTTTGTGACTTCTGCATCAGTAAAAGAATTAATATTAATGCTGTTTAGTTGAGTTGATAAATAAAATGAAATAGCCCTGCTGAGCCAATAATATGACTTATTTAGATCTTTCTCTGTTTTAAATGGAAGTATCAAAACTTTGCAAAATAATCCACTTGATAAAAATAATAATGTGAATACTATTAGCCAAACGGTTAGTTTTTTATTGATCATATTTCTCTCTTTTTATTATTTTCATAAAAAATGGTTAAGAAATCCTTTAAGAATTTTGCTCCCATATTTTTTGAAGGTCCACTTTCTTTTAATATAAAAGCAAATGCATATTCAGGTCTATTTGAAGGGAAAAAGCCTGTAAATATAGCATTATAAGGTTTCTTTTCTCCAGCAGTTCCAGTTTTTAAGGCAACCTTCACAAATTTAACTAAACTATTTTTGCCAGTTCCATCTTTATCTGATACAACTTTAATCATCGCATTTTTTATTTTATTGAAGATCAAAGGAGAATTAATGTTTTTGATTTCATTATTTTTATGATTATAAGATCCAATAGAGGAAATGCTTTTTATATTCTTTATTATAAATGGAGAATTTAAAACTCCCTTATTAGCAATTATTGAAGATATGAGTCCTGAATGTATTGTAGTCATTGTGATTAAATTCTTCTTGTTTTTTACTTTATTATTATTAAAAACCGATAAGCCTACCGAAGCTTTTGCTATTTCATAATCTGTATTTATATTATCAGGAAAAAAAGATCCCATTTCAAATTTTATAAAAATATCCTTAATATCTTTTTTGTTAAACAAAAAATCAGTGTATACTTTGGTAAGTTTTTCCAATCCAAGTTTGATCCCTATCTTAGCAAATCCAATATTGCATGACCAGGCAAGTGCATTTTCATATGTGTCAACTTGTTTATGTGAGATCCAATCATAAAATGGAGTATTATCAATTGTTAAACTTTTACATTTATAAGGGAAAATATTTTCTAAATTATAATTAAAATATCCAAATAATGTTAATAATTTTACTATAGATCCTGGTTCATATTTTTTTAAAAAAACTGAATTATTTTTTTTTATGTTTTTGGAGTATGCTGTAACTATACTATTGTCTTTGGTTTTTAATAAAACAAATGAACCGTTAAAATTGTATTTTCTAAATATCTTTTGTACTTTTTTCTGTATATTTTGGTTGATAGTTAGAGTATAGAAACGGATTCCATCTTTAATTGTAGTTGAAAATTCATCAAAATAAAAGCCCTTAAAATTATCCACAGGGATTGATTTTTTTGTTTTTATATTGTAATAAGCCAGGGGAGCACCATTTATATCAAAAATATAATGTATTCTTCCTTTTTTTAGTTCTTTATTTAATTTATTCAGATTAACTATTTTTTTTTCTAATATTTTATCTGATTTAACTTTTGAAAGGAACTCTATAGATTCTTTATACTTAAAATTGGCAGTAGATAAAAGAGCCTTATAATAAAAATAGTTTTTAAAACTTTCTCCAACAAAATTGAGATAAATATCTAATTCTCTGTATTTGAGGTCTTCGAGGAAGTATTCTACAAATCTATTATGATCAATCATAGATTCTTTGGGCTCTGTTGATTTAAATTGAATTAATGCATTCTTATAATCCTTTGAATACAGAAAAATCAATCCCTTTAAAATATCTTTTGTATTTTTATGATACAAAGATTTTTCGATCATTTTAAATGTTTTTGACGCTTCTACTGTGTTGTTTTGAAGCAGAAGTTCCTGTATAGAATTTATCTTATTTGAATCAACTATATTGCTAAAGAAGAAATAAATAATTAATAAAATAAATAGTACAAATAGTATCCTGATAGTTTTAGGTTTTTTTTTTTTTAATGAAAGATCTACACCTTTATAATCTGTGATCATTATTTAGGTGTCATTATTCAACTTCCATTGAATATCAATTTTTCTAATTGTTCCGCTATAAAATGAAGTACAAACAGGTGGATTTCCTGTATTAGAGGTGTATCAGAAGTATTAACACTGATTATAATGTCTGTGTTAATCTCTACAAGAGGGTTTATATTATTTCCACATAATGCAATTGTTTTTAGTCCCTTTTTTTTTGATTGTATTAAAGCATTAATGACATTTTTAGATGTTCCACTTGTTGTTATTCCTATTGAGACATCTCCACTATTTCCAATTGCTTCAATTTGTCTTGAGAAAACAGCATCATAATTACTATCATTTGCTATAGAAGTGATGTTTGCAATATCAGAAGTTAATGCAATTGCATTAAGAGGTGGACGGTCTTTATAGAATCTATTAACTAATTCAGCAGCAAAATGAGAAGATTGAGTTGCTGATCCACCATTTCCAAATATAAGAATTTTATTGGTTTTTAAAGATCTGATTAATAATAAAATTGCTTCTTCAACTGAAGTCGAAAATTCTTCGCCGAGTTCACTATACAAATTTATTCGATTACTTAGATTTAATTTAAGTTTATTTTTCATTTTATTAAAATAAATTTTTATCCGTTTTTAAGTTGACATTTTACCACATTTTTGATAAAAATCAATATAATGAAAATAGTTAGAAATAAAATTTATCAAAATAGTCCAACTAAAATAATCAAAATAATACATAATTGTCAAATTTTAAATTTAAGGAGATAAATAAATGTCATTAACAAGTGATTTATTAGAAAAGGTAAAGGTCAAAAATCCTGCTGAAATTGAATTTCATCAGGCTGTAGAAGAAGTTTTAGAAACTTTGGAACCAACAGTAGAAAGACATCCAGAGTTTGTTAAAGCAGGTATTTATGATAGGATTGTTGAACCTGATAGAGCAATCTTATTCAGAGTTCCCTGGGTAGATGATAAGGGAGTTGTTCATGTTAATAAAGGATTCCGTGTACAGTTCAATAATGCTATTGGACCTTATAAAGGTGGTTTAAGATTTCATCCATCTGTGAATCTTGGAATCATTAAATTTCTTGGTTTTGAACAAGTATTTAAGAACTCCTTAACAACTCTTCCAATGGGTGGCGGAAAAGGTGGTTGTGATTTCAACCCAAAAGGAAAATCAGACTATGAAGTAATGCGTTTCTGTCAGGCATTTATGAGAGAATTGTTTAGACATGTTGGTCCGGATACTGATGTTCCTGCTGGAGATATTGGAGTAGGTGGAAGAGAAATCGGTTATCTATTTGGATATTATAAAAAAATAAGAAATGAACACACAGGAGTACTTACTGGAAAAGGCATCGAATATGGTGGAAGTTTGATCAGACCTGAAGCAACAGGGTATGGATCCGTTTATTTTGCAGCAGAAATGCTAAATACAAAGGGAGAAACTTTAGAAGGTAAAACAGCTCTTGTATCAGGCTCAGGTAATGTCTCACAATATACAATTGAAAAGTTACTTGATCTTGGTGCAAAACCAGTAACTGTTTCAGATTCAGCTGGATATATTTTTGATGAAGCTGGTATCGATAGAGAAAAACTTGCATTTATTATGGATTTAAAGAATGTAAAAAGAGGAAGAATTAAGGAATATGCTGACAAATACTCAAGTGCTGTTTATACTGCAATTGATTCAAGTCTTGGTTATAACCCTCTTTGGAATCATAAAGCTGATGCAGCTTTCCCAAGTGCTACACAGAATGAAATTAATGAAAAAGATGCACAAAATCTTGTAAATAATGGAGTAAAACTTATCTCTGAAGGTGCTAATATGCCTACAACTCCTGAAGGTGTTAAAGTTGTAATGGATAATAAGATGCTTTATGGTCTAGGAAAAGCTGCTAATGCTGGTGGTGTTTCTGTTTCAGGACTTGAAATGAGCCAGAATAGTATGAGATACAGCTGGACTAGAAAAGAAGTTGATACAAAACTACAACATATCATGAAAGATATTCATTCTGCAGCCTATGAAACTGCAAAAGCGTATGGTGAAGAAGGTAATTACCCATTGGGTGCAAACATTGCCGGATTTACAAAAGTAGCAAAAGCTATGTTAGCTTCTGGTGTTGTATAGATACAATTTAAAATAATTATTATAAAAGGGGAGTAGCTTACTCCCCTTTTTTTTATTAAATCTTAATTTATAATAATTTAATTAATTAAAACAATTATATAACTTAAAAACATGACAGATGGAAAAAGAGGAAATTTAGACGGATTTGATGGGGGGAGTACGCAGATATTGGATAGAATTATTCCAGAATCCGGTGAGCTAAAAAGAATACCTACTCTCATTATTATGAATGGAGTAGATACTGGGAAAATATTTAGATTAACAAAACCTTCTATGGCACTTGGGAGAGAAAGTGGTACTGAAATTTGTGTGAATGATAATGCGGTTAGCAGAAAGCATTGTCTTTTTGTATGTTCAACTTCATCTATAATGTTAATTGATCTTCAAAGCTCTAATGGTACTTTACTTAATGGTAATCGGATAGAACGTGAGCAATTGAAAAATGGAGATAAAATTAAAATAGGTCAAACTGTACTCCGATTTGAAATAGCCGATCTGGATGTTAATGAATATAATGAGAAACTGTATGAACAGATCACAATTGATGATCTTACCAGTCTATATAATCGTAAATCTATGTTAAAAGAGTTGACACAACGTTTTTCAGATATCCATAAATATTTGCCTTTTTCTATACTTTTTTTGGATATTGACCATTTCAAAAAAGTAAATGATTCTTTTGGCCATATAACCGGTTCAAAAATTCTTACAGAGTTGGGTAGGTTGCTTCTCTCAAATTTAAGATCTGTCGATCTGGCATGCAGATATGGAGGAGAGGAGTTTGTGCTAATAATAAGCCAGAACAGATCTAAAGAAGCTAGTTATGTTGCAGAAAAACTTAGAATTTTAATTGAAAATCATGTCTTTACTTCGCAAAATGGAGAAAGGATGTCTATAACTGTAAGTATAGGTGTTGCTGAAGCGATGCCCGGGATTCAGGAATATCATGATCTTATAGATCGGGCTGATAAAGCAATGTACCAGGCAAAAAGTGGTGGACGAAACCGCACAGTGCTTTATATGCCTGGAGATGTACCAAAATATCATCATATCAAATAAATAAAGCAGAATTCAATAATATATAGATAATTACAATATATTATGAAGGATAAATAAGCTTTATCAATATATTTCGTTTTTTTAACATGCCAGTTTCTGTTAATTTGGAGGAAACTGTATGCACTCTCAGTATACCTTTAAAAGTTCCTCTCAATTTTTTTCTTGACAATAAACTTACTGTACTGATATTTAGTTCATTCTTATAATTCGTGTATATATCTCTCATGACTTTTCCAAGTTCTCTTATAGTTTTCTCTTTTACAGTGATTTCATAAATAGAGTAGAAAGGAGGTAGGAAAAACCATTGCCGATATTTTAACTCTCTGTTTAAAAACTCATTTTCTTCATTTATTAGTTTAAATACATAGTGATAATGATAAACTGAAAAAACATCGATAGTACCTTCAGGTTTCAAAATATTTTTAATTTCTGATAAAAGTGTGAATATGTTTTCTGCTGTTTTATATGAATCCATATCAAAAACCGACTCAGGTTTATAATAAATAACAGAATCAAAAATATTTTTAAAATATGGACCTATGATAAAGGGAGTTGAGATTATAATCTTATTAGTTTGAATATTATCTTCTAATAATGAAATATTTTTTGTGTCTTCAGCAGAGATATTTAAGATACCAGATTCTGTAACATTGTCTTTAAGTACTTTTAATATTGAATCCATACTTACATCAATTAATATATCAAGATTCTTACCACATATTTTACAAATCATATCAAGTTTATGCTCACAATGAGGGCATTTCTCAATATTCTTTTTTTTTGTCTGAATGTACTTATTACAATTTTGACATCTTATTGCTTTCTTACATTTTTCACAATAAAGTATGTTTTTCGATTGTTTTTTGTTCAATATGATAAGGATTTTTTTTTGGGATGCAAAATAGTTTTTTGTTAATTGTATGAGGTCAGAAAATAGGTCATTAGACTTCTTTTTTATTCTCATAACATTCACATTAGATATTGGCTTGGAATTTTCTGTAATTATTTCCTTATTATCTTTAAAATTCTTAAGTTCAATAGATGGAGTCCCTATAAAAATTGGACAGTTGAAAGCAGCAGCTTTTTTTATTGAAAGTATTTTGAAATCTTCACTTCCACTTAATATACCTTTATTTGTATATAATGTATTTCCTTTTTCAGAAATTATGCAACCTAAATTGTTTATTTGAAGAAAAAGAGCAGACAATCCTCCGATTATTATTCCTGATTTTCCAGTTGAATACTTTGCCCAAATCATTTCTTTAACACTTTTTTTTTGAGTGGAGTTATATATATCAATTTTAGGAAAGGTTTTTTTGAAGTATTCTATTGATAATTTGTCAGGAATTACTATTAATACAGATTTGCCATTTTCAAGTGTTTTATTTATGATATTATTATATTTATCAAAACGAGCTTTTCCATAAATATAGTGTTTATTAAATAGGTCTTTATTACTGAAATTTACCTGTTGTAGAGCAGGTTCTTTTTTATATTCAAAACAAACTGGAGTGAGTTTTGATAAATCTAATATTTCTTTTAAAGAAAACTTTGATATGCTTTTCAGTTTTCCTTCAAAATCAAGATAAATATCTTTGAGAGATTTATGTCCTGGAAGTAGACAATAATCTAAAAGAGTTCCTTCAGACATGAGATATAATTCAGAAATATTTCTAATAAAATCAAGTGTAGACTTAGTTGGTTTCCAATTACTCTTTATGATTCCAATAATTTTTCTTGTTCTTCCAGTATAATCAGATTCCAATGAAATGATCCATCCTGAACGAATAATATGCCCGACAGGAACAATTACTCTAATTCCTATAAAAATATCTTCTGGCTTTCCAGTAAATTCATATGTGAATTTTTCAAAAATATTAAGAGATAATGCTACAACAACTTTCATTCTATACTATGAGTTACTTTTTAAAAGTTTAAGGACTTTCTGCATATCAGTCCATACATTCCATTTTGCTTTTGATATATTTTCTTTTGAACGCTGATGGAGAATATATGATGGATGAAATGTAGGGATTACAGGTATATTATTATATTCGAATTTGGTTCCTCTAACTTTGGTTATAAGTAGTTCCCTACCAAGGAGGTAGTTTGTTGCAGTTTTTCCAAGACAAACTATGATCTTAGGTTTTAATAAATCAATTTGTCTTTTTAAGTAAGAAATGCAGGCTTTTACTTCAGAATTGTTAGGAACTCTGTTATCGGGTGGTCTGCATTTTACAATATTTGTAATATAAACAGTTTCTCTACTATAATTCATTTTTTCGATTATCTTATCAAGAAGCGAACCAGCATCTCCGACAAAAGGTCTGCCAGTATTATCTTCTTGTTCCCCAGGGCCTTCTCCAATAAAAAGAATTTCCGGGTTTGCAGATCCTTCACCATGAACAAAATTGTTCTTTGTCTTATATAATGGACATAAAGAACAATTGGAAATATCATTATTGATATTTTGCAATGAATCTATATTTGTTGAAGGTTGTTCAATATTTTTAATTTGATGTTCTATAATTATGTTTTTTGACCTTTTTGTTTTTTTTTCTAAAGTATTTCTATCTATTTCCACAAAACCAGCACCAACTTCCTTGTAAAAGAGAAGGAGTTCTTTTATAGCGTCTTCCTTTTGATGATTTTGAGCACTCATTAAATGTTTTTCCAGTTTTCTATTATTTTTAATAAGTCTTTTTCCACAAACTGTTTTTTATTCCTATATCCTTCCAAAATATTTTTAAGTCTAATGAATGATTTCTCTAAATTATCATTAATAATGATATAGTCATAGATATCATACTCTTCCAATTCTAATATAGCTATATCCAGTCTGGTTTTAATATCTTCTTCATCATTGTTTTTTCTTTTGATTAATCTTGTTCTTAATGCTTTTAACGATGGGGGAGATATTAGTATGAGCATCGCATCTTTGAATCTTTCTTTGATCTGTTTTGCACCATTAATATCAATGTCAAGAATTAGAATATCCATATTTTCAGACTTGGAGGTCACTTCTTCCCAACTAGTTCCGTAATAATTATTATAAACATCTGCCCATTCAACAAATTCATTATTTTCAATCATGGATTGGAAATCCTCTTTATTGACATAATGATAATCAATACCATTCTGTTCATGTCCCCGGATATTTCTAGTTGTATGTGAGATAGAAAATTTGAGATCTTTATTTTTATTTAGTAGCTTTTCTATAAGAGTTGATTTACCACTTCCTGATGGTCCGGAAATTATAATTATATTGTTTTTATTGTTCATTTACTTATTCTGTTTGTTTTCTTCAAATCTTGCCTGTACAACCACTGCAGAAATAGCTGATAGAACAATAAACCCAGATGAGAGTACTATTACTGCTCTCAATTTTTTCCCCATTGTTGAATCAATTAGCATACAATCTTCTTTTTTTTTTTTAATAAAACGTTTTATTGGTGCAGAGTTTGGTTGAACAATTGCTGTTACCTCACTTTTTGTGACAGAATTTCCAAAACCTATATTTAAAAGAGTCTTATTCAATGTTTTGTACCTGCTGTTTAATTTTTTCTATTTCTCTTCTTATTTTTAGAACCTGGCTGTGGATTTCCATTGATGCTGTTTTTGCTGAAATTGTATGGGTCTCTCTTTGCATTTCCTGTGCTAAAAAATCGGATTCTTTACCTTTTGATTTTAAATTTTTATTATTTATTAAGTCTTCTAACCTTGAAGAATGTGAATTTAGTCTTTGTATCTCTTCTCCTATGCAACTTTTATCAGCTGATATTGCAGCTTCCTGTATCAGTCTTCGTTCGTCTATCTCAGTATCTGAAATGAATCTTTTTATTTTTTCCTTATATTTAATAAAAAGATTATCCTCAATGTCCTTCTGAGCAGATTCAATAAGCTGGATTTGTTTTTTAATTATATCCAGACTATTTAGAAGATCGGTTTGAATAAAATTACCTTCCTCTTCTCGACTCTGTAAAAGGCCTGTAAGAACTGTATTAATTGACTCGGTTATTTTTATTTTTTTTTCATCTGAGAATTCATCATATTTTTGATCAAGATAAAATATAGATGGGATTTTTAGAAAAGATTCAAGGGATAGAGTCAGGTTTTCTTTATATTTTTTCTTGAAGCGGAGAACCTTATTTAATATCTCTTCAAGAAGGAAATCATTAAACTGAATATCCCAGTTTTTGGGATCAGATTCAAAAAGATCAAATGATACCTCAATTTTTCCTCTTATAATATTATCTTTAATAATTGTTCTTACTATTTTGTCAGTTATAGGAGTTACTCCTGTTCCTTTAATAGATATATCAAGAAACCTGTGATTTAAAGTTTTTATAATTATGTTTAAAGAAATATTATCAAATTCAAATCTACCTTGTGAAAAACCAGTCATACTTTTCATAATTACATTATAATATTCATATCAGGAAATTGCAAATTGTATAAAGAGTAATATATTGAGCGTTTTTTCAATAGTTCTTTATGGCTACCGTTTTCTTTTATTTCTCCATCTTCAATAACTAAAATCTGATCAGCTTCAATAATTGTAGAAAGTCTATGAGCGATAACAAAAGAGGTCCGACCCCTCATTATATCAATCATTGCTTCTTGGATTAATTTCTCTGATTCAGTATCTAGCGCTGAAGTTGCTTCATCAAAAATCAGAATGGAAGGTTTTTTCAGAATAGCTCTTGCAATAGATATTCTCTGCCTCTGACCGTTTGAAAGATAAACACCTCTTTCACCAACAAATGTATCGAATTTATTTGGGAGTTTATCAATAAATTCTGTAGCTCTTGCAATTTCAGTTACTCTTTTTACATCATCTAAGGAAAAGTCTTTACTTCCATAAGTAATATTATTATAAATTGTATCATTAAATAAGAATACGTCCTGCGTTACAAGACTTATTGAATCTCTGAGAGATTTAATTGAAATGTCTTTTATTTCATTATCATCAATAAGTATTTTTCCTGATTTTTTATCATAGAATCTAAGCAAAAGATTTATAATCGTCGTTTTGCCACTTCCACTTGCTCCAACAAGAGCTATCATATCGCCGGAAGCAGCTTTAAAACTTATGTTTTTTATAACTGGTATAGTATTTATATATGAAAAGTTTACATCTCTATATTCTACCTTTCCAAATACATTTCTTAATTCGATTGCATCTTTTGAGTCTTCAATAGGATTTTTTGATTTAAGTATTTCAAGTATTCTCTCATATCCTGAACTTCCCTGCTGGTAGTCATTATTTGCTTGAGATAGTCTCTTTAAAGGATTATAAAGAAGAAATAATGCAGTCAAAAACGACATAAATTGTCCAGGAGTTATTATTCCTGATGCAATTCTATTCATTCCGATAAGAAAAATAAGAGCTGCTATTATACCGCCAATAATATTCATAATTGGGGAAGTGATCGAATAAACAAAAGCAATTTTGGAATTTATCTTATAGTGGTGTTCATTTAGCTTTGAAAATTTTTTAATCTCGAAATCTTCCATATTATATGCTTTCACAACCTTATTTCCTGAAACAGTTTCTGTCAGATAACTTGCAATTCCGCCAATGACTTCCTGTGACTGGATTCCTCTTTTCTTGACTTTTTTGCCAAAAGTAACCATTAAAAATCCTGCAATAGGTGCAATGATAAAAGAAATAAGAGCCATAAACCAATCCTGATAAAAGACGACAATCAATAATGCAATAAATGTGAATACCTCTCTTACATAAACCGCAAGAGTTTCAGAAACTGCAAATTTAATCTTTTCTATATCATTTGAAATTCGTGAGACAAGGTCTCCAGTTTTTGCTTTATTTAAAAAATCAATAGATTGATTTATAAGGTTCTTATAGACCATGTCTCGAATATTCCTAACAACTTTTAAACCCAGTGTTTTCATTAAATATAATGAAAGAAAAGTAAAAATAGATTGTCCAAGAAATACAACAAATAGCATTATGGGTAAGAATGTTTTCATATCACCTTTATTCAAATTTAAAAAAGTGATAACAAAGTTTTTAATACTATCAGTTTCTGAATCCAGTATTTTTGACTGGATTGAATCAGTGGAAGTTTGTGTTACTAATTCATCAATTATATATTGAATCAAAAAAGCTAAACATGTAGTGAAAAACGCTACTAATATCATAAAAAAGACAGCCAAAACAAGTCTTTTTATATATGGCTTAATATGTATGAGAAGACTATTCTCTTTTAGCATTGTCTGATTTTTTGATGAATTTTAAATATCCTCGACTTCATTTGCTTTAGAAATATTTTTTTTTTTTGAAAAAATAACAAAGAAAATCGGTGATAACAAATATGATAGTGTAATAGCCGGTATAGCTTCTTTTGGAAATAATATAGCTGATGAGATAATGGATGCTAATATAAATAAGGCAATTAAGCTATGCTTTGAATCAATGTTTTTTACAGTTCTGAATTTTATATTTGAAATCATAAGATAGGCAATAATTAAAGAAAAAACAGCAAAGATGACATAAAAAAAATTGGGTCTTGTTGGTATATATTTGTCCATAAAAAGGACAAAGGAAATAATTGAAAGTGCAGCCCCTGGAATTGGAAGTCCAATGAAAATATTTGATGGAAAAGCGTCTACATTTTTAAATACATTAAAACGGGCTAATCGAATAACACCAGCACTCACATATATAAATCCTACTACAAGTCCCAGCTTACCATAATTCTGTCCGAGTAGTTTTTCAGAAATTGGATTTGTGAATCCCCAACTATAAATTAAAAAGGATGGAACTAACCCAAAAGATATTGCATCTACTAAAGAGTCCAACTGCATTCCAAAATCTGATTCAGTTTTTGTTAGCCTTGCCACGGTCCCATCAAAGCCATCCATTATGACACTTATAACTATTAAGTAAGACGCTTCAACGTAGTTTTGGTTGATAATGTTTTTTAGAGCAGCAAAGCCGAGAAATAAGTTAAAAAGTGTAAATACAGAAGGAAGAAAAGATATTCTCATTAGTTTTGATAGATTTACTTTTCTTAATCTTTTTTTTCTTGGTTTTCTTTCTTTTTTTATCATTTCAAAATTCCTCTTTTAAAATTTCTAAGTATTATTGCATAATAAGAAGGTCTGACATATCCTATTATTCATTTTCAAGATTAGTTTCTTTAGCACTTTTTCTCTCTCTGCAAAAGCTTATATAGTTTCTACAACTTCTGTCTTTACCAATGATTGACATAGTAGAAGTAATAGCTGCTTTTCCTAGTTCATTTTCAGCATCTATTACAAAATAATCAAGTCCATTTTCAATTGCAAGTGATAAAAAGTGTGAATTGAGGATTTTCCTATTGGGCATACCATCAGATAAATTTGACAATTTTGCAATTGTTTTTACTTGAGGGAAATCCAGTTTGAATAACTCAAGGGTATTGAGGAAAGTTTTTCCATTTGTACAGTTTGCTTCAAGTGGTTTTACTACTGGGTCTAAAAGAATTCTATCTCTCTCTATACCAGCATCTAAAAGATAATCCACAAATAGCTGAGCAATTAATAATGATTTTTCTGGATAAATTTTGTTCTCATCTTTATCACCTATATGAGCAACCATTTTTATATCTTTCTCTTTTAAATATACAATTAATTTGTCAATTTTATTTGTATTAAATTCAATGTCACCAATAATTAACTCTTTTGTTGCAGTATTTATTGCCTTTATAATAATATCTATATTTTTACTTCTAATATAAAGCTTCCCTCCTAAATTTTCAATAACAGGTATGACTTTCATTATAAAAGGCAATTCATTATCCAGGAGCGAAGTTGCACTAATCTCAATAAAGTCAGCTCCATTTTCTAGTTGCAAAAGCGCTTCCCTTTGGATATAGTCAAAATCCATTTTATTCATCTTCTCAAGAACTTTTTTGTTACATGCATTTAGCGAGTTTCCGATAATTTTTATCATTGTCCTACTTCTCTTTTTTTTTTGTAAAACAAAAAATCATATATTTAAACCCTATATTTAAACTGTTTTACATAGAGAATACTATCAAATAACACATATTCTGTCAAGATTGTTTGAAAGAATTCAAAATTATTGACATAAAATAGTTTTATTGATAGAATTAAAATGATTTTAATCAGAATCAATCCAAAAAAAACTATAATAAGGGATGGTTGTAGATTATTATCAGGAGGGTGATATGGGGAAAAAAGTTATTATCTTTACAAACATATTATTGTTTGTAATAACTTTTCTTATGATAGATTATATAAAAAAACTAGATGTGGATAAAGAAGAACTTTTATTAAATACAAAAGAATTGTCTGAATCTATAAAAAAAAAAGACAACGAAATAGAAAGATTAAACAAAAAAGCGGGAGAGTTTTCACTTGTAAGTTACAGAGATGATGTAATAAAAAAAAAATATCCTGCTATTTCAAAAATTATAGAAGTTGTTTATTACAAAAGTGAAAAATATGGATTCAATCCAGACCTAATCTTAAGTTTAATACATACAGAAAGCAGTTTTAGACCTAAGGTAGTTTCTTCACAAGGTGCTTATGGACTAATGCAGGTAAATTTTTCAGTATGGAAAGATGAATTGCAACTGGATTCTTCAAAAATTTTTGATATTGAGTATAATATTGAGATGGGATTAAAGATACTTAAAAGATATTATGATAAATCAAATGGAGATATTATGAGGGCATTACATCTGTATAATAATGGATATAGATATAATAATACTAAATATAATAAAAAAGTCATTTCCACAATATATTACTAAATTGAATCATGATTCTTATAATATTTAATTTAATAATTAAATTGTATTAAGAAGAAGGTAATAAAATGAAAAAAATTTATATATTTTTTCTAATATTTTTCTTATTTTTATTTGGGGCATTTTCAAATATATATGAAACAATTGAGGTTATTGGGAAAATTTTTACAAGTAAACTCCAATCAAAAAATGTTGTAATTATTACAGAAAGAGAGATTGAGTTATTAAAGAGTGATTCAATTTCTGAAATTCTTTCAAATTTTGCAACACTTAATATTAGTAGAAAAGGTGGATCTGGAGAGATTTATGATATTTCTATGCGAGGTGGAAATTTTGAACAGGTGCTGGTTTTAATAAATGGAGCTCCCTATAATAATTCTCAGACGGGACACTTTAATTCAGACTTTCCGTTTCAAGTTCGAGATATTAAGAGGATTGAAGTTATAAAAGGTGGAAGCTCAACAACTTATGGAAGTGGGGCATATTCTGGGATTATTAATATAATTTTAAAAAATAAATCTGGACTAAGTTTATCACTCACTGGTGGAGAAAAGAACTTTAATTCAACCAGTGTTAATTTAGGAAAAACATTTGAAAACGTTAAATTAAAATTTGGTATTAATAAAAAGAAATCCGATGGATTTTATAGTGGAAGAGAATTTGATATATTAAATATTACAGGTGGGGTTTCTTATTCTGCAAATGATATTGAAATTGAAGCATTTACTGGATATAAAAAGAATGATTTTGGTGCCAATGGGTTTTATGCACCATTTGAATCACTAGAAGAGATTGAGTCAGTTTTTGCTCAGTTTAAAGTAAAGAAAAAAATTGGGAATAATTTTTTATTTTTTAATTATTCGTTTAATACTCATAATGATTATTTTGTTCTTGATAGAAACAATATTGATTATTTCAAGAATGAAAGCAGGACAAATCAACATCATATTTCTTTAATTGGAGACTATAAGATAAATAAATTACTGATGTCTGGTGGTTTGGATTTCAAACAGGAATCAATGGATAGTTTATCAATGGGATTACACAATAGAAAATCAGGCTCAGTATTTCTCAATTTGAATTTGCCATTTTCTAAGAGTGGATTCGATACAGGAGTCCGTGCAACTGTTTTTAATAAAAATAAAACAAGTGTTATTGTTTATTCAGGATTATATTATAATTTCAGTGATTATTTTAAATTAAAATTGAATGGGGGGAAATCCTTCAGAATGCCTTCTTTTACAGAACTCTATTATAATTCCCCGTCAAATAGTGGAAATATAAATCTAAAAAATGAGACAAATTATAGTTATGAAATAGCATTTTCCTATTTGAAAAATAAACATGCTCTTGATCTTAATTTTTTCTACAGAAATCAAAATAATAGTATTGACTGGGTTAAATATAAAGATGCATCTGGGGATTATTCTCCAATCTGGAAAGCAGTAAATATAAAGGAAAATGATATATACGGAGTTGAATTTATTCATAATGTTGCAATTACTAACGTGCTGTTTAATTATGGTATTGAAAAGATTTATTCTACAAATTCCAGTTTTGATTTTTTATCAAAATATGGATTAAGATACCCTGATCTTATTTTAAAATTGAATTTTTCTTTTCCAATAACAAAGAAACTTAGAGTAATTGCGAACTATAACTTTAAAACAATAAATGATACGAACATTAAGGGGCATTTTCTTGATTTCAAACTTAACTTTGATATTTCTCAGTTTAAAATTACATTTAAAGTAAACAATGTCCTCGATACAATCATAGAAGAAATTCCCGGAGTAAAGATCCCGGGAAGATGGGCATATATCCAATTTTCATATGATATGTAGGTACACAAAGAGTTTACTGCAATCTAACTTATGATTTTCTGATTACATAAATGAATTTATTCTTAGTATAATTCTATCTCTTTGTTTTTAATATTATTTTTATTTAAACTTTTGTTGAATTTTTATGGTTTATAAATTATATAATTGTTAGATATTAAAATATTTAATATTGGAGATGTATAATGAGAAAATTACTTGTTCTAATATTATTGACTATTATCCTTATTTTATCATGCAATAAGTCAGAAATAACAAGTCAAAAAGGAGTTAAAGCCCTTTCAAATAAAAAATATCACAAGGCACTCAAACTGTTTTTAAAAGCAATAGTAGAAGAAAAAGACAATTATAAATCATATTACTACTTAGCTTCTACTTATCACAAATTGAATAAATCGGATCTTGCTCTAAAATGTTATTCAAGGGCATTAAAACTTAATCCAAAATGTATTAAGGCTTACAAAGGACGTGGAGCAATATATAAGACAATAGATTCCTTAGACATGTCGATTAATGATTATTCAAAAGTTATTGAGCTTAATTCTTTAGATTTAGATGGTTACTATAATCGTGGAGTTTTATATTATACCCAAAAAAAATATGATTTGGCCAGAAAGGATTTTTCCAGGATTATTAAACTTAATCCAAAATTTATAAAAGCATTCATTCGCAGAGGTGAAGTATATTTTGCTTTAAAAATATATGATAGTGCTATAAAGGATTATTCAAACGTTATTAAAATAGACCCTTTGCATTTAAATGCTCTATATAAACGTGGATATATATATGGAATTCAAAAAAAGTATGAACTTGCTATCAAGGATTTTACAAAAACAATAGAACTCAATCCAAAATACATAGATGCCTATTGTCTAAGGGGGTATATTTATTTAAAAAAAAAAAGTTATGATCTAGCGATAAATGATTATTCAAAAATAATAGAGATGAACCCTAGAGATGCAGACACTTATTGTAATCGTGGGCTTTCATATTATTACATGGGAGAAAATGACTTAGCAGTTAAAGATTTTTTTACAGTTATAGAAATCATTCCAAATCATATCAATGCCTATTATAATCTTGCTTGTTTTTATTCTAAAGAAAAAAAAGATAAGAAAAAAGCTTTAGGATATTTAAGACAATCAATTAAAAATGGTTTTAATAATCTTATTCATATTAATAATGACAAAGATTTTGATTTCATTAAAAATGAAAAAGAATTTAAAGAAATCTTAAAATTAATTAAAAAGTAATATACAGAAAATGCTGAGAAGAGTATAGAAAAAAAGTTGAATTATTTTAGATACCTTTTTTGTATTGGGAGTTAGTAGTGGGGTGAATAAATTTTTCTATTGTGTTTTTTGAATTGAAATTTCCAGAGATTAAAGTTTCAAAAAGTTTTATTATTTTTACTTTATCTAATTCAATTTTTGTTTTACTTTTAATATTCCTTAAATCAATAAAAAAATTGGAAAAAACATCTGGGATATCAGTAATATGTGTATTAAGATAATTAGTAAAATTATAGATTTCATGATAATTGCCTTTTTGTTTATCAATTAAGAAGGAAATATCATTTAGATTTGTAATAGCGGAAGTTCTTTCACATTCCCCGAGACAGTCATTTGTATATTCTTTATCACACCCTGTAATCTGATGAAATAAGCATTGTCTGCTGGGTAGAAGTAATATTGGATGATAGATACTATAATAAAGTTTAAAATTTTCAGGACTGACAATCATTTTTATCTGGTTTTTATTTATCTCATTTGAAATAAATGAACCATAACAGTTAAACTTTTCTTTTATACATAAAAGACTATAGGAATTGATAATATTAAGATAAGGTCCAGCGATCCAGGGGATTCCTTGTTTATAAGCTTCATACGCTATTCCGGTATTATTTGTGATAATAAGTCCTGGTTGAATCTTCTTAAGAAACTTTGTCGCAGCTTTAAAATTCTCTCCTATTAAAATAGATGGAAACAGGGGAATTAAATTTTTGTTTTCTAAAAAAAGATTTATAAAATCTGTATATTCATTTTTAAAACCATTTGGAAGTTGATAAATAATATCTGCAGATGTATTATCGCAAATATGTAAATCATTTTTGGAAGAGATCAATACAGAAAGAGAAGGATTTGGTATTAACTTAGGTTTTTTGTCTAAAAATGGAAGTATAATTGGTGCAATAATTTTTTTTGAACCATTTAAATGTGACACAATTCTGTTTTTTATTGAAGTTAATTCTTTAAAAGATACAAAAAGACCTGGTTGAATATTATTTAATTCCAAATCTTTTATATAATATTCAGAATTATTAAGGGTTTTAAGTCTTTTTATTATTGTATTGTAGTCTAGATTGTATTTACTAGAATGGACAAGATTGACTTCTGAAAGTATGGTAAAGAAATTATCTGGAGTTTCTACAGATACTTCTAAAGGGGTATTCAGTTTTCCAGAAATTTTTATTATGAGAGGAGATTTAGATATATTCAATTGACTGATTTTATTTTTAATATTGATGATAAGTTTTTCTTTTTCTTCATAAAGTTTTATCTGTTCTTTTTCAATATTTTTATTAGCAGACTTGTTAATGATGTCAGAAAGATGTTTAATTGAATTATCTCTTGGGTTATCAATAAACATATCTTTATTAATCTCTCCCAATAGATATGCATTTGAAAAACCACGATTAAAAACCTTATATAGGTCTCTATTATCAGTGTTCAGCTTCTTCTTACTATAGAATCTATGAATTTGATTTTTCCAAAAATTGATAACTGTATAGACATAATGAAACTTTTTCATTCTTCCTTCGATTTTTAAGGAAGCAACTCCAGCATCAATTAGTTCTTGTAAATTAGAATAAGCAGAATTATCTTTAAGATTAAGAGGAAAATTTTTACCTTCTGGAGTTGTTAAATATTTTTCTCTACAAGGTTGACTGCATCTGCCACGATTCCCAGAGTTTCCTCCATGAACAGAACTTATATAGCAAATTCCTGAAAAAGAGAGACAATATGAACCATGGACAAAGACTTCAGTTAATATATTGCTTTTTTTTGCAAATACTGTTAATCCATTTATCTCTGTTATGCTTAATTCTCTTGAAAGATTAACCCTGTTAACATTGAGTTTATTTAAGAAATTAATTTGACCTTCATTATGTGTTGTGAATTGAGTAGATGCATGTATTTTTAGGTTTTTAAAATATTTGGATAAAAGATAAAACAAACCTAAATCCTGAACAATTATGCCATCTATATCAGTATTTATAAGTTTATTCAGTAAGTTTATAATAGCAGAAATTTCATTTTCCAGAATAATTATATTAAGGGTTAGAAAAATTTTACAATTATTTTTATGGGCAAGTTTTAAAATTCTAGTTAAATCTTCAAAAATAATATTTGCTGCCCGATTTCTGGCATTAAATTTATTCAGACCACAATATATAGCATCCGCACCAGCAATGATTGCAGCTTTGATAGAATCAATATCTCCAGCAGGTGCAAGTAATTCTATTTTAGTTTTCATTTGGGTAATATAACTTATATATATAATATTTCCAAATAGTTTGTTTTATTCAAATTATTAATAAATATCTATTGTATATTATTTGACTAGTTCTCTTTACAGTAATAATCAATCATTCTCTGGATTGCATTTTGACAAACAATGCAAAACTGCTTTTCTACATTAGAGATCATTAGACAATTAAGCATTGGACGGTATATTCCCTCTGATGAATATCCAGCACCTTCAAATACACCAACGTCGTTCTTCAAAGAGTGATATTTAATGAAATTACTTGCATTTTTTCGCAATTTATTAATTTTCTTATAATATTTTTTTCTTAATTTTAAAATTTTCTTTTCAGACTTGTCTTTACTTTTTAAAATACCAATATCTCTACTCATTTTTTTATAAAGAACTCTTAAGTCAGATCGCATCTTATCATATTCTTTCTTCCCCCAATCAGTAGGTATTTTGATGTCAGGTGATAGTAGATGTTTCCATTTTAAGTTCTCAGGGTCAAGTAAACAGGTTATATTTGGTTCTGTTGGCTCAATCCCTTTTGGATAGAAATCCTCATACACTACTGCTGATGAATAATACTCATCAGCCAATCCAGCAAAAGTATGTCCTAATTCATGCACAAATACATTGTCAGATAATTTGTTATCAATTGTAAAGATAGCGTATTCATTATATATGCCACCACCACCATACCTATTACTGTTAACCATTATACAAACTAAATCATAAGGCACATTTGATGCTAAACTATGAATAGACCGGTTATCTTCAGTTAATAGATATCTGCTTAAATCTAAAGCATTAAATGATGAATTAACGACACTATTTTTAAAAATACCTTTACGTGGTTGATCTACGCCACTTTCATCTGATGGAGCAAATATTCCGGAAATATTGAATTTATCCTTATTTTTAGAATAAGGCTTATAACTGAATAAATGTTTTACTACCCTTTCTAAATCAGATTTAAATTTTGATCTTTCATCCATCCGATACCCTTCGGCAATAATTACCAGGTCAACTTTTTTTTCAGGGTTGCCACTTTTCATAATATCCATAATTTCTGCTCTCTTATATGATTTTTCCTTAATAATATGGTAGTCACACGGATCAATCTCTAACTTATATAATGGTTTAAGAATATTTTTTTCATCTCTCTCTTCTATTGCAAAAATCACCTCTCTTTTTGGATATGGAAACAGTGCAGATTTATGGTAAGTTTTTTTTACTCCTTTTATTGCAGGGCTTGATGTAATATATTCATTAAAGATAGAGTTAAATCCTTTTGAGTAAATTAATTCACGAGTTTTTCTATCATATACTTTAATATAATAATGGCCATTATTAAAAGTATCTATGAGGCTTTTTGTATTTCCAGCCCAAATTCCAGTTTGAAAAATATTGTCTAATGTAATGTTATAATTTTGTGCATTTCCTGTAAAATAATAGTCAATACGCATAGTTTTGTTTTGGAAAAATTTGTTAAAATCAGGTTGATTTTGCCCGATAATCGTAAATGGAATTAAAAAGATTAAAAATGCTTTAAATATGTTTTTCATGATCTTGTTACTCCTCTACCCAAAGGTCCGGGTCCCATCCATAACCAATAAAAATATTCTTCCCATTATGGACTTTTCTAATATTCATCCTATTATTTCCACGGCTTCCATACATATGAACAGCAAAGTTTTTATGATTTGACCAGTTCAAACGATAAATTTCTTCATTCTCAGGTGGATTTATATTAAACAGGAAATCCCCGGTTTTTCCATCATATATTTGATATTTGATATGAGGTGCAGGTAACCAGCCAACTTTATTATCTGGAGCTGCACATGGTCTGCAACTTTGTCCCGTTGATATCTTGATTCCATTTTTTTTACTAAATGATTCATTAACAAAAGTGTCGCTGCCATCATGAAATACTACGAACTTTCCATTACCGGTTACTTCACACCAGTTCTTTACGTTTCCTCCAGAATAAATTGTCTTAAGGTTTGTATTATCCTGAATTTGAACCAATATTACGTTTCCTTCATTAGAAGGTCCAACAGCCCAGTATTTTTGTTCAAACCATAATAAACTCCAACGGGATTCTTTTACTATTTTCATAATTGGATTAGATATTTCTATTTTATTCCCATTTTCATCTGAAAAGAAAACTTTTTTTTTGTATCTATATATAAAGTTCTTCCCGTCTTCTGACCAAAATGGCCTTGGTGTAAGTCCTCTATTTCTTCTGCCTGGTCCTCCTTCAACGATGATTCCCTGGATTTTCTTTTTAATTCCAGTGTTTAAATTGAGGATATACATATCTGGTGGTTGAGCAAAAACTACTTTTCCAATTCTTGATTTACTATTAAATTTTGACCAATCGCTTCTGATTTTTCCTTTCTTCACAACCTGATTAATTTCATTGTTTTTACAATACTGAATTGTAGCGGTACTGATAATTAAAAATAAAGAAATAAAAATGTTTATTAAAATTTTCACTATATTATCCTATTTTTTATTGTATCATAATCTTACTTAGATTAAAAAAATTTGTTTTAAAAAATTTGACATATAAATGCATATTTATTAAAATTTTTCATGAAATTCAGAGAAAGATTTTTTTTACTTATAATATTTAGTTCAATTGTGTTTTTTTTATACAGTTGTGGGGTCGATAAGAAGATGCTCAAAAAACAAAGTATGTTAATTATTACATTTGGAGATTCAATAACACTTGGTGTGGGTAGGGGGGTCGGCCATGAAGAAACCTATACTTATTATCTTGAAAGCTTATTAAAAAAATCCGGCAGAAATGTAAGGCTCTTAAGGTCCGGAATTACTGGAGAAACAGCTGAGGGTGCAGTAAACCGGGTAGACGATGAAATAATAAAATTAAAACCAGATTATGTTTTAATTATGTATGGAACAAATGATGCCTTTATTGATACATGTTATGATGAATTGGATATTACACCAAGACTTCCAATTGAAGACTATAGAAAAAATATTTATAAAATTATTAAAAAATTAATTAGTAATAATATTAAGCCGGTTTTGATGACTCCAATTCTTATGGGCCATTTTGGCTGTGAAAATCTAGGTATTTACAAGACAAAAGGAACAAACTTCAAACTCAAGCAATATGCTGATGTTATAAAGCAAATAGCAAAAGAAAATAAAATTATTTTAGTGGACAATTTTTATAACTGGAAAAAATTACAAAAAAAAAAGGTAAATATTGATGTCTGGCTTTCCGATGGCGTACATCCAAATCGTGAGGGTAATAAATTTATAGCAGAATTAATTTTTAGAGTTTTAGAAAAAAATATTTGAAACTATATTCTATTGCATCAATAATTAAGAATATTTTTAAACCATTTTTCAGTTGTTTTTATTGGCTCATTTCGTCTATTTGAATAATTTTCTATCTGATCTTTTGAGATCTTTCCAACATTAAAATACTTTGCATCCGGATTTGCAAAATAATATCCACATATTGAAGCAGAAGGAGTCATAGCAAAGTGTTCTGTTAGGGATATAGAGATATTTTTCTCTACATTTAATAAATCAAATATTTCTCCTTTTGCTCTATGATCAGGGCATGTAGGGTATCCCGGGGCAGGTCTTATTCCCATAAATTTGCTTTTTAACATATCTGATAGATTCAATTCCCGGTTATTCTCATATCCCCAATAGTTTTTTCGAACATTTTGGTGCAATAGCTCTGCATATGCTTCAGCTAGTCTATGAGATAAAATCTTTACCATTAGTTTCTTGTATTCATCATCATCAAATTCTTTAATAAGTTTTTCAATTCCAATTCCAGCTGTCAATGCAAAGAATCCTAAATAATCAGATACACCACTTTCTTTAGAAGCGACATAGTCGGCAAGGCATCTATTTGGATTGTCTTTATTTTTCTCAGACTGATTACGGAGGAAATTAAAAGTATGAATTGGGCTTTTACGTTCTTCATTTTTATAAATCTCGATATCATCATCAATAGAGTTAGCTGGATAAAGTCCAATCACACCTTCTATAGATAATGATTTGTTTTTTTTTATTATTTCTAATATTTCAATAGCATCATCATATAGTTTTTTAGCCTCTGCTCCTTTAAGTTTGTCTTTGAAAATATCCGGATACTTTCCTTTTATATTCCATTCAATAAAGAAGAAAGTCCAGTCTATTAAATCAATAATATCATCTATTGAAGTATCAAGAAAAAATTTATTACCAATAAAGGTTGGTGCCTTTATTGTTTTCACTGTACTCCAGTCAATCATAGTTTTATTTGCTCTAGCTTTTCCAATGGATATATATGTCTTTTTCTCCTGCTCAACCTTATAATTTTCCCTGATCTGAATATACTTTTTCTTTAATTCATTAATATATAAAAGCTTATTTTTTTTATCAACTAGTTTTGATGCAACCTGTACACTTTTAGATGCATCAGGAACATATATCACAGGATGTGAATAAAGGTGATCAAGTTTTACTGCAGTATGAAGTTCAGTCGTAGCCGCTCCGCCTATTAAAAGTGGGATTGTAAATTTACGTCTTTCCATTTCTGATGCTACGACAGCCATTTCTTCCAGAGAAGGCGTTATTAGCCCACTCACTCCTATCAAGTCAGCTTTTTCCTCCAGAGCCCTTGATAAAATTTTTTCTACGGGAACCATTACACCAAGGTCTATCATCTCAAATTGATTACAGGATAATATTAAAGATATAATGTTTTTACCAATATCATGTACATCTCCCTTGACTGTAGCTATTATAACTTTTTTTTTTTTATATAGAACAGATGGATCAGAGTTTTTTATAATTTCAGGCATCAAAATATCAACGAAGATTTTCATAACTCTTGCACTTTTTATAACTTGAGGCAGAAACATTTTGCCTTTATCAAAAAGGTCTCCAACAGCTCTCATTCCGTTCATTAGAAGTACTTCAATAATATAGACTGCATCTTTGTGTTTTTTTAATGCTTCATCTATATCTTCATCAGCATGATCTTTAATCCCATGGATCAAAGAATATACAAGCTTTTCTTCGATAGAAAATTCTCTCCATTCCTTTTTTTCTATAACAACCTTCTTTTTATTACTATTATTTGAGGCATATTCAATAAGCTCTTCAATTTTTTTGTCTGTCGGATTAAAAAGAACAGTTTCGATAAGTTTAATCAGATCTTTTGGGATATCATCATAAACCTGAATGGATGTTGAGTTTACGATCCCCATATCAAGTCCGGCATTAATTGCATGGAGAAGAAAAACGGAATGAATTGCTTCTCTAATTAGATCATTTCCTCTGAAAGCAAATGAAAGATTACTTATTCCGCCACTTGTTTTTGCATATGGCAGGTTTTCCTTAATCCATTGTACAGCCTTAATATAATTATCTGCATAATAGTTATGTTCTTTCATTCCTGTCGCAATGGTTAAAATATTTGCATCAAAAATAATATCTTCAGCTGGGAATAGTACTTCTTTGGTTAAGATATCATAGGATCTCTTACAAATTTCTATTTTTCTCTCATATGAAGCCGCCTGACCTTCTTCATCAAAAGCCATTACAATAATTGCTGCTCCATATAATTTTGCCGTTTTTGCTCTTTCTTTAAAAATTTCTTCGCCTTCTTTTAAACTAATTGAATTAATTACAGCTTTTCCTTGAATAGATTTTAATCCTGCCTCAAGCACATCCCAATCTGATGAATCTATCATGATTGGGAATTTTATGATATCAGGTTCAGAACCAATAAGATTAAGAAATTTCACAATAGCTTTTTTTTGATCAATCATAGGATCGTCCATATTTATATCAAGTAGTTGTGCGCCTCCTGTGATCTGGCTTCTAGCAATTGAAAGTGCTTTTTCATATTTTTCTTCTTTTATCAATCTGGCAAACTTCTTAGATCCGTAAATATTTGTTCGTTCACCTATATTAATAAAGTTATTATCTTTATTAATTTTTAGAATCTCTAAACCACTTAAAACTGTTTCTTTATTTAGAACAGGAATCTCTCTGATTTTTTTATTTTCTATAAGATGTGAAATTTCTTTTATATGAGCTGGGGTAGTGCCACAACATCCACCAACAATATTTACTAAACTGTGCTCAAGGATTTCATTGATATATTCTCCCATAATCTTTGGACTTTCATCATAGGTTCCAAACTGATTAGGCAGACCTGCATTTGGATGAAGGGAAATAAATGTAGGAGCGAGTTCAGATAATTGTTTTATATATGGAAAAATCTCTTTTGCACCAAGGCTGCAGTTGAGCCCAATACTGAAGAGATCAAAATGTTTTATTGTATAAAGAAAAGCGTCAAGTGTTTGACCGGCTAAAGTTCTTCCACTTGAGTCGATTACGGTCACAGATAACATAATAGGAATATTGATCTTTTTTTCATCAAAGATTTCATTTATTCCAATTAGAACTGCTTTAGCATTTAATGTATCAAAAACTGTCTCTACCATTAATAGATCAACTCCGCCATCTATAAGACCTCTTATCTGCGGTTTATAGAGTTCTTTCATCTGGTCGAATGTCATTGACCTGAAACCTGGATCTTCTACATCAGGTGACATAGAAAGAGTCTTTCCTGACGGACCAATTGAGCCTGCTGCAAATCTAGGTTTTATTGGAGTTAATTCAGTATATTTTTTAACTGCTGATACTGCTAGTTCTGCAGATTTAAAATTCATTTCATATACAAAGTCCTCCAGTTCATAATCTTTAATTGATACTGCATTGGCATTGAAAGTATTAGTTTCAATAATATCTGCACCTGCTTCCAAATAATCTTCATGTATCTTCTTTATATGATCTGGTTGTGTTATTGATAATATATCATTGTTTCCTTTAAGGTCAATGTGATGGTCTCTAAATAAATCTCCCCTAAAATCATCCTCGGTAAGTGATAAAGATTGAATTGCTGTTCCCATTGCTCCATCAAGCAGTAGGATTTTTTCTTTTAAAATCGCTGTGATATATTCTTTTGTTTTCATTATCTATCCCTATATCAAAATTTAATTTTAAATCAACATAGAGCCAATTACAAAAATACATTCTACTGCAGTTTGCTGCAATTCTCCCTGGCTTCGTAAAATTGAAAAAAGCATACTCAACATAGTGCTTACTATGTTTCCGGTAATTTTTTAAATTATACTCACCAGAAAAAATTTCGATAAACTTCGCTATAAATCTATTTTTGCAATTAGCTCATATATTAAAATTAAATATATCCAATAACAGGTATATTGTCAACCAGTCTTGAATATTCTTAACTATTGTTATAAAATAGTATATGACAATTATAACTACTGAATATATTGGATGTTATTTTTAGATATGGATAGAAAAATATGGAAAAGAAAGAATTTGTAAAAATTAGAAAAAAATTAAAGAGAACTCAATCAAGTATGGCAGAGTTACTCGGTGTTTCAAAAAAAACCATAGAAAGCTATGAACAAGGTTTAAGGAATATTCCTGATAATATGAGTAGAATCACGTATTATTTATTATTTAAACTTAATATGGATAAATTAGATGAATCTGAGTTATGCTGGAATAAAAACAATTGCCCTTTACCAATTAGAGGAAAATGTATTGCATGGACTGCAAAGGAAGGTTTCTTTTGCTGGTTTTTAAATCTAAAAACATGTTTATTGAAACAAAAAGCTCCAGGTGGAGAATGTGAAACATGTTTTGATTGTGAATTTTTTAAAAATAATTTAAATAAAATTTTAGATTCAAAAGATTAAACTTTTTATTCACTAAGTTTAACTTGAAAGCATTCGTTTTTTATGTTATGTTTTTACTATTAATTAAGAAATAAAGGGGCTGTGGCGCAGCTGGGAGCGCGCTTGGATGGCATTCAAGAGGTCGTGGGTTCGATCCCCATCAGCTCCAATTTTTTATATTATCAATTAATATTTGACTTTTTAATTTTATTTAATATATAATACAACGAGGAGATAGTAAATGGATATAAAATACATAAACCCTTTTATTGAATCAACTTTAAATAATCTAGAACAGATGGCCGCACTTAAAGCTGAAAAACTTGATGTTACTGTTGTAAAGGAAGCAAAAACTAATGCAGACATTTCTGCGGTTATAGGGTTAAGCGGTAGCGCTACAGGCTCAGCAGTTCTTTCATTTCCAAAAGGCATTGCACTTGCTGTAGCTTCGGCAATGTTTATGGAGGAGTTAAAGGAATTTAATGCAGATGTTAAAGATGCAATTGGTGAATTTGCAAACATAGTTGTTGGAACCGCAAGAAATAAACTTGTTGATGCTGGATTGGATGTAACTATTTCTACTCCGACAATTATTGTTGGTACAAATCATGAAATCACCCACCCGCAACATATTCCATTTCTTGTCATACCCTTTAAAACATCTATGGGTACTTTTCAAATAAGTATTGGTATAAAAGAAGGTAATTAATAATTATTTTTTAATGAATAATCTTATAAATTAGTAGAAATCTGTATTTTTGCAGATTGAATATAAAGTAAATAAATAAAATTTTATTAGAGAAAAACAAAAAATGAATATATGGAGAAAAAAATGATTAATGCAACACAAATTAGAAAAGGAAACATTATAAAATTAAACGATAACCTTTATAGGGTCGAATATACGAAACATGTAACACCGGGTAAGGGGAATGCAATTGTTCAGACAAAAATAAGAGACTTAAATGATTTAACTATTAGAGATTATAGATTCAGATCTGTTGAAAAAGTTGAAAAAATTTCTCTTGAATCTAAAGAAATCTCATTTTCATACCAGGATGGTGAACAGTATATTTTTATGGACAATGAAACATATGAAGAAATTAGCCTCAATAAAGATTTCCTTGGAGATATAACCTTTTATTTAAATGAAGAAGTTGAATATATATTTGAAACTTACGAAGATAAACCAATGGGCATTACAGCTCCTATGAGTATGGAGTTTGAAGTTATTGAAACTGAACAATCAATTAAAGGTGCCACTGTTCAGGCCTCATATAAACCCGCAAAGTTAAATAATGAAATGGATATTATGGTACCTGCGTTTATTGATGTTGGAAGTATTATTAAAGTTGATACAAGGGATGGTTCATATCAGGAAAGAGTAAAAAAATAGGGTTATAATATGGCTTGGGAATTAGTAGTTAAAGAAAAATTTTCTTCCGCACATTTTCTTGAAAATTATAAGGGAAAATGTGAAAAAATGCATGGTCATACTTTTGAGGTTGAAGTTACCTTTAGTGTGAACGATCTTGATAAAGCAGGCATAGCAATAGATTTTACAATATTAAAAACTTATTTAAAACAAATCCTTCCAGATCACAAGGTTTTGAACGATTTATATGATTTTTCGCCTTCAGCAGAAAATCTTTCAAAGCATTTTTACTACCAAATAAAAGAAAAGTATCCTGTATCTGCTGTAATGGTCTGGGAATCTGATAAAGCAGGAGCAAGATTTAGTGAATAAAAGGTAAATGCTAAAAATAAATGAGATTTTTTTCTCAGCACAGGGTGAAGGTAGTAGGGTTGGGGTCCCATCACTTTTTATAAGGCTTGCAGGATGTACAGCGGGGTGTCCATATTGTGATACAAAAGAGAGCTGGTTGAAGGGTGAGTTTAAACATGAAGATGACATACTGAAAATTGTAGATTCCTTCAAAAAAGAATATAAAGATTTCCAAATTGTAATTACTGGAGGTGAGCCATTTGAACAGGATATTAAGGTTTTAGTTGATAAAATTAAAAAAAGAGATTTTTTTATCGCTGTTGAAACCAATGGGATGCATTATTATAAAATGAATATAGACTGGTATGCAGTGTCGCCAAAAGATGTATGTAATTATGAAATCAATAAAAATTTGCAAAATGAAATAGATGAAATAAAATTAGTTGTAAATACTAACCTTACAATAGATGTTATAAAAAATATAAGAAATATAAATGATAATTTCCCTATATATCTTCAGCCGGATTATTATGATTCTGAAAAATATAAAAGTACTTTTTTATTATATAAGAATTGCCTCGTTGCAGGAATCAAGAATATCCGCTTGGGATATCAACTACACCGGCTGTATGGGATTGAATAGTGAAAAGAGAAATAAAAGATACGATAATATATGATTATGTTGTTATCGGTTCAGGTTTTGGTGGTAGTGTAGCTGCCTTAAGGTTGATAGAAAAAGGCTACTCAGTATTGATCATAGAAAAGGGTAAAAAATATAGATCTGAAGATTTTCCAAAGACAAACTGGAATCTGAAAAAATGGCTTTGGGCTCCAAGAATGTTTTGCTATGGTATTCAACATATCTATTTATTGAATGATGCACTTATACTATCTGGAACCGGGTATGGAGGAGGGAGTCTCGTATATGCGAATACTTTGCTTGTTCCCCCAAATAGTTTTTTTATAGATAAAACCTGGAATAAACTTGAAAATGATTGGCATAAAGAACTAATGCCGCATTATGAAACTGCAAAAAAGATGCTTGGTGTAACCACAAATCCTGTGCTAAGTGACCCTGATAAACTCCTAATGGAATATGCAAAAGATATTAATAGAGAGGGCCATTTTAATCCTACTGAAGTCGGGGTTTTCTTCGGAGAGCCTGGAAAAAAGGTTAAGGACCCCTATTTTAATGGAGAGGGGCCTGATAGGATTGGGTGTACAAAAAAGGGCCATTGCATGGTAGGATGTAGAGATGGTGGAAAAAACACACTAGATAAAAATTATCTTTATCTTGCTGAAAAAAAAGGATTACAGGTTCTTACTGAACACCTTGTTACAAATGTAAAATATGAAGATAAAATATACACAATAACAACAGAAAAACTGACAGATTTTATAATTAAAGGTAAAAAAAATATACAAACAAAAGGAATAATTTTCTCAGCAGGCGCAATTGGAACAACTGAATTACTTCTTAAATGTAAAGAAAACGGGGATTTAAAAAAATTGTCAGATAGAATAGGGTATGCTGTTAGAACAAATAGTGAAGTTATGACTGGATATTCTGCAAAAAACAAAAAGGACATTGATTTATCCGGGATTTCAATAACTTCAGGTCTCTATGTTAATGATAATACTCATATTGAACCTGTAAGATATCCTGCTGGTTCAAATGTAATGAATATACTTACGATACCTCTTGTAGATAAAAAGGGAAAAATACCAAGACCATTAAGATTCTTACTCACCATAATAAGGCATCCATTGATTTTTATTAGAACATTGAACTTCTCAGGTTGGGCAGAAAAGTCTATTATTTTATTGGTAATGCAGTCTTTGGATAATAAACTTCGAATGGTTAGAAAAAGAAGATGGTGGTCACCATTTAAAAAAGTAATGGGATCTGAAAATAAAGGTGAAAAAATTCCGACTTATATTCCAGAAGCAAATATGGCTGCAAGTGAATTGTCAAAAAAAATTGATGGTATCCCACAAAGTGCAATAAGCGAAGTTCTTTTTAACATACCTGTTACAGCTCATCTTTTGGGTGGATGTGTAATGGGGGACAGTATAAAGACCGGTGTAATTGATAAATATAACAAAATATTTGGATATGAAAATCTTTATATTGCCGATGGCTCTGCAGTACCCGCAAACTTAGGTGTAAACCCAAGTCTAACCATTACGGCAATGTCTGAAAGAGCCATGAGTTATATAAAGCCTAAACCAGCATAAATCAAATCAAAAACATAATACAAAAATATTCTCTAAGATTATTCTTCCTTTCTTTTTACAAATTTGATATTTAAGCAATACTCCAGAACAAAACTATTTGAATATATATTATCAAAGAAAAAATTAAATCCAGTTATTTTTTGAGATATTTATAAAAAACCTTTATTTATAAGTTTGGGAGGGAACATGAAAAATAAAATTTTTTGGGGATTTATAATCCTATTAGTTAGTTCATTTTTGTTTTCAGGGAATTTGTTTGCAAAAGACCCTGATTTGGGAATGTATGGTTTTTTGAAAATTGGTAAATTTAAAAAAGAGGTTAAATGGAATAAGACAATTGTTCTGACTCCAGCTGATGTTACATCAATGTCAAATGGAAAACCTGCTTTTGAAGTTTATTATGCATACAGAGAGTATGCGGGGGTATCTGCAAAAGGATTTAAAAACAAAGTTTTCTTTAATGGTAAATTGGTTAGTCTACAAACCAATCTGAGTTTAAATCCTAAACAGATAAAACAGGTTCATACACAGGCTTATCTGGGACCCAAAAACGGAAAACTTCAGATCAAGATTGATGCAGACAATGAAGTAAAAGAATCCAGAGAAGACAATAATTTTCATTTTTATGTAAACATTGTATTCAGAGGGTTTAATGTCGCATCAAAATTTAGAGTCACCAGAGTACACGCAACTGTCTTTCCAACAAAATTTGCCGGGAAATGTCCTAAAAAGTTTGAATTTAAGGGTCATATTATTGTAAACGGTCCTGGTGTAGTTAAATATCAATGGAAAAGAAAAGATGGTGCTATAGCTCCAGTTAAAACTCTTATTGCTAAAAAAGCAGGAACTTATACAGTAACAACAAGCTGGACACTTGGAGGGGCAGGAAAGGTATACAATAATTATTGGGAGGCATTAGCAATACTAGCTCCAAATAAAATGATGTCTAATAAGGCTGTGTTTTCACTAAAATGCACTGGAGGCAATACTCAACAAAAACTTCCTGATTTAATAGTACGTGATATTAAACTTGTACAAGGCTGTAAAATAGCTGTTACTTTAAAAAATATAGGAAATGCAGGTGTTCCTGCTTCATCCTATGTATTACCAAAAGCAGTGGGTGTTCAAATGTATAAGGATGGTAAAGCCTGGGGTGGATTAATATTAAAGGGAGTTGATCCTAATGGAAAACTAAGATCACCAGGAGGTTCTGTTACTTATATATGGTTTCCCGGAGCTAAGAATCTTAAGCTGGGACCCGGAACACATTCAATAAAGGTTATTGTTGACAATAATAAATTTCTATTTGAATCAAACGAAAATAATAATGCTTTGGTAAGAAGATTAAAATGTACTGGTGGCGAGACAGGCGGCAGTCCTGAACGGAAACTACCGGATTTAATAGTAAGAGATATTAAACTTATACAAGGCTGTAAAATAGCTGTTACTATAAAAAATATTGGAAATGCAGGTGTTCCTGCTTCATCTTATGTATTACCAAAAGCAGTGGGTGTTCAAATGTATAAGGATAGTAAACCCTGGGGTGGATTAATATTAAAGGGAGTTGATCCTAATGGGAAACTAAAATCACCAGGAGGTTCTGTTACTTATATATGGTTTCCAGGAGCTCAGAATCTTAAGCTGGGACCCGGAACACATTCGATAAAGGTTATTGTTGACAATAATAAATTTCTATTTGAGTCAAACGAAAATAATAATGCTTTGGTAAGAAGATTGAAATGTCCTGGAGTTACTGAAGAAAAAGTATCAGTCCCAAAAAGATTTATGCTTAATTTTGTTGATGCATATTTAGTATATGTTCCCTCATCAAAAAAATTGCAGATTACTACCGAAAACATGGTTCTCTCATATGGATCTGACTGGCAGGTAAAAAAAATTGGAAGGCAATACCTATATCATCTAAAACAAAATTTCTGGAAGGGATTTTATTGGCAAATAAATACCATCAGAAAGGAAGCATATTTAGTAAAAGGAAATAATTTTGGTAGAATAGGAGATAGTGGGAAAGAAAAAATAAATAATATAACTGTTGATGTAGTCGGTGGAAGTGCAAGAGTTGCTCCTACTAGATTCTTATTGAGATTTAAAAGTGCTCACCTGGTTTATGCACCTTCGTCAAAGACATTGCAGATTATTGCTGAAAATAAAGTTTTATCTTATGGAAGTGACTGGAAAAAATGTAATTTAAAACCATATCTATACCAATTACAGCAAAATGTCTGGAAAGGTTTTCATTGGCAGATTAACACCAGCAGAAAAATTGCGCAAAAGAAAACAGGTGGAAAATTTTGTAAAATTGGCGGTTCAGCAACAAATTTAAGGATGACAGTTAAAGTAATAAATTAAAAAACATAATAATTAATATTGAAGGGATTTAAACTATTTATTTCCCTTCAATACAATCCTGTTTCTATTTAACTCTGAAAACGTTGTATATATTTTATGTTATTGGAATTTGCTTAATTCAGGGAGACAGAGTATAGCTTTTTTTACTTTTTACTATAGATATAGCATGAATATATTTACATAGTTCAGTATAAAATCTTTGACATATTCTTTTTGTTTTGGTAGTATTTCAGATGATTAAAGAAGGTGTAAAATTGAGAAAAATTTATATTGATCCTACTGGAGGAATATCCGGAGATATTTTTAGTTCTTCATTAATATCTCTTGGTGCAGATAAGGATAAAGTTATTTCAGCTATGATATTGGCAGGTGAGAAACTTGGAAAAATTTCTATTGAAGCCGTATTAACTGATGATAATTCAACTCAACTGAAAATAGACATAGAACCATTCCAGCCTCATATAAAAGGTGAAAATGCAAAAAAAAAACTTGATGAGATTTTTGCTGAACTCAATGTTGATGAGTATTATAGAACTTACGGATTTAATGTCCTAAATATACTTATAGATGCAGAAAGCAAAGCTCATAGTGAAAATAGTTTTTTGACAGATCATATACATCATAATCTTGAACATTCTGATCATCACCATCACCATCATGAAAAAGGAACTTATCTTCATGAGGCACAAGATATTATTATTGATATTGTAGGTGCAGTAATTGGAATGGAATTGTTGCAATTAAAAACAGAAGTTGTCATGCTCTCTCCTTTAAATGTTGGGGGAGGTATAATAAAATTTTCACATGGTGAACTTTCTGTCCCGGCACCGGCCACAAAAAATATATTGGAAAAATTTGATATAAAATGGCAAAAAGGACCTATTGAGAAGGAGATTTGTACACCAACAGGCTCAGCTATCCTTGCAGGATTAAATCCGAAATATCTTCCCGATAATGGGGATTATTCAAATGATAATTATATAAATGGAAAATCAAGAGGAAGTCGGATACTCAAAATTCCTCCATTCAAAATATTTATACAAAAACAGGAATTATAATGATTGCAGAATTTTTAATATCAACTATAGGTGTAGGGATTCTTGGTAGCATAATAATATATAGGTGCAGAACAGGCAAACAAGAAATGGAAGAAGAATTAAATTCAAAAGTTGAAAAACTAGAACAAACGTATCTGGATGAAAGAGTAAAAAATAATGAAAATATTGAAAAACTTAGAATAAAGCTTGATGAAACAAAAAAAGAGTTTTCCTCAAGAAAGGTAAAATCAAAAGCATAAAATTTCTTCAAAATAACATAACTATAAGAGAACCGGAGATGGCTAAAACTGTTGAGATGAATTTTTTAGCAGTAAATTGTTCTTTCAAAAATATTGAAGCAAAAATTAATATGAAAATAGTATTTGTTTGATTTAATATGGCAGCAGAATTTATATCAGTCATTTTAAATGCAGCTATCCATAATGTCATTCCGAGAACATTGCCTAATATTGTCCCTGGTAATGCGTATCTGAAGTTTGACCTTTGTACAGCTGTTTGCAGTAGTTCTTTGCTGTTCTTTCTAAAAAAGATTAATATAAGTATACCAATCAATCCAGCGATCAATCTGATTTCTGTTACAAAAAAAACAGATGTTTTTGCCAGTACAGGTTTCATTATAATAACACTGACTACCATAAAAAAAATTCCTGAAATTCCGAAAGAAACACCTAGAGCTGTTTTTTTTATATCTAAATCACCCTTATTTTTTTGATATGCCCCAACAACAACTGCGGCAGCAACAAGAAAACTACCAAGAATTGTTGACATTCTTAGCTCTTCTGAAAGAAATAAAAATGCAAGCAGAATCGTCATTGGACTATAGACACAGTCAACAATAGCTGTCATACCAGCACCTAATATATTTAAGCTTTTAAAAAATAATGAATCTGCAATGGCAATTCCAAGAAATCCACTTATTATAAGTAATAAATATTCAAAAGTGGTCAAAGCACTAATGTTTTTAGAAATATCTTCAAGAAATATTAAAGGCAAAATTAATACTACTGAGATTAGCGTTTTATATAGATTCAGTGCAATTGGAGATAGCTTTTCTCCAGATTTCTTAAATAAAATTACTGCTGCCGCCCAGAATAAAGCGCAAAGCAAGGCAAACACTTTTCCTGTTAAATCCGGGGTCATTTATTCTCCATTTTCAGTTTAAAACTAATTATGTATTCTAGACCATAATTGATTAATTATCAATATTACCTAAAGAATGCTAATCCAAAACAGTTTACATTATATTTAAAAAATACTTTGAATTAAATGTATTTATATGATAATCTAAAAACTGAACTAGAAAGGAATAAAATGATAAAAATAACAGAGGAAATATCAATTGAAGAAGACTTATTAGTTGAAGAGTTTATCAGGTCTTCCGGACCTGGAGGACAGAATGTTAATAAGGTTAACACAGCTGTATTGCTAAGGTTTAATATAAAGGAGTGCAATTCAATACCTGAGGAAGTTATGCAAAGACTTATAAAAATAGCCGGAAGAAAAATTGTATGGGATAAAGAGAAGGAGATTCCTCTATTTTTAGTAATTAAGGCAAATAGATTTAGAACTCAGGAGCAAAACAGAAAAGATGCCCTTGGAAGGTTAAAAGAAATAATTATAAAGTCTACTTTTAAGCCAAAAAAGAGATATGCAACTAAACCTTCTTATTCTTCTATTCAAAAGAGAATAAAAAAAAAAAAACTAAATAAAAAAACTAAAGAATCCAGAAAAAAAATAAACTTTTCAGATGAAGATCATTGACTATATATAGATGATTTGATACATTACTGCCTGAGGTAAAATATGGCAAAAATAATTGGTATTAGACGGGAAGATAAAAATAAGTGGGAAAGGCGTGTAGCACTCATTCCTGAGCATATAAAAGAGCTTAAGGATAAACATGGGATAGAGGCGATTGTTCAACCGTCTACTTTGAGAATATATTCTGATGATGAGTATAAAAAAGCTGATTCAGTTATTTCTGATGATGTATCCAATGCAGATGTGATAATAGGTGTTAAAGAAATGCCTATTGATTTTTTTGAAAAGAATAAAACCTATATATTTTTTTCTCATACAATCAAAGGCCAATCTTATAATATTGACATGTTAAAAAAATTAATTGATTTAAAAGTAAATCTAATAGATTATGAAAGAATTGCAGATGAAAATAATAGAAGACTAATATTTTTTGGAAGATATGCAGGTCTTGCAGGTATGATAGAAACCTTATATGCATATGGACAAAAATTAAAAAAAATGGGGTATTATACTCCTTTTGAGAAAGTAAAACAGGCTTATCAATATGATTCGCTTGAACAGGCAAAGGCAGAAATTAAAATAATTGGTGAGGAATTAGAGGAAGATGGATATCCTTCAGCTTTAGCCCCACTTATAGTGGGTTTTACCGGGTATGGGAATGTATCTAAAGGGGCTCAGGAAATATTTGACCTTTTGCCCTATAAAATTGTATCACCATATATAATTGATATTAATTATGAGAATTTTACCAATGATAACTTCAATATATATAAAGTTATTTTTAAAGAGGAAGATCTGTTTATACTTAAAGAGGAATATCGGGTTAAGGAAAATGAGATGCCTGACTATAGTGATGATAACAGGCATAACTCAGGTTTTGATCTTCAAGACTATTATGATAATCCACATAAATACGAATCTAAATTTGAAACTAATTTAAAAAATCTAAGTATCCTTGTAAATTGTATTTACTGGACTGAGGATTATCCAAGACTGGTTACAAAAGAATACTTGAAAAGGGATACTATAATAAAATCAAATTTAAATTTAAAGGTAATTGGAGATATAAGTTGTGATATTGATGGTTCAGTAGAGATAACAAAAGAGGCTACAATGCCTGATAAACCGTCATTTACATATTTTGCAAAAGATGATAAATTTGAAGATGGTGTCAGTAGACTAGGGGTTACTGTAATGGCAGTTGATAACCTTCCCTGTGAATTTCCAAAGGAGTCTTCAGAAGCGTTTTCTGAGGTTTTAAAAGAATTTATTAATGGTATCGTTACTGCAGATTTTAATAGTAGCTTTGAAGATCTCAAACTACCGGCTCCAATTAAAAAGGGACTTATTCTGCATAATGGAGAGTTCACAAAAGAATATGAATATATGAAAGAATTTCTAAAATAGGAGAATTCATAAATGTATAAAAAGGAAAAAATACTTGTATTAGGCTCAGGATTAGTAAGCAAACCAGGTGTTATTTATCTCTTAGATAAAGGATTGAAAGTTACAGTTGCGGATATCATTTTAAGTAGAGCAAAAGAGCTTGTAAACAATTATAAAAATGGAACAGCTATTTCATTTGATATAAATAATGAAGAAAAATTGGAAGAATATATAAATAAGAATGATATAATTGTAAGTCTTCTTCCCTGGACTCTTCATATCAAAGTTGCAAAAATGTGTTTAAAGAATAACAAGAATATGGCAACTACCTCATATGTTAGTGAAGAGATGCAGGCGCTTGGAGATGAAGTTGAAGCAAAAGGTCTTCTGTTTTTAAATGAGATAGGTGTTGACCCGGGTATTGACCATATGTCTGCTAAAAAAATTATTGATGAAATACATGAAGAGGGTGGAAAAGTTGAACATTTCTATTCATATTGTGGTGGACTTCCAGCACCGGAAGATAATAATAATCCATTTGGATATAAATTTTCCTGGAGCCCGAGAGGAGTTGTATTGGCTTCAAGAAATCCAGCAAAATTTTTGGAAAATGGAAAAGTCATTGATATTGAAGGTAAGGACCTGTTTGCTGAAAAAACTGTTGAGCAGGATAAAATGGAAGGAATTGGAGATTTAGAAGTTTATCCAAATAGAGATTCAATTCCATATATTGATATATACGGTTTAAATGAGGCGAAAACTGTTAAGAGAGGAACATATAGATATCTTGGCTGGTGCGAAACTTTTCTTAAAATCATTGAATTAGGATTGGTTGATGATGAAGAAAAAGAAGGCATAAAAGGAAGTAGCTTTTATAATGTTTTATATAAGATTACAGGTTGTGAGAAGAATGAAAACTTAATTAAAAAACTTGCAGATAAATTAAAAATTGCTGTGGATTCAGATATTATAAAAAGGTTTGAGTGGTTAGGTCTTTTTGATTCAAACAAAGTCCTTAAAAACAGGAATCATCTTGACAATTTATCAGATATATTGCAGGAAAAATTATTCTTTAATCATGGAGAAAAAGATATCCTGGTTATGAGACATAAATTTATAATAATAAATAAGGATGGTACTAAAGATAAAATCATCTCTACTTTAATAGACTATGGTATTCCTTTTAAAGATTCATCAATGGCAAGGACAGTCAGTTTACCTCTTGCGATTGGAGTAACCCTGATGGCAGAGGAAAAATTAACTATTAAGGGTGTAAAGAGACCGGTTTATAAAGAGATATATGAGCCTGTTTTAAAGGAATTAGAGACACTCGGAATTAAGATGATAGATGAAAGGACAAAAATCTAATTAAAATATATTACTCTCTTTTTATAGTGATACAAAGGTGAAGGTATGAAATTTAAGTGGAATTATTCAGGAAAAGAAGGAGAGGAAGTCGCTGTCAATTACCTTATTAAGAAAGGTTATACTATTATTGATACCTGCTATAATCAGATTGGAATTGAAATTGATATTATTGCGGAGATAGAAGATAATATTTGTTTTATAGAGGTAAAAACAAGAAAAAGCGGGGATCATGGCTTTCCAGAAGAATTTGTTAATAATAAGAAAGGAAAGCGGATAGTAAAGGGTGCCAAATATTTTCTTGCAGATAATAAGAATGATAAATATGAGGATTATTATAAGAGAATTGATGTGATCTCAATTATATATGGAATGGGCGAATACAAAATAGAACATATTGAAAATGCTTATGAAGATGATTAAATATGTGACAAATAAATAGATCTTGCATCTTTAATATCTTTTGCTCTATACAACTTCAATCTTAACGCTTTTGTATCCGGTTCATCAGATATCATATATTTGATAAAGGGTTTTAGTTTAGGAAGTTTTAAGTCTTCTTTATAATAGTGTTCAATTAGATCAATAAGTTTTAATAATAGCTCATTCTTTTTTACACTATTATCTCTTTTCAGTTCTATTTCAGAAAAAATGAACGGGTTTGAGATTGCGCCTCTTCCAATCATTAATCCGTCAACAGTTTTAAGCTTTTCTATTCCAATTTTATAATTTGAAATATCTCCATTCCCAATTAAAACAATATTAAACATTTTCTTAATTTTTTCTGCATATTTCCATTTTGCCGGAATGGAATAGGGAGTTGATCTGAGTCTAAAATGAACCGCAATTGCGTCTGCACCAGAATCATTGATAGCTTTTACTGTATCAAAAATATTTATACTTCCGAAGCCTAACCTGACCTTAATTGTAATTGGGAGATCTGTTGACTCTCTCAATACAGACACAATATTCTTTATTTTATCAATATCTTGTAATAAAGCAGCTCCAGCTCCCTTTCTCACAACTTTACTTGCAGGACATCCCATATTAAAATCAATCCCGTCAAAGTCTGTTTCATTTTCTATTATTTTTACAGATTCTCTAATACTGGATATATCATTACCAAATAATTGAATAAATTGTGGTGTCTTAAATTCAGAAAGCTTCATCATTTCAAAAGTTCTTCTATTTCTTCTAATTAGTCCTTCAGTAGAGATCATTTCACTAACCATATATCCAACATATCCAATATCGTCTAAAAGTTTTCTAAAGGCAATGTCGGTTAGGCCTGCCATAGGAGCAGGTACAGTCCGATACTTAAGCTCCAGATTACCTATTTTAAAAGGTGAATTTTTATCAGTACCCATTTGTTATAATATTATTTTAAGAAAAAATTAAAAAACCTACAGAACTAAAAAAAGTAAGTAATTGACAATTTTAAAACTTTTCTCTTATAGTTGGAGTTTACAGTATCAGTAGTAGCAGAATCACTTGTCTGAAAATATGCATCTTCCAGCCATTTTCCCTTTTGATATAAAAAAGCGAGATCAAAAATTATTTTTCTATTAATGATAAAACCTAAACCCATTGAATAACCTTTTAATTTTGCTTGAGTGCCGTCAGATCCACTGAAGAGTTGTTTCTCGGAAGACATACCTCCTCTTATTAAAAGCAGGCTTTTTTTAATTGGGATTCTTAATTCAGTTCCTATACTACTATTTGATATATCAGTTTGTGTAAATGTGAAATCATCTCTGACAGGGTAGGGGACTGAAGCTACTGCATTATGATAATCTGTAATTGTACTTTTTGACCATAAAATTTTAGAGAAATCGTAGGATATAGACCATTCTGGCAATAGTCTTGCAGAAATCCCCAAAGAAAACCTTGCAGGGAATGCTAAAATTGCATCTCTAGTAGTATTACTATTATGACTTTCCACATCTTCTGTATAAATATAAGCGGTACTAAGAGTTTCTGTAAATTTTGTATGATATGAGAAACCTAAAAGAACATCTTCTGAGGCTATGAAAAGAATTCCAAATATATAGTTTCTGCCTCTTACTTTTTCTGTAAAATTCTTTGAATAATCAAGTTTTTCGGAAGAATAAGTATAGTCATTTGTACCTGAATTTATAAATTGTTGAGCTGTTACTCCTAAATATATATATTCTGAAAAAGCAAATGCTGCAGACAATGAGAGCACATCAATACCATTTTCACCAAAAATAGTTTCTGTTATTTTCTCTGAAAAGGATTCATCAGAACTTCTATTTAATTCTTTATTAATTGAACCATCAAAATTATAGGGGATGAGCCTGTAATAACTTAATGCAAAAGTCCAATTTGTACTGAGAAAATTTGCAGGAACAGATACTGAAAAAAAATCAATATTTTTATAATTTATATTTAAATTATTGCTATATTCTTCTGTGTATGCCCCATAATCTTTCGTTTCTATATCCTGTGCATTCTTTGTATTGGAAATTCCATAACTTAAAAAAAGTCTTGGTGTTTTAAATGCTACAATTCCTGCTGGATTAAAAAATACTGTTGAAAGGTCATCTGCAACTGCGGTAAAAGCATTTGACATTGACATAGACTTTGCACCAAAGGAAAAATTATAGTATGGGTATATGGACTTATAATTCCCATACTCAGAAATAGGTAAGATAAAAAATATAACTATTGAAAATAATATAGAAATTCTTTTTAACTTATTCATCTACATCTTCCTCCTCATTATAACCAACCCTATCATCATCATCTTCCACAAAGATTCTACCACCTGAGTTATCCTCGTAAGAGATGCAACACATCAAGCGGCCACATAATCCGGATATTTTTAAGGGATTCATATTCATATTTTGCTTCTTTGCCATCTGTAAAGTTATTGGTTCAATATTTTTTAAAAAGACTTTACAACATAAGGCTCTTCCACAAATACCAATTCCTCCGATCATTTTAGCTTCATCCCTTACACCAATCTGGCGCATCTCAATTCTCATCCTGAATTTTTTAGCCAGATCCTTAACAAGGTCTCGGAAATCAATACGTCCCTCTGAGGAAAAATAAAAAATTGCTTTTTTTTCAGATGTAAAGAAAGTAACTCTTATTAGTTTTATAGGTATTTCTCTGTCTTTTATCTTACTTAAACAGAAATCATATGCTTTTTTTTCATCATCTTTTTTTTTTTTAAAATTTTCAATATCATTTTTATTTGCAACTCTTATAATTTCATTGATTGAATCAATGTTTTTTATTTCATTAAAAGAGTGTCCAAAGGACTTTTTAACCTTTCCGATTTCTTCACCTGTAAGGGTACTGACAATTACAGAGTCCTCAGGTTTTATATCTTGAGCCTTCGTCTTAAAATGGAGAATATCTCCTTTACCTTCTATTTGTACAGTTATTACTTTAAACATCTCTCTCCTCCCGAGAAGTAAAATTTTTAATAAATTCAAGAATTAGAACCTTTGAGTTAAGGTTTCTTGATATATCCCTGAATAATAATTCCATCTGTTTGATCAGAAAAAGAGCTTTTTGTATTGTAATGAATCTTGCTAAATCTGTAAGATTATTTTTATAGTCAATATTTATTATATTATCGCTATTAATATCTATTTTTAACACCATTAAATCTCTAAGCAGTATTATCATTAAGTTTACCAGTTCTACAAAATAACGAATAAATTTTTCTCTGCTTCTGCTTCTATGTGTTAAATCTAATAAAACATCTGCAATATCTCTTTGTCTGATCAATTTTTCAAAAACTAAAAAAATACTTGATCTTTTTTCCAGCAGTTCATTATGGTCTGAACTTAACATTGTTTCCATATTTACATTTATCAAATAGGATAAGACTCTTGCCCTATCTTTATCTTCTCCATTTAAAATAAGTTGTTTTTCAATTTCAATTTTTGATGGCGGCGAGAATTTTAAATTCTGGCATCTAGAAATTATTGTTGGAATAAGTCCGTTAGTATTATTTGTCAGCAGAATAAAAAGATTAAAAAGAGCAGGTTCTTCAATTACTTTCAATAGTGCATTTGAAGTTGCTTCATTCATAAGATGAGCATCTGTAATAATATAACCTTTTTTTTCAGCCTTCAATGGTTTTACTGCGATATCAGAAATTAATTCTTTTATCTGTTTTTTATTATATAAAGCTCCATCCGGATAGATAATTTTTAGGTCAGGAAATATCTCTTTATTTATCTCTGTGCAATTTCTACATTCATCACAATAATCCTCTTTTTTATTCAAGCAATTAATAGCTTTTACAAAACCTGTAGCAAAACCAAGAGAATTTACTGATGATGGACCGGAAAATATAACAGAATGTGGTGTAAGGTCGTATTTTAAATAAGATTGTAGCCTCTTTTTTATCTTTTCATTACTAAGAAGGCTATCAAATCCCATTTTTATTGATTTCTTGTTTTAAAACACTTTTTTATATTCTTTTTCTACTAATTCTTCATCAGATTCATAAGGGTAGGTTATGTGTCCTCTCTCTTTATTATCTTTATTCCATGAATCAACGACTTTAAGGGCATTTTTGTTTTTTGCCCATGATCTTCTGGATAATCCATTCATCACGTCCCATTCCATAGCTGATTTAATTATTTCATCCTTTTCTTTTGTTCCATCAAGAACAAGTCCAAATCCACCATTAAACGATTTTCCAATACCAACACCACCACCGTTGGATAAAACAACCATAGTCATTCCTCTAACCGCATCACCGGTAAAGTTATGAACAGCCATATCAGCGGTAACATTACTTCCATCTTTAATGTTTGAGGTTTCTCTAAATGGTGAGTCTGTACCCGAAACATCATGATGATCTCTTCCAAGCATTATTGGACCAACCTCTCCATTCCTGACCATTTCATTGAATTTCAATGCGATTTCAATCCTTCCGCCTGTGTCAGCATAGAGAATTCTTGCCTGGGTTCCTACAACAAGCTTATTCTTTTTAGCATCCTTTATCCAATTATAATTATCTCTATCCATTCCTCTTCTATTCGGATCTATGCAATCCATTGCGGCTTTATCAGTTTTATCAAGATCCTCAGGTTTTCCAGATAAACATACCCATCTGAAAGGTCCATAACCATAATCAAAACACATTGGCCCCATAATATCTTCAACATAACTTGGGTATACAAAACCTTCAGACGGAAAGTTTTTATCAATTGCTACTTCCTCTACACCTGCATCATAAACTGCTTTTAAAAATGAATTTCCATAATCCCAGAAATAGGACCCTTTTTTAGTTAGTTTATCTATTATATTTATGTGTTTTTTTAGAGAAAGATCTACTAATTTTTTAAACTCTTCCGGGTCTTTTGTTAGAATATTTCTACCCTCTTCAAATGTGCAGCCGGAAGGTGTATAGCCACCATTATACGCATCATGACAAGATGTCTGATCAGTTATTAACTCAATTTTTATATTGTTTTTTTCAACAAAATCCAAGAGATCAACTATATTCCCATGGTAGGCTATTGATATAGATTCTTTTGATTTTCTATACTCTTCAATCCATTCAGCTATTTCATTGAGATCTGATGAAACTTTGGATACCCATCCCTGAGAATGTCTTGTTTCAATCCTTGATTGATCAACTTCTGCAATAATACCAATTCCTCCAGCAATCTCTACTGCTTTTGGTTGAGCTCCACTCATTCCGCCGAGTCCGGAACTGATAAAAACAATTCCGGCCAGATCTTCATCTTCAGGTATATTAAGGTATAACCGTCCTGCATTCAGGAGTGTTATATATGTACCATGTACAATTCCCTGTGGACCAATGTACATCCAACCGCCTGCAGTCATCTGTCCATAATTTGTTACTCCAAGAGCAGCTGCTGTATGGAATCCTTCAAGATTATCAAACAGACCAACAAGAAGCCCATTAGTTGAAATCACTCTAGGTGCATTTTTTGATGTTGGAAATAATCCAAGTGGGTGACCTGAGTATAGAACTAAAGTCTGATCTTCCTTCATTGTTTCAAGGTATTTTTTAGTTAGAGCATACTGCATCCAGTTTTGAAAAACCTGTCCAGTTTCTCCATATGTTACAAGTTCATATGGATATAATGCTACATCAAAATCCAGGTTATTATCTATCATAACCTGAAGAGCTTTTCCTTCAACTGTTACTCCTTTGTATTTATCAATACTATTACCTTTAAGTTCTATTTCAGGTCTGAATCTATATCCATAGATTCTCCCCATAGTCTTTAATTCATTTAAGAATTCTGGAATAATCTCAATATGATGTTCTACGGGTATATATCTTAAAGCATTTTTAAGAGCTGTTTTTATCTGATTTTCAGTTAATTTAAGCACTCTATCAGGAGCTCTCCTTATTCCTTTTTTAAATCCTTTTTTTTGGGGTAAGTTACCATCAAGTTCAAAATTATCATTTTGTAAATTATTTTCCATAAAACTCTCCCATTAGTAATTTAGCATCAGTAATCATATCAGAACTACATATTTTGTCAATATTATCAGCCTTTAAACCTATGAAAATATTTATTCTTTTTGACGTTTTATGTAGTTTTTAGAAATCCATAAAGAATTTCATCAGACATTATTTTTAAAGAATTGATTTAATGGTTTGTTTTCTATACAATATATTATTCATGTCTTACAAAAGAACAGAAATATCTGATAATATTATAGAAATTATAAAGAATATTCCTGAAGGTAAAGTAGCAACATATGGACAGATTGCCATAATTGTTGGTAGTCCATTTTATGCAAGACAGGTTGCATGGATACTCCATTCATTGTCTAAAAAGGAAAACCTTCCCTGGCATAGAGTAATAAACAGTAAAGGGGAAATATCACTGAAATCTGGTCAAGGTTTGGAAGAACAAAAACATCTTCTTGAAAATGAGGGGATTAATTTCATTAATGGCAAAGTGAATTTAAATGAGTATTTATGGAATCCAATATCATAATTATTAGAGTTTTAGGGCATCATGTAATTTGATGCCCATTTTAATTTCTTTTATTTATTGTGTTTATTCAAATAAATTTTTCTTACTTTGCAATTGCTACTGTGAAGGGTACAACTAATTTTTCCCAGAGCATTCCAACCATATTTTTTTTTATTTTAAAAGTAAGTTCTTCAACCAGTATTTTGTTTGGATCAGGTTTCACCTTTACTACTAAACTGTTTTTACTCTTATCATATTTTCCAGCTCCCCACTGTTTTGAAACAGTATTAAATATAACCTGCCATTCAGCTTTTCCAGGAATTGTAAATAGGGCATAAGTTCCAGCGTCTAGTTTTTCCCCTTGAATTAATACATTTTTGTCAAAAGTTATAACTGTAGCTTCATTAGCTCCTGTTCTCCAAACCTTATCAAAAGGGACTAAATCACCCCAAATAACTCTTTTTTTTACCAATGGTCTACCATATTCCACGATTATTTTTACACCATCGATGGATCCTTCAAGTTTTCCGTTTTTACTAGCCCGTTTTGCATCATCTCCTCGCTGCGCTAAAGCCGGCATAACAGATGCTACAAGAAAAACAATAATAAACATTGTAATAAATACATTTTTTTTCATTTTTAATCCTCCATTATATTAATTGTTTAATATAAGGAATAATTATAATAAAAAAGAAAAATATAATCAATGCTTCATTGGCTCGTATAATATTTTGCAATATTTTTTATAAAAAGATAGAATTAAATCATGGAAATTAAAAAGAAAAAAATCAAGAAGACATGGAGACTCACTGGAATCATTATCAGTGTTTCTTTTGTTATAATTCTTATACTTTCAATCATAATGCCAAACCTCTTCCAATATTATGGATCTGAAATTTATACTTTTTTTTCATCAACAAAGGAAAGAACTGTTTCTTTTGCTTCAGCAGGTCCTCAGGGACATTATTATAGATTTAGTAATTTAATAAAAAATGAAGTAGAAAATAATAGCAGGTATCATATTAATGTTTTAAAAACGGAGGGAACTCTTGAGAACATTCAACTCATTAATAATAAAAAAGCTAATTTTGCTCTTGTTCAGGGAGCATTGGGAGGCTATGGAAATATAGAGCTTAAAAATATTTCTGGAGTGGCAAGTATAGGCTGGCAATATGTTCATGTTATTGTTAGGAAGAATTCAGGTTTGTCGAACTTTAGAAGCTTAAAGGGAAAAACAATTAGTTTAGGGCCTAGAAAAAGTGGTAATGCTGCACTTGGTATTCAAACACTAAGGTATTTTTGGAAAAAATCAGATATAAATGTTGTCTATTCAAAAGCAGCAGAAATGGATGTAGATTTTAACAAAGGGAAATTTGATGCTTTTTTTGCAGTATATGATCTTCATGCACCAATTATTGAAGAAATAATGAATACAGGAAAATATGAAATTGTACCAATTAATGAATCCGAATCGATAGCAGGCTCTATTATAGGATGTTTTATGACAAAATTTCCTGATAATATTTACGGGAAACCCCGTTCAATCCCTCAGAAAAGCCATGAACCATTTTTAACATTAAAAGTAAAGACCTATTTAGTAACACATAAAAATATGAATAAATATGTAATAGAAAAAATCCTTCGTGTTATCTTTTCATCAAAATTTATCAATAAAAATTCTGTAAAAGGTTTATCTGAGAAAAGAGGAAGGAATATGAAAGAATATCCAATGCATATAGCTTCAAAAAGATTCTTTAGTAGAAAAGATCCACTAACATCAGATATGTATGAAATTGGTTCTGCATATATTGCTGCATTCTTGTTTATTGCAGGTGTCCTCAATTTTGCTTCCAGTCAAAAAAAAAAAAATGAATTAAAAAGAAAAAAAGAGAATATTATTCCATATTTTGAAGACTTAGTTGACTTTAGTAAACGATTATCACAAACTGAGAAAATCTCAAAATTGCAGGAAATACTGAACGAAATGATGGAAATACAAAGAAAAGCCGAAAAAGAGTGGTTAGATGGAAAATTAGATACAGAACATATGGAAAATCTTTATTCTGTCTATGGTATAAGATGTGAAAATATATATAATAAAATGATGCAGCAGCAGCTGAAACAAATTAGAAAAATTATAAATAAAGAGTAATTTGATTGACTTTATTTTTTTTATATAATATATACATTGTAGGAGGAAAAATGAAAAAATTTATATTACTATTTGTTATTGTTATTTTTATTTTCAATTTATCTGGTTTTGCAGAAAAACCTAGAATAGGCGTTTTGAGATTCACTAATACTGTTACCGGTACGAATTATTGGTCTTGGAATAGGACCGTTGCACGAGAGTTACAGGATATGCTGATATCTGAATTGGCAACGACTAAGGCATTTAGAGTACTGGAACGTAAAGAGATCAATGCTGTTTTCTCTGAACAGGAATTAAGTAGAAGTGGCAGAGTAAGTAAAAGTACCCGGGTGAAAATGGGAAGAATTAAGGGAGCTAAATATCTGATCGCCGGAACAGTTTCAGCCATGGAAAAAAGTGGTGGAAAAGGTGGTAAAGTTAGATTCAAAGGACTTAGCCTTGGTGGAAAAAAAACAAAAATATATATTGCTGTAGATGTTAAAGTAATTGATTCTGAAACTGGTGAAATTGTTGATGTTAGAACTATAGAAGCAAATGCAAAGGGAAAATCAATAGGTGCAGGATTAAGACTGAGGAATTTTTCAATTTCAGGCGATAAAGCTAAAAAAACACCTACTGGTAAAGCAATCAGAGCATGTATTATTTATATAAGCAGATACCTAAAATGTTCTTTAGCAAAAATTAAACATCCAAGATGTATGAAAAAATGGGATAAAATGGAAGCTAAAAGACAGAAAAAGACTATGGATTCAATTGACCTTGATGATTAAAATTTAGTACTATAAAAGAATGGCAGTAATGTTTACTGCCATTCTTATCATATTATTTTTATCTAATATTTCTTTCTTTTTTTTTAATTTATTCAAAATTTAAAATCTTTTCGTATATGCGTGGCAATATGGAGTGCTGCCATTTTTTTCATAATAATCCTGATGATAAGTTTCTGCTTTCCAGAACCTGGATGCCTTTGTTAGCCCAGTGGCCAGATTATATCCTTTTACTTTTAAGATATCCATAAGTTTTATTGCAATCTTTTTTTGCTCCTCATTGATATAGAATATTTCTGATCTATACTGCTCTCCAATATCCGGTCCCTGTCTATTGACCTGAGTAGGATTATGAGTCTCAAAGAATATTTTTGTGATCGTCTCATATGAGATTATATTTGGATCGAACAGAACTTCTGTTGCTTCAGCATGACCGGTTCGACCAGATGAGACTTCTTTATAAGAAGGGGAGGATTTATGCCCTCCAATATATCCAACTGTTGTTAATAACACACCTTTCTGTTTTTTCAAGAAATACTCGGTACCCCAGAAACAACCGGAAGCAAATATCGCTCTTTCCAAATCTTTTGTTGGAATAAACTTTAGCGAAATAGAATTTACACAATGTCTTGTGTTTTTGTCGGTAAAACCCTCTTTATAAAATGTGTGCCCTAAGTGCCCTCCACAGTTCTGACATAGGATCTCTTCTCTTACACCATCTTTATCTTTACTATGTTTTACCGCTCCAAAAATCTCATCATCAAAACTGGGCCATCCGCAGTTTGAATTAAATTTATCGCTTGACAAATACAGAGGAGCATCGCACTGCTTGCAACTGTAGATCCCTATCGTTTTATTATTATTATATTTCCCGGAGTAGGGTCTTTCTGTTCCTTTATCTAAAATAACATGTTTTTCTTCAGAAGTTAATTTATTATATTTTTTGTCTTCCATATTTGCATCCTTTCTTTGCTGGTATCCATTTATTGTAAAATTTGTTATTAATATTATTAGAATTATTAATACAAAAAAAATGTATTTAATATTTTTCATTTTACATTCTCCTGATCCAGAATTAAAAATTTGTATAAAACTAGATTATTAAAGTATATGTAAATTTTGTTAAAATACAACAATAAAAATATTTTTTATTCAATAAAAAAGCACTAATTCTTTTTTTATTGGACTGGCACCTAATTTTTATTTCCTATTTTTTAAAGCGGCAATAGCCTGAAGTAGAAAAGGTGGTAGACCAAAGGGATTATCTAAAAAAGCGGAAGCAAATTCTTATGCAGATGAATCACTTTATCGAGAGGAAAAAATAAAATTATTCTTGCTTGTCACTTTTTTTACAAAAAAGTTAAATTTTATTAATCTGTTTTCACTTTAGTTTAAAATTTCTTTCCTATCACCTTTTTTGCTAAAAATAAGAAAAAGCTTTACAAGTGAATTTTATTATAGTACAATACAGTATAGTGGATAAGACCATAGGGGTTTTTGAGAATCATAAACCCAATATTATCCAAAATTAAAAAAAGGAGAGAAAAAATGAACGCATTATTAATTTACCCGGATCACCCGGATACTTTTTGGGGGTTTAAGCATGCTTTGCCTTTTGTTTCAAAAAAAGCGACTGAACCGCCTTTGGGATTATTAACAGTCGCTGCTTTGCTTCCAAAAAATTGGAAAAAAAAATTAATTCACATGAAAGTCGATCAACTTACTGATAAAGACTTGATCTGGGCAGATATGGTTTTTATTAGTGCGATGTCTATTCAAAAAAGCTCTTCCAGAAAAGTGATAGATATATGTAAAAAAAAAGGGATAAAAATTGTTGCAGGAGGTCCTCTGTTTACGACATCATATAAGGATTTTTTGGATGTAGATCATCTTGTACTAAATGAGGCAGAACTAACATTGCCAATGTTTCTAGAAGATTTACGTATGCAAAAAGAAAAGAAAATTTATTCCAGCAATAAATTTGCAGATATTAGAAATACCCCTGCGCCCTTATTAGAATTAATTGATGTAAAAAAATATGCAACAATGGATATTCAGTTTTCAAGAGGTTGTCCCTTTAATTGTGATTTTTGTAATATTACCAATCTGCTTGGTCATGTAGTTCGCACAAAAAGTAAAGAACAGATAATTTCTGAATTGGATAATATTTATAATATGGGATGGCGCGGGGGAGTATTTTTTGTAGATGATAATTTTATTGGAAATAAACAAATTATTAAAAAAGAAATATTACCAGCAATAATAGAATGGATGAAAATAAAAAATAAACCATTTACATTTAAAACAGAATTTTCAATAAATTTGGCTGATGATATATCACTAATGCGATTATTGGTTAAAGCTGGATTTGACTCTGTCTTTATAGGAATAGAAACACCAAATGATGAAAGCCTAAAAGAGTGTAATAAATCTCAAAATAGACATAGGAATCTTGCCTTATCGGTAAAGAGAATTCAAAGCGCTGGTTTACAGGTCGATGCGGGCTTTATTATAGGATTTGATAATGACCCTCATTCAATATTTGATAAATTAACATCCTTTATTCAGGAAAGTGGAATTGTGACAGCAATGGTAGGTCTCTTAAATGCACCGTACAACACAAAATTGTATCATCGGTTAAAAAAAGAAAACAGATTAACCAATGATATATCCGGTGACAATACAGATTCAAGCATCAACTTTATCCCTAAAATGGATTATAGAATACTTATTGATGGGTACAAAAAGGTACTTGATGGTATTTACTCTGCAAAACCTTACTATAAAAGAGTCAAAACATTTCTAGAATTGAAAAAGATTAGTTTTGATAATAAAAAATCCATTCAAATAAATTTTAAAGATATTAAAGCTTTAGTAAAATCTGTTTTTATTCTTGGCATTAAAGATAAAGAAAGAATTCATTATTGGAAACTATTCTTCTGGTCACTTTTTAGGAAGCCCAGAGTCTTTCCCCAGGCTATAATGTTTGCAATTTACGGTTTCCACTTTCGCAAAATTTACAACACTTGATTGTTTATTGATATGGGGGCATATTGAAAAATTTAACTAATTTATCTGTGAATGGGAAAAAACTTGATAAATTTACTTCACTACTTTATATTACGCTATAGCATATACAGGGGGTGTAGATATGGATACAGATAACGATTTACCAAAAAATGTTGAAAAAATGTTAAAAATCTGGGGAAAAGAGTTTAAGAAAGGTTTCTTTGCATATTTTATATTATTGTTTTTAAAGGATAAAGATATGTATGGACTTGAACTGAACAAAAAATTATCAGAGATAACAAACGCTATGATTCCATTTCAAGAAAGCGGGATATATCAAATATTAAAAAATTTAAAAAAAAATGGTATGGTGATTGGCGAATGGAAAAAATCAAATAAGGGACCTGCAAGAAATTATTATAAAATTTCTGATTCAGGTAAAATTCTCTTAAAAGAATTTACAAAAAGTTATGTAGTACCGATTTTAAATACGTCATTTTCATTGGTAAAAGAACATTTTCCTGATTTATAAAATTAAAAAAAGGAGGACATTATGGGGTTTGGAAAAACATCGTCATTAAAAATAGGGGATCTAAAAATTAAAAAGCCAATTATACAAGGAGGAATGGGTGTTGGTATATCTTTATCCGGATTGGCTTCTGCAGTTGCAAATGAAGGGGGAGTAGGTGTAATAGCTACTCCTGGAATAGGCTTAATGGAGTTAGATATAAATCAACACTACAAGAAAGCAAATTCAAGAGCATTAATTAATGAAATAAAAAAAGCTCGAAAAAAAACAAATGGAGTTCTTGGAGTAAACATAATGCTTGCCTTGTCAAATTCTGATGAATTAATATATGAATCTGTTAAGGAAGGAATTGATATTATCTTTCTAAGTGCAGGACTCCCAATAAAAATACCAAAATCATTAACCCTTGAGCAATTAAAGAATTCAAAAACAAAATTTGTACCTATTGTTTCATCTGCAAGGTCTGCAAGAATAATTTTTAAGTATTGGGATAGATATGAAAGTATTCCAGATGCAGTTGTTATTGAAGGACCTAAAGCCGGAGGACATCTTGGGTTTAAGAAAGATCAAATAAATAATCATAATTATTCACTGGAAAAAATATTTCCTGAGGTTATTGAAGAAATAATGCCTTATCAAAAAAAGAGGAAAGTACATGTTCCAGTCGTTGTTGCAGGAGGTATATATAGCGGAGCCGATATCTATAAATATTTGGAATTAGGAGCAGACGGAATCCAAATGGGGACACGATTTGTTGCAACACATGAATGTGATGCTAGTGATAATTTTAAAAGATCTTATTTAAATGCAACGAAAAGTGACATAACAATCATTGATAGTCCTGTAGGATTGCCTGGCAGAGTCATAAAGAATAGTTTTATAAATGATGTCGATAGTGGGATAAAAAAACCTTTTAAATGCCCAATGAAATGTTTAAGGACATGCGATTTCAGAAAAGTTCCTTATTGTATTGCTGATGCCTTAGCAAATGCAAAGAAAGGAAATCTTGAAAATGGGTTTGCTTTTGCAGGAGAAAATGTCTTTAAGGTGAATGAAATAATATCTGTAAAAGAACTTTTTAAAAAATTAGAAAAAGAATATGATTTAGAAAAACAATATCATTGAAAAATTTCTATATCAATTAGTCTTATTTTATGGAGGGAGCAAAGGCATATCAATTAATTTATGAAAATCAAACTTTCTGTGTCTACTTTCAAGATGCAATATCTGTAATTAGAATAAAAAAAAAAGTATATGAAGAAATTGTGAATTTAATTTCAGGAGAGAAATTATTTTATTTTTTAGAAAAGATAAAAAATAATAAAAAAATTGAAGCTCTTTTAATGATAAATGAATCAAATTCACTAGGCAGAGATGAATATAAAAAGTTTGTCTTAAATAATGTTGTTGAAGAAAGTAAAAACAAAAAAAGTCTATACACAAATAGTAGAAGAGTAACAATAAATAGAGCAAGAGCAATAAATGTGATTAAAAGAATTATATATGAATTTATAAATTTTAATAAGATCATAATTTCAGCATTATCCGGCGAAATTGTTACTCCATTCTTTGGTTTAAACCTATCAACTAATTTTAGATTTGGAGCAGAAAACATGAAATACTTACTTGATCATAGAAGGTTCGGATTACATCCTTCCGGTGCACTCCCATATTTTTTAAAATTTTTTGTCAGCCCTCCAAGACAGAATGAAATCCTCTTCTATAAAGACGAAATAAATGCTGAGGAAGCGATGCGTCTAGGTCTTATTGATAAAATATTACCTGTCGAAAATTTTGAAAAAAAAAGTATTCAAGAAATAAATGAACTTGTAGACAAAAACAGAGGATCAATTAATAAAACAATATTTATGATGAAGTCGACTAGATCTGAATTAACTGAATATTTTGAGAATGAATCTGTATTTCTAAAATAAACCTGCTAGTCCTATTTGGGTATTTTAATGCTGTGGAGTGCAAAAAAAGGGACCAGGCAGGAATTTGTTTGTGATTGTGTAAAAGGTTTGTACAAAGAGGGATTAATTTAGATCTCTGTGCGGAGAAGATATTGAAAAACAAATAGTGAGGTTTAGTGTTTTACATATTTCTCCTATATTGTCCTCCAATATTGAAAAGAGCGTCAGTTATCTGCCCGATAGAACAATATTTTACTACCTCTATCAGTTTCTCAAAGATATTGTCACCTTTAATTGCAGTTTCCTTCAGATCAATCAATACTTTTTTTGATAAATTTTCATTCATTTTATGTAGCTCTTCTAACATCTCAATCTGGTATTTTTTTTCCTCTTCTGTAGCTCTTATTACTTCATCCGGGATAATTGTAGGAGATCCATCACGAGAAAGGAAAGTATTTACACCCATTATAGGATATTCTCCACTATTCTTTCGTTTTTCATAATATAGAGATTCTTCCTGTATTTTACTTCGTTGGTAATTTGTTTCCATAGCTCCCAGAACGCCTCCTCTTTCTGAAATTCGTTCAAATTCCAATAGTACTGCTTCCTCAACAAGATCAGTTAGTTCTTCAATAATAAATGATCCCTGAAGCGGATTCTGGTTTTTTGCAAGTCCCAATTCGTGGTTGATTATCAATTGTATTGCCATTGCTCTTCTGACTGATTCTTCAGTAGGAGTTGTTATTGCCTCATCATATGCATTCGTATGTAGGGAATTACAGTTATCATAAATCGCATATAAAGCCTGGAGGGTTGTTCTTATATCATTAAACCCAATTTCCTGAGAGTGTAGAGATCTGCCTGATGTTTGTATATGGTATTTCAATTTTTGAGATCTTGAGTCTCCATTATATTTTAGTTTCATTGCTTTTGCCCAGATTCTTCTGGCCACTCTTCCAATCACTGCATATTCTGGGTCTATCCCATTTGAGAAGAAGAAAGAGAGATTTGGGGCAAAAGCGTTGATATCCATGCCTCTTGATAGATAATACTCAACAAATGTAAATCCATTTGAAAGTGTTAGCGCTAATTGAGTAATCGGGTTTGCTCCGGCTTCTGCAATATGATACCCTGATATAGATACTGAGTAGAAATTTCTGATATTATTATCAATAAAGAATTGTTGAATATCACCCATCATCTTCAGAGCAAATTCGGTCGAAAATATACATGTGTTCTGTGCCTGATCTTCTTTTAGAATATCTGCCTGAATAGTTCCTCTTACCTTTGATATTGTATCTTTTTTAATATTATTATAGATATCTTCAGATAATATTTGATCTCCGGTTACACCTAGGAGCATTAAACCAAGACCATTATTTCCAGCTGGGAGTTCACCTTGATAGGAAGGTCTTCTAACGCCTTTATCTTCATATAATTTTTTTATTTTTTCTTCTGTTTCTTTTTTTAGGCCATTCTCTTTTATATAGATTTCACATTCCTGGTCTATTGCACAATTCATAAAGAATCCTACCATAATTGGAGCAGGCCCATTAATGGTCATAGAAACAGAAGTTTTTGGATCAGTTAACTTGAAGCCAGAATATAGTTTTTTGGCATCATCAAGACATGCAATAGAGACACCGGCATTGCCAATTTTTCCATATATATCAGGACGAACAGCAGGATCCGCACCATAAAGCGTTACTGAATCAAAGGCAGTGGATAATCTTTTAGCCGGTAATCCCATTGAAACATAGTGGAATCTTCTATTAGTTCTTTCTGGTCCGCCTTCTCCTGCAAACATTCGAGTAGGGTCCTCTCCCTCTCTTTTGAATGGAAATACTCCTGCAGTATAAGGATATTCGCCGGGAACATTCTCAAGTAAGTTCCACTTTAATATATCTCCCCAGCCTTTATATTGAGGCATACTTATTTTCGGTATCTTTGTACGTGATAGACTCTCTGTAGTAGTTGCTATCTTAAATTCTTTGTCTCTAACCTTAAATGTAAAAAACTCTTTCTTATACTCTTCTTTTCTCTCTTCCCAACTTTTCAGGATATCTTTGTTTTCAATTGAAAGTTTCTGTTCAGTTTCATCTATAAGTTCGGTTAAACTTTGTTTTGCCTCATTGTTAAGGTTTTTCTTCTTTAAAAGTTCCAATGAATTATTAATTCCAAAAAGGTCATCGGCATAACCAGCCTGATCCTCTATCCATTTCCTGTCACTTCTGATCATTTCTGAGATTTCCGCAAGGTACCTATATCTTTTAGGTGGAATTATAAATGCTCTTTCAGGATTTTCTGCAGTTTTTTCTGGTTCATATTTTTTATTTTTATCATTCACAAAACCAATTTCTTTGATTATTTTTTCAAATAATATATTCATCCCGCTATCATTAAATTTAGATGCAGTTGTACCAAATACTGGAAGGAGTTCAAGCTCAGTATCCCATAACTCCTTATTTCTTCTATACTGTTTCCGAACGTCTCTTATTGCGTCAAGTGCACCACGTTTGTCAAATTTATTAATAACAACAATATCAGCAAAATCAAGCATATCAATTTTTTCTAGTTGAGTACCGGCACCATATTCAGGAGTCATTACATAAACTGATAGATCTGCATATTCTGTTACTTCTGTATCAGATTGGCCAATCCCGGATGTTTCCAGAATAATTAAATCGAAATTAGCTGTTTTCAGCACTTCTATTGCACCTGCAATATTTTCAGAAAGAGCTAAATTTGGTCGTCTTGTAGCAAGAGAACGCATATAAACTCTATCATTATTTATTGAGTTCATTCTTATTCTATCTCCTAAGAATGCTCCTCCTGTTTTCTTCTTTGTGGGATCAACTGAAATTATTCCAACATTTTTATTAGTGAAATTTGCCAGATATCTATTAATAAATTCATCAACCAGTGAAGATTTTCCTGCCCCTCCAGTCCCGGTAATTCCAACTACAGGTATTTTTTTTTTAATTTTGAACTTTCTGAATCTTTCTAAAATGTCATTTTTATCTTCAGGATAGTTTTCGATGGCAGAAATTGATCTGGCAATTGAAAAAAAATCTCCGGAAACAGCTTTTGCAATTTCAGAATCTTCAATGTTTTTTCCGGTGGGGAAGTCGCATCTTTTAAGAAGATCCTCTATCATTCCATATAATCCCAGGTTTCTTCCATCATCAGGAGAATATATTCTCTCAATTCCATACTCTTCTAATTCTTTGATCTCATTTGGAAGGATTACACCACCGCCACCTGCAAATATACGGATATGTTGACAGTTCTTTTCCTTGAGAAGATCATAAGTATATTTTAAATACTCTAAATGACCTCCCTGGTAAGATGTTACTGCAATTGCATTTGCATCCTCTGAAATGGCGCAATCAACTATTTCCTTGACCGATCTATTATGTCCAAGATGAATGATTTCACATCCATAAGACTGGATTAACCGTCTCATAATGTTTATTGCTGCATCATGTCCATCATAAAGAGATGCAGCTGTGACGATCCTTATTATATTTTTTGGTTTATACTTTTTTTTTTCTATCTCTGCCATTGTTCTATACTCCGTAGAATTTTATTTATATAACTATATTTTCTAAAACTAAAAAAGATGTTTAATTTTAACATCTTTTTTAGCGATTATAATATTTTAAACTTTAATCTTTAAGATTACAACTATTGAATAATTTATGCTAAGAGATTTGATGCAATGACTAATCTCATTATTTCAGAAGTTCCTTCATAAATTTCTGTGATTTTAGCATCTCTCAGATATCGTTCAACATTAAATTCATCTGTATATCCATAACCACCGAATATTTGAATTGCCTTTGAAGCACAGAACATTGATACTTCAGAAGCCTTCAACTTGGCCATTGCAGCTTCCTTTGAATATCTGAGTCCCTTATCTTTCATTAAGGATGCCCTATATACTAATAACCATGCTGCTTCGTATTCGGTCCACATATCAGCAATCATCCACTGTATTGCCTGAAGTTTTGCAATTGGAGCACCAAATTGTTCCCTCTCTTTTGCATATGCTATCGCATCTGTAATTGCAGCTTTTGCAATTCCAAGTGCCTGAGATGCAATTCCTAACCTGCCACCATCAAGTGTTACTAAGGCTACCTTAAAACCTTTGCCTACTTCTCCTAAAAGATTTTCTTTTGGTATTCTGCAATCTTCAAATATCAATTCTGCAGTCGAAGAGGCTTTGATACCCAATTTATGTTCAAGTTTTCCAATTGAAAATCCTGGTGTACCTGTTTCTACAATAAAACAACTCATACCTTTTGCACCTTTTGTTGGATCAGTTAATGCAAATATAATATTTACATCAGCCTCTTTACCATTTGTTATAAAGTGTTTTGTACCATTTAAAACCCATTGGTCTCCATCAAGTTTAGCTGTTGTTTTTAATGATCCAGCATCTGATCCTGCACCTGGTTCTGTCAGAGCATGGCAACCGATCTTTTTCCCGGAGCACATTTCAGGGAGATATTTTTTTTTCTGTTCTTCTGTACCAAATCTAAAAATAGGGTCTATTGCCAGTGATGAATGAGCTGAAATAATTACTCCTGTTGAAGCACATCTCATTGAGATCTCTTCAATAGCGACCATATATGAGATATTGTCCATACCTGCGCCACCGTATTCTTCAGGATATGCAATACCCATTAATCCTAATTCTCCAGCTTTTTTTATTATATCAGCTGGAAACCTTTCATTTTTTTCATTTTCAGAAGCTACCGGTTTGATCTCATTTTCAGAAAATTTAGAAACCATTTCCCTGATCATATTCTGCTCTTCATTTAACAAATAATCCATTAATTCCTCCTTAATGTTTTTAACCAGATTGAAAAATAATTTTAATCTGGTAATTTATTTTCAATTATAAATTAAAAATAAAAATTTATCAAATAAAATTGTTAATATCAAAGCAATATTTATTTATGTCAAATTTGCATATATTTAACGTCTAATTGCTGGAATGTAGAATTAAAAAATTTTTATTAATTAAAATGTAACCTTTCAGATATAATTACGTATTATTTAATGTAACCGGAGAAAATTTTGCTTAAAATTAGTTTTATATTGTATATGATATGTTTTGGTTTAAACCTTATATTTAAATATAAATAGGAGAAATATAATGAAATATTTTTTAAAAGTGCCTTTAAAAGGATAAATTAATGTTAATTTTAAAAAATTTAGAAAAAATTTATAAAATGGGTAAGACAAGTGTTCATGCATTGGATGGGATTAATTTAAATATTAAGAAAAATGAATTTATTGCAATCATGGGAGCATCCGGTTCAGGGAAATCAACCTTGATGAATATATTAGGCTGTCTTGATACTCCAACAAAAGGATCATATATTTTAAATAAGAAAGAGGTTGGCAATTTGAATGATGATGAATTAGCAAGAATAAGAAATTTTCATCTGGGTTTTGTTTTTCAGAGTTTTAATCTTCTGCCAAGGTTAAACGCAGAAAAAAACATATCCCTTCCTTTAAGATATTCTGATTCTCCTGAAATAGCGCAATCTAATCGAGCCATGGAAATGTTGAAGATGGTTGGTTTGGAAGAACGAGCTGATCATAGACCGTCAGAGCTGTCCGGGGGCGAAAGACAGAGGGTTGCAATTGCAAGGGCATTGGTAAATAATCCGGATATAATTCTTGCGGATGAACCAACAGGAAACCTTGACTCAAAAACAGCTAAGGAAATTATGGCATTATTTCAGGATCTACATGAAAAGGGGCAGACTATAATAATGGTAACTCATGAACAGGATATTGCTGAATATGCAGAGAGAGTAATTCGCTTACAGGATGGAAGGATAATAAATGATTATAAAAATAATTAAATATTGTTTGATTTTACTAATACTGTTTCCTTTTTTTTCTAATGGAGATGTAAAAATAAAAAAAGGGGATTTTAGTAAAATCATTGTTTTAGGAGGAAGTATTGAGGCTGATAAAGCTGAATATTTTTATGCGCCAAGAGTGAGAGGAAGAACTCAAATCAAATGGATGTTAAAAGAGGGTAAAAATGTAAAAGTTGGTGATCCTGTTATAAGGCTTGATACATCAAATTTATCAACTGAAATTGAAACCCTTGAAATGTCTTTAAATGATAAGAGAGAAAAAATGATTCAAAAAGAGGCTGAAATAAAACATGATAAATTTGAAGTTGAGGTTTTATTAAAAAAAGCTGAAATTGAATATAAAAAAATAAAAATTGACGCATCTGTTCCAAAAGGAATATTGCCAAATTATGAATATGATAAGACACAATTAGAATTAATAAAAAAAGAAAAAGCTTTTAATAAAGCTAAAATGGATAAAAAGCTTATAATTGCTTCTATTGATTCTGATATAAAAAAAATGAAAATAGATATTCAGGAAGAAGAGGAAAAATTAAAAAAAAACAAAGATCTTCTTAAATATCTTACACTGAGTGCTAAAACAGAAGGTTCATTTGTCTATTCTCTTCATCCATGGGAGGGAAGAAAATTTCAATTAGGAGATTTCGTTTATACTTCATTTACTATTGGATTTATTCCGGATGAAAACTCTCTGCAGGTTAAAGCATGGGTAAATGAAACAGATATAAACTCAATTATGAAAGGTCAGAAAGTTGAAATGATATTAGATGCCTATCAGGGGACAGTTTTTACAGGGTTTGTAAAAGAAGTTTCTAAAAATGCAGAAAAAAGAAAGATTTGGGGGAAAGCGCATTATTTTGCAGTTATAATAAAATTAGATTCCCTGGATTTAAAAAAAATGAAACCGGGAATGAGTATTAAATGTAGTATTGAGACTGCATACTATAAACAATGTCTTTTTATTCCGATTGATTATGCATTTAGAAATAATAAAAAATTCTGGATAAAGAAGAAAGGAGAAAATCCAGTCATAGCAAGTAATATAGGAACAGATTCCTTTTATCTTGCATTAAATGAGGATGGAGTTTTTAATGAGGGAGATACATTGGAAAAACTAACAGAAGATGAAATAAAGGAAATAAAAAATGAAAAAAAATAGATATTTATTTTTTGTCTTTATAATAACTTTTTTAAACTTTTTTTGTTCAGACTCAAATGTGAAAAAAATTAAAGTAAAAAAAGCCCAATTTAATATTAAGATTCATGCATTAGGATCTTTAAAATCCACCAATACAACATATATTGGATGTCCTCCAATTAGAAGATTTTGGTCATATACAATCTCATATATGGTGACTGAAGGAAAAAATGTTAAAAAGGGTGATAGGGTCATTGGGTTTGATCCAAAAACTCTTATGGAAAAACTTCAGGAAAAAGAGTTGCAACTTGAGACTATAAAGAAAGAATTAGAAAAAACGGTTCTAATTGAAAATGAAAAAAAAAGCGATCTAACATTGAAATTAGTTGAAGCTGATGTTAGTACAGGTAAAGCAAAAAGAAAATCACAGCAGGCAAAAGAGTTTATCGCCTTAAATGAAGTAAAGAAATTAAAATTAGACTTGGAACTTGCAAAGCTTGATGAACAGTTGCGAAAGAGTGAATTAGAAAGTCAGATTGTAAGTATGAAAACAAGATTGTTTTTATTAGAGAATAAAAAAACGAGACTTTCCAACAGAGTAAAAGAATTAAAATCAGATCTGGTTAAAATGAATGTTAGAGCTCCAAAACCAGGAATTGTTGTATATAAGAAAAATTGGAATGGGAAAAAAAGAGCTGTTGGAGATAGGTGCTGGTTTGGAGAGAATATTGTTGAGCTGCCTGATTTAAGTAAGATGGAAGTAGCAATAGTCATACCCGAATCTAATGCAGGAAAAATTAAAAAGAATTTATCTGTTGAAATAAGGCTTGATTCAAATCCGGATAAAGTTTTCAAGGGAAAGATAAAATCAATTGGGAGGATTTTTAGAAATAAATCTAAAGAACAACCGGCTATTGTTTTTGATGCTATCGCTTCTATAGAAGAACCGGATTCTGAATTAATGAGACCGGGAATGGCTGCGGGAGTAGATATAATAATTTCTTCAAAAAGAGATGTCTTACAGATTCCTGAAAAAGCTGTAGTTTATCATGAAGATGGTATATTTGTCTGGCAAAAAACTTTATTAGGCAAAAAAATGGTTAAGGTTGTAGTTGGAGAGCAGTCAGGGGATTTAGTGGAAGTAATAAATGGTTTAGACGAAAATGATACGGTATTAATTTTAAAAAATGGTAATGGAGATAAAAAGTGATAATAAAGAGAGTTTTTTCCACTTTAATAATAGTTTTTATTATATTTAATTTTTCCTGTTCAAGTAATAAAATACAAAATATCGAAACAATGGTGGTAAAAAAAAAGCTTTTTGAAGTAATTATTCCAGCATTTGGAGAGCTTGAAGCAGTAAAATCAACACCGATAAATGTACCTTCCAATATCAGGGGTAATCAAACAATATCCTGGATGATTCCCGAGAACACACAAGTAAAAAAAGGAGATATTGTTGTTAAATTGTCAAAAACTTATTATACAGAAAAAATAAAACAAGAGAGATATCAGGTTGTAAAGCTAAATTTAGATATTGAGAAGAAAAGTAATGAATTGGAAAAAGAGAGAAAGGAACTTATACATCAGCTGGATGTTTTAAGTTCAGAAAAGAAAATGGCAGAAAAATATAGAAAAAGAGATACTTCATTATATTCACGTAATCAAATAATTGATGATTCTGTTGATTTTAATTTTATTGTCAAAAAGAGAGAATTTCTATTAAAAAAAAAGAAGGAACTTGAAAAAAAATCAAAAGCTGAAATTGGTTTATTAAGCTCAAAAAAAAATAGTCGCTTACTGAGATTAAAAAAGTATATGGATATTATGAATTCTTTGGATATTTCAGTTCCCCATGATGGATTATTCTTATATGAAAAAAATTGGAGAGGGGATAAACCGGAGGTTGGCAAAAGTGTTTGGAGAGGTGCAAAGTTAGGTAAATTACCGGACTTAAAAAATATGCAGTCAAAACTTCATGTACTTGAATCTGAGGCCTTTGGTTTAAAAAAAGATCTATTGGTTAATATATATCTTGACTCTTTTCCAGGAGAAAAATTTCTAGGAAAAATAATCAATATGGTAAAGATTGCAAAAAAAATAGATAAAGAAAGTCCTTTAAAATATTTTGAAGTTAATGTTAGTTTAGATAATACTGATATGAAAGTTATGAAACCCGGATGCCAGGTAAAGGCATATATTTTTGTTGTAAAAAAAAATGATGTAATTTCTGTACCAAATCAAGCGTTATTTTTTGATGAGGGAAAATCCTTTTTAAATTTAAAGAAGAATAATAAAATAGAACGAAGAGATGTCGAAATTGGATTAAGAAGCCTTACAAGGACCGTTATTGTCAAGGGAATAGATGAAGGAGATGAGATCATTTTAAGTAAGCCGAATTTGGAGGATCAGTTATAATGAAATTAAAACAGGAAATATTCGAGGCCTTAGAATCTCTACTTCATCATAAATTACGTACAATCTTGACATTGCTTGGAATGATTTTTGGTGTTGGTGCAGTTATTTCAATGTTAAGTATTGGAAAGGGAGCAGAGCAGGAAGCATTGCAATTGATTGATGCCATGGGACTTAGAAATATTATTGTTAAAGAAAAGGTTTTTAATGATGACCGTTTAAAGGAAATCAGAGAGAGTTCCATAGGTTTAACATTACAGGATCTAAATGCAGTTCGAGATACATTACCGTTTTTAAATACTTATAGTGCCATAAAAAAAGTTAGTGTTTATACATTATTCAGTCCTGCAAATACAAGTGATGCAGATGTGTATGGTGTCACTTCAACTCATGATGATATGGCAAATTTAGATATCAGCAAAGGCCGTTTTTTTGTACCAAATGATGATCTGACGTTTTCAAAGGTTTGTGTAATTGGAAGTCGTGTAGCTCAAGTCTTATTTCCAAGAGAAGAGGCAGTAGGAAAACAAATTAAGATTAATCATGCATGGATAACTGTTATAGGAATAATAAAGGATAAAAATTTATCAAAAGATGATTTTCAGGGTATCTCTCTGAAGGGTGAACAAAACAGGATATATATTCCTTTACAAACCGCTTTAAAAATATTTAAATTTAAACCCCTTGAACCGGAAATAGATGAATTCAGAGTTAAGTTAAATATGGGAGTTTTAAGTAGCGCAGCTGCACAGACATTAATGCATCTCCTGAATAGAAGACATAAAAATGTTAATGATTTTGAGATGATTGTACCGGAGGCCCTGTTGGAACAACATCGAAAAACTCAGAATATTTTTAATATAGTTATGGCTTGTATTGCAGGAATTTCTCTGCTTGTTGGTGGGATCGGAATAATGAATATTATGCTTGCTACTGTACTTGAGCGAACGAGAGAAATTGGACTTAGAAGGGCAATTGGAGCAAAACAGATCGATATCAAAAGGCAATTTATTTTTGAGAGTTTTGCTATATCTTTTCTCGGTGGGATTTTTGGAATAATTTTTGGAATATTGTTGTCTTTAATGATTTCGACTTTTGCGGGCTGGCCTGTAGGATGGTCACTATTTTCAATTATTTTGTCAGTTGGAGTTTGCGCTTTTATTGGATTAGTATTCGGGATTTATCCTGCCATTCAGGCATCAAAACTGGATCCAATTGAAGCCCTGAGACATGATTAGAAAAGAATTCAAAGGTTTCTCGAAAGGAAATCTTCATGACAGGTTCATTTTACAATCTTCTTCCCAGAGACAATTTGTCTCTTGACAATCGTATTTTTTCTCTGTTTTGTAACATGGTATATTACCTTCGGCTTCTTGAATAGCAAGTATTATATCATCCTGGCTTATACCTTTTATCTTGACACTCATTTTACCTGCCATTTTTTTGATTTCTTTCAAAGTCATCTTTCCTCCTTGAAAAAAGAGTCAATTTCGTTTTATTAACTCCAATTTACATTATAACTGTAATTATTTTTTTTTTAAGTAATTTTTGTATTTAATTTTGTTTTTTTTCATAGTATTGGATAGACATAACTAATTAGATTGCACTTGAACATATCGTTTTTTTCTGATAATATACTCTATGTTCGTAATGGGTATAGAAACCTCTTGTGATGAGACAGCTGTTTCAATTATAGAGAGGGGAGATAATGATAGAGTTCTTTGTGAAAAAATAAAATCCCAAATTCCAATACATAAAAAATATGGAGGGATTGTTCCCGAAATTGCATCCAGAAGTCATTATGAAGCGATATCTTTTCTCACAGAAGAAGCTTTAAATGAAGCCGGCTTGAAAATCGGGGAAATAGGTTTGATAGCTTTAACTCAGGGACCTGGATTGATAGGATCTTTGCTTGTAGGACTGTCATTTGCTAAAGCGCTTGCTTATTCAAAAGAAATACCTCTCGTAATGGTTGATCATATTGATGCACATATAGAATCTCCTTTTATTACAAATAGAAACATAGAGTATCCAATGCTGTCATTAATAGTCTCAGGAGGACATACCTCAATTTTTTATCAAGTATCAAAATTTCAAACAACAGTAATTTCAAAGACACGTGATGATGCAATAGGTGAGGTTATGGATAAGGTTGCCAAGTTTTTTGGACTTGGGTATCCTGGCGGTCCAATCATAGATCAGAATTATCCAAAAGGAAATCCTGACACTTATAGTTTTACATTTCCGAGAATGAGTGATGGATCGGATGATCTTTCTTTTTCCGGTTACAAAACAGCTGCAATTAATTATGCAAAAAATAATAAAATGGAAAAAAACACACAAGAATTCTATGACCTTTGTTCATCCTTTTTAAACTCTATTGTCAAATATTTGTTAAAAAAAACAAAGAATACTATCAAAAACATTAATGCAGATAATATACAATCATTGATAATTGCCGGTGGCGTTAGCCGAAATTCCCGTTTGAGAGAGGCTTTTAAAAATGAGTTCGAAAGTTCAAATATAAAATTTTACCTGCCGGAGCCCGATTATTGTACAGATAATGGTTCAATGGTTGCCTGGCTTGGTTATGAAAAACACAAAGCTTTTCCTGATAAAGATTATTTTGATTATTCAGATAATGTTTATTCAAGAGCTTCTTTCAGGACAAAAAATAAAAGACATAGATGAAATATATAACGAAAAAGTAAAGGATTAATATGGAAAAAAGAGGAAAATGGGGTTCAAAAATGGGGTTCATCCTCGCTGCTTCCGGATCTGCAATTGGACTGGGTAATATTTGGAGATTTCCTTATACTGCTGGTGAAAATGGTGGGGGACTTTTTGTTATGCTGTATTTAATCGCTATAGTATGTATTGCATTACCCGTATTAATTGCAGCTGTTTCACTTGGAAGGCATACAGGAAAAAATCCAGTCGGTGCATTTAATTTTATTAAACCTGGATCTAATTGGAATCTGGTTGGATACCTTGGTGTTGGCACAGGTGTTATGATACTCTCCTTTTATGCTGTAATTGCAGGTTGGACAGTTGGATATTTTTATAAAGCAATAACTGGTCAGCTTATTAACATTACCAATAAAACTGCTCCAGCAATTTTTTCAAAATTTACAAGTGATTCATATATACAGATTGGACTTCTAGCCGTTTTTATATTTCTTACGATTTTTATAGTTTCAAGAGGAGTTTCTGCCGGGATTGAGGTTTTCTCAAAAATAATGATGCCAATTTTATTTGTTATACTTATAATACTACTTATCAGATCACTAACACTTAAAAATGCAGCTGAAGGATTAAAATATTATTTAGAACCTGATATGTCTAAAATTAGTTTTAAAATTGCCATAGCTGCATTAGGACAGGCATTTTTCAGCTTAAGTCTGGGGATGGGCACCATGATAACGTATGGCTCTTATCTAAAGAAAAAAGAGGATCTTCTATCCTCTTCTTTATGGATCGCTTTCTTTGATACCAGTATTGCAATTCTTGCGGGTTTAATAATTTTTCCAGCAATATTTTCACAGAATATGGACCCGGCCGGGGGGCCTGGTCTTGTCTTTCAAATTTTGCCGGTTATATTTGCTAAAATGCCGGGGGGGTATATTTTTGGTTCTCTGTTTTTTGCATTATTAATGATAGCTGCATTAACGTCATCAATCTCAATGCTTGAAGTTCCGGTTTCATTTGCAATAGATGAAAAAAAGATGAGTAGAAAAAAAGCATCCATACTAATTGGGGGAATAGCATTGCTCTTTGCTATTCCTTCGGCTTTATCTGAAAAATTTCTTGGGATAATGAACTATATATGGGGAAATTTATCTCTAAGTATTGGAGCACTTTTTATTGCAATATTTGTTGCATATGTTTGGAAAAGTGAAAATGCATTATTAGAACTTGCAGAGGGAAGTGATCTTTTAACTGAACCTAAAGATGGAAAAAAATTCAATGATTATAGAAAAAATAGAAAAATGTTATTATGGAAAATTGCATTAAAGTATATAGTACCTATTTTTATAATTGTAATTTTGATTGGTATTATTTTTCTCGGAATAGAATTTTAATTATGTTTAGATTAAGGAGTATATAAATGAATAAAAAGAATTTTGTTTTAGTAATTGTAATTAGTATTTTGTTAAATGCCGGTGTTCTGTTCTCAAATTCAATGAGTGCTGAAGGTTATTGGAAAACGATTGATGATAAGACTAAAGAAGTTAAATCAATTATGAAATTATGGGTTGAAAACGGTAACTTAAAAGGAAAAGTCGTAAAGATATTTCCAAAAGAAGGTGAAGATCCAAATCCAAAATGCGATAAGTGCAAGGGTGAGAGAAAAGACAAACTTGTTCTTGGAATGGAAATTATGTGGGACTATCAAGGAGCAGGTGGAGAATGGAAAAATGGGAGAATCCTGGATCCTGAGAATGGAAAAATTTACAGAAGCCAACTGGAAGTTGTTGATAATGGGAATAAACTCGAAGTTTACGGCTATATAAGGATTATCTTTAAAATTGGAAGAACTCAAACATGGCTCAGATCAGACTATAAAGAGGAAAATAAAGGATAAAATTGAAGGGAAAAACTATTTAAGTATTCCTGAATTCCTGTATTAGTTTTTTAATTTTTTTATAGATTTCAGGAGAAAATGTTTTTCCCTTTAAAAAATTTACATTTTTCTTCGACTCATTTTCCCATTTTTTAATATGAATACTTTTTAATATATTAATTTTCAATCCATTGTTTTTCATTGTTTCAATCGCATCTTTCTCCAGTTGTGTTGTTTCTATATCAAGGGATTTTGCAATTATTCTTGCTTTTGAAAGTAATTGAATTCTCAAATTTTCAGGGATTTTGTCCCATTTTTTCTTACTTATAACTACCGCACCATAAATAGGAGCAACCTTAATGGACATCATATTCTGAGCCAATGCAAAATATTGACCCGAGGCAGCTACAAGAGGTGGAAGAAAAAATGCATTTACCATGCCACTCTGCAATGCCATCATCAGGTCCTTTAATTCTGTTGGGATAATATGATAACCGCAATGTTTCCAGGACTGCTCAATGATTGGTTCACCGGTTGTAAAATAGAGTTTTTGTTTTTTTAATTCTATCGGTTCAAATACACGTGTTTTTGTAAAAAATCTTATCCAACCAGCCATTGACCAGAATACAATCTTATAGCCTTTCTTCTCAATTTCCTCTTCAAATATTGGTCTGATTCCTTTAAATACAAAATTAAGTTCTTCATCCGACTTAATCATTAATGGAATGTTTAATGCATAAAAATCTGAATAAATACTGGTGAGTCCTACATTGGAAAAAAAAGCCCCGCTTAGAGTTCCAATTTTCATTTTCCTAATCATTGCCCGTTCACTGCCTGCAATTCCTCCGGGATATATCTTTACGTTTACCGTTCCATTTGAGAGTTTTTTCCACTCCCGGCTTATTTTTTTTAAAGCCTTATCCCAGGGAGACCTTGCAGGAGCAATGCTTCCTATCTTAATAGTAAGACTCTGTAATGGTATAGTTATGGTGATTAAAAAAAGTATTAATAGTAGTCTGGTTTTCATGTTTTTCACCCCAATAAGATATGCTATTATCGGCGAACTTGGAGTTAAAATCAAGAAAATTTAATTTGAAATAAATCTTTTGAAATTAAACAGTGAAATTGAGGTTATAATAATTGTTATAACTGTTAATATGATCAGGTCTTTATAGAAATACTCTATACCGTTTCCTTTTAAAAATAATTCTCTTATTATTTTTATCAAATATCGAAGTGGATTAATATCAGCTATCCATTTTAAGTTGGTTGGAATATTATCAATAGGAGTGAAAATTCCTGACATAAGAATAAAGGTTATCATCGAAAACCATGAGAAGAAGAGAGATTGCTGCTGAGAGGAGGCGGCAATTGAGATAAGCAGCGCAAAGGATAAAATTGCTGTCAGATAAATAATAGAGGCAATGAAGAGGTAGATAAGATTGCCTCTGATGGGTATTTCAAACCATAGTACTACAATAAATATCCCTATTATCATATCTATCATACCAACGATGCCCATTGGAATTGCTTTTCCAATAAAGATCTCTATCGGTTTTAGTTTTGAAATGAGCAATGTGTCTATAGTCTGCTGCTCTTTTTCTCTGACAATTGAGATAGAGGTTAAGAACATCGTGATCAGCGTCAGTAATAATGCTACAATACCGGGGCCCATATAGTTTATACTTTTTAATTCCGGATTGAATTTCATATTCGGTCTGCTGACTATCAACTGTGATCTTCCTAACTTTTGAATGTCTGTCAGAAGGTAGTTTTTGATAATACCATTAAAATATCCAGCTGCGATTTGTGAACTGTTTGAATCTACACCATCCTGAAGAATTTGAATCTCAGGATAATTTAATAAATCATGCTTTTTAAATTGATCTCTGAAAATAATGATGGATTTTATTTTGCCTTTTTTAAATACCTCAATCGGATCTTCATTCTGTCCGGATATTTTAATGACATCAAAGAGAGGGGAGGAATTAATTCTATTGATAATATTAACTGTTTCTTTATTCTTTGAAAGATTAATTATCTCAACCGGAATGTTTTTTATATCAGTTGTAACAACATAGCCGAGTAATATGATCTGAATTATTGGAGCTATAAGCATTAAGAAAAGCATCTCTTTCTGCCTTATGGTCTCTAAAAATTCTTTTTTTACCAGGTAGAATATTCTCATTTTGATCTATTCCTTTGATTTGAAAATTTTTTTGTTGCAATGGTTAAAATAAAAACAGACATAATGATCAGAACAATGCCTTCAAAGTATAAATGTTGAATTGATGCATCTTTAAGGACAATTCCTCTTATGATCTTTAAGAAGTATGTCGCAGGGACAAGGCTGGATACGTATTGAAGGATCCGGTTGAGTGAGTTTATCGGGAAAATAAATCCTGAAAGCATTATCGATGGAAGCATTGTTACAAGTAGAGTTGCCAGCATCGCTGTTTTCTGATCAGATGCAATCGTTGATATCAATATTCCGATTGCAAGTCCGGTAATGATATAAATAAGAGAAAATAAGAAGAGTAAAAACAAACTTCCCCTTATCGGAATGCCAAACCAGAACCTGCTGAATAATAAAATTACAATTTCAACTGTAAATGCAACAAACATATATGCCAGGGTTTTGCCAATTATGATCTCAGAAGATTTCAAGGGGGAAATAAACAGCAGGTCCAGGGAACCGGATTCTCTCTCTCTTGAAATACTCAATGAAGTTAATAACGCAGATATCATCAGAAGTAGAACGGCTATCAATCCGGGTATGAAGAAAAAAGAACTTTTGACTTCAATATTAAAATATACCTTTGTATGGATTTTTAATAAATCTTTGATATTTTGATATGTATTTGCAAAATTATTCAGGATTTGTTCACTATACTGATAGATAATGTTCGCCGTATTTGAATCGCTGCCATCAATAATGAAGCTGACTTCGGTTTGAATACCATTTCTAATTTTTTTACTAAAATCTTCCGGAATAATAATGATCTCACTTATATCACCCTTCTTCAACCATTTTTCATACAAATCTATGGAACCTGAATTATTATAATCATCACTCAAAATGGTAAAATACCCATTATTTCTAAATGCATTTATTAATTCTTTCGAAATATCAGATTTTGAATTATCAATAATTGCAATATTTATATTATTCAGATCATAGGATATTGCATATCCATATATAAAGATCATTACAAGCGGCATTAAAAATACAATGAGAAGGCTTTTTGGATCTCTCCATATATGAGAAAACTCTTTTTTAAATACAGCTTTAATTCTTTTCATAATTTAAAATTGCTCCTTTGAATAATTCCTCAATGGTCGGGACCTTATACTTGTTTTTAAGTGTATCCGGCTCTCCTTCCAGAAGAATATTCCCTTTATGCAGAATTAGAATTCTATCTGCATATTCAACCTCATCCAGATTATGAGTTGAAACTAAAATTGTTTTTCCCTTTTTTTTAAGGTCATATATGTCAAACCAGAACTCTCTTCTAACATCAGGATCAACGCCTGAGGTTGGTTCATCCAGAAAGATGATCTCAGGGTCAGGTATCAATGCGACAAATAGAGCGACTTTCTGTCTGATTCCCGGTGGAAGTTTTTCAGTTATAATTGTTTGAAACTCTACTGGAATCATTTCATTGGCAAATTTTTTTTTATTTGAGATCTCTTTTCTGCTTAAGCCTGAAATGCCGCCAAAAAATTCAATATTTTCCATTGGGGTCAGTTTTGGATAAAGTGAAAATTTTTGAGACATGTATCCCATTAATTCTTTCACTTTATTCCTCTCTTTTTCTGCATCAATTCCTTTTACCGTTATTGATCCGGAACTGATTTTTAATAATCCATTTATCATTTTTATGGTTGTTGTTTTACCGGCACCATTGGGTCCCAGAAATCCTAGAATCTCACCTTGATAAATATTGAAATTGATACTGTTCACAGCTATGAAATTACCATATTGTTTTTTTAGATTTTTTACTTCTATTATTGTTTCCATCTATATGACTTCTCCATTCTTCAGGTATAGTTTTTCATAATATAAATAAATATCTTCGAGTCCGGGATTTTCTTCAATTATTTTTTTATTTGGAATAAAGGAGAGTTCATTGGAATTTGAATTCTCATTTCCAATAACTTTTATATGTTTTCCTTTAATATAAACTCTATCCCTATAATTATCCCTTTTTTTAAGATCTAAAACAATGTCAAAAATATTTCCATCAGGTAGAATTGAAAATAGTTTAAATGGGATGTTGTTTTTTAATTGTTCTATAGAACCGGCTTTTAAGGTTTTTCCGTTTTTTAAGAAAATTATAGAATCACCGTTCTCAGCTTCATCAAGATAAGGAGTTGAAATTATAATTGTTTTACCCTCATCTTTCAATGTATTGATGATATTAAAAAATTCAATTCTTGAAAGTGGATCCACTCCTGTTGTCGGCTCATCCAGAATAATTATTTCAGGGCTTGATAGAAGTATTGTAGCAAGTGCCAGTTTTTGTTTCATTCCACCGGATAGTGCACCTGCTCTTCTCTGTTTAAATTCTGCCATTCCCATGCTTTCAAGTAGTCTTTTTTTTAATGCATCCTTTCTTTTTTTGGGAACCTGCCGTATGTCTGAGAAAAAATTCAGGTTTTCATCCACTGAGAGGTCTTGATAAAGAGAGAACCTTTCCGGCATATATCCGCAGATAGATGTTATCTTAGAATAATCAGTCCCAATGTCCTCATTATAAAGAAATATGGATCCTGAATCTTTTTTCTCCAAACCTAATATTAACTTAAATATAGTAGATTTACCGGCTCCATCAGCCCCTGAAATTATGGTGATCTCTCCCTTTTTTATACTGATTGAGAGTTCGTCAATGGCATTCAATTGCCCAAAAGACTTAGAAAGATTCTTTATTTCTAACATAATAAATTAAAATATGACTGTTACAGGCATTCCAACTTTATAGAAATCTTTGTTTTTAATAACTTTTATTTTTACTAGATAAAGAAGAGATTTTCTCTCTTTTTCAGATATAACATATTTAGGAGAAAATTCAGCCTTTCTGCCAAAAAATGAAACATTTCCATTAAAAGGGTTCTTTATGCCATCAAGAAATATTTTTACACTATCCCCAAGTTTCAATCTGGAGATTTCTTCTCCTTCCAGGAATACCTCTATATAAAGTGACTCCAGGTCTAGAATATCTGCAATGGCCTTTCCAGGGAAGATGTTTTCACCGGGAGAAATGAATTTTTCTATTATAACACCTTCGACAGGCGAGTTAATTGTATAATCCTCTAATAATAAATTTAGATACTGTTTTTTATTTAAGAGTTTTTCTTTATCAACATTCAAAGAGTTTATTTTTTGCAGAAAGCCATTTATTTCAGTTTTCACCATTTTTAGTTTAAGTTGAAAGTTTTCAAGTTTTTCACCTGAAATTGATTTGCTTTTTAATAATCTTTTAAATCTGTCAATTTGTTTTGATAAATACTTTTTATTTGCAACAGCATATTCCCGTTTATTTTTAATATCTTCAATTGCGATTGATATATTTTTTAAATTGATTGGAATTTCTGCCAGTTTGTTTTCCATTATCCGTTGATCAATATTTAAGAGGAGCACCCCCTTTATAATTTTTTTTCCTTCAATGAAATTTACAGAATTTATGGTTCCTGAGGTTTTTGACTTTATAGTAATAATGTCGCCATTTACGATTCCGGGAGCTTTTGTTTTTTCTGCATCTTTATCATTACAGTAAAATAATAATCCAGATAAAATAAAAATTAAGATGATTTTTAGTATGTTTTTTATATTCATTATTTTCCCCTTATAAATTTAAATTTTTCCAATAAGTGTATTGATTCTAGCTTTAACAAGTTCTAAATTGAATTGAGCCTTCTTTTCAAGTATTTGATGTTTCTTTGTTTTTTGAATATATGTCAGCAATTCTATATTTGAGATCTGTTTTTCAATAAAAAGTTTATTCTTTAGATCCTTTATTATTTTGGATTTTTTGATCATTTTTCTGATTTTTAGGATCTTCGTCTCAATCTGTTGTTTGGTTATATATAGAATATTAAGGTTTTTGTTAATGATATCTATAAAGTGTAATCTATTATTCTCTAATTTTTTATCTAAAAAATCTAATATTCTCTTCTCTTTCTTTTGTTTATTCCAATCAAATACCTTATATGAGATATTTATTCCAGCCTCTACATATGGGCTCCAGGAACTATTAAAGAAATCGATACCCGGCTTACCATAGTGAAAATTAACAAAACCGTTAACCTGAGGACGGTATGATCCATTTGAAATGTTTTTTTGTAATTCAATATTCTGATTATTGATTGAAATGTTTTTTAGAGAAGGATGGTTTTTTTTAAAATGTAGAAATGCGTTTTGTTTGTCAGGAATTGTTTCAGAATAATTCTTGTTAATCTTCTCTATATCAGTACCTGAAATGTATTTGAATTCATGTTTTTCATTGTTCAGGTTTTTCTGCAGTTCCTCTATGTTTAATTTGATTTCATCAATTTTTAGGTCAGTATCAATTATATCTACAATACCAATTAAATTTTCTTTATGTAAATTCTGCAATCTATTTTTATGCAGTTCCAGCTCTTCAAGAAGAACTGATAAAATATTAATCTCAGTTTTTAAAATCATGTATTTGAAATATGAATACTTTATCTTTCCGGAGATTTGGAAATTGGACTTTATTGAATTGTTTTTCGTAATTTTAACTTCATTTTTTTTGAGTTTTATTCTATTAGAAATTATATTTCCTGTATATATCGGCTGTAATAATGATAAATTAATGTCAAAATTATGATATTCTCCTGCATCAATCTGCTTTCCCGGAATTGTCTGGGTAGGGGATAGAACTGTCTCGGGAAAAACGATTGACATAATGTCTGACTTTAATAAATATGTTCCGGATAGATTTATAGTGAATAATTTTTTCTTCTCAATAATTTCTTTATTCAGCTCGTCTATTTTTTCCTGTATTGAAAGATTCTTTGACTCTGTATTAATGCGAATTCCTTTTTTTATAACATCCTCCAGTTTTATCTGTTCTGCTGATAGTGTAAAACAGAATGTAAATGCAATTAGTGAAATAATAAATGTTTTCATTTAAATAATCCTCTTCTTAGTAAATTTTGTATGCTTTTTTTTCTATATTCAAAATACTCTTTTGTCTCTTCAACAGTTCTATTGAAAATTGCCTCCGGTATCGGTTTTGCAATAAAGGGGAAAATTACCAGCGAAAGCACATTCATCATAAAATGAAATGGATCTTCTTCAATAATATCATTCTGTTTATGCCATTTAGAAATTATTCCAACAAAGGGTGGAGGACCGTCTCCGAATTTTTCTTTAAAAAGTTTTCTAATAATATTCGAAATAAAATCAGGATTTTGAAGCAGATCAATGATGACCATATTGATAAATCCTTTATTTTCAGATAAAACATCTATATATAAAGAAGGGAACTCATCAATGAATTGTTCAATTGTCAAATCCGGATGTAAAAAATCAGCTATACTGCCTAATAATGTTTTTACCGTTTTCTTTACAATCATTTCATATAAGCTTTGCTTGGAACCAAAATAGTAGAATAGCATTGCCTTATTAACACCGGCTTTTTTTGTAATATTTTCGACCCGGCTGCCTTTTAAGCCATTTACAGAAAATTCTTCTATTGCTGCCTTTATAATTTTTGCTTTCGTATCAATCTCATTAGTGATCTTTTTTTTCATTTTAACCAACCATTTAGTTTAACCATATGGTTAATGTAATATAAGAATGTATTTTTGTCAACAATTTTTAATTATTTTTATTTTTTTCTATAATGTAACTCATTATATATTTGCAAATTTAAAAATAAAGTTTTATAATTTTATCTATCAATTAAAATTAAAAATTTCAAGTAGTAAAAGGTGACTTATGTTTAATCCGGCTCAAAAATGAAAAGGACAGAAAAAGTGCCTGACACCTTTTATATTCTACATTTTAAAATTATTGTTTACTTTTTTCAAAATATTTGGTTTAATGATTATATTATGATTAAAAGAATAAAAGAATAAAAGAATTATACTATTATACTATTGGATTTGTATTTTTTTTACTAAAACAATATAACAAAGCAATTGATCTATTCAATTTAGTATCAAATATTAATCCGAAGAATACAGGAGCTTTTTTTCTAGTTGGAACTTCTTATATATATTTAAAAAATTATGAAGAATCTGTCATATATTTTGATAAATTAATACAAGTGAATCCAAAGAGGTATAATGCCTACTATTTTAAGGGGTATTCGCTAATAAATATGAATAATGTAAAAGTCAAGTACTTTTACCAGTCCTTCGGTAATTACTTTTACTACTAACTC
>CBDUZW010000011.1:0-98776 GCA_965371805.1 uncultured bacterium | reverse complement strand
AGTCTTTTATATAAAGGATTATGAAGGTTTTACTAAATAAACTTTTGTAATTACTCTTAAAATGCAAAGGAGATAGAATGAGAAAATACTTGTTTATAATTTTAATTATTTTGAGTTTATCAGGATTGATAGCTGAATCAAATTTGTTCCTCATGGAGGATTTGAATAAACCGGAATCTATTTTAGTAGATGAATCACAAATCTATGTGACAGAGAATTCATCTATATATATATATTCAAAAAAAGATTTTAAATTGGTGAAAAAATTTGGGAAAAGTGGAGAAGGTCCACAGGAATTTAAAATAAATAAACGTGAAGCCAGTGACCTATTTTTGGATGTTAGTACAAAAAATATTATTATTTATAGCAAAGGAAAGGTCTCATGGTTTACAAAAAAAGGGGAATTTATAAAAGAGATGAAGTTTTATGTAAATCCAGCATTATCAGATACAAGAAAAATCGGGAATAATTATGTGGGCATGTTTATATCTCAGGAGAAAAAACGATTCAGGGGTTTAAGGGTATATGACAAAAGTCAACAATTAGTTAAAGAGATAGTGAAGATGCCGGATGTTTTTCAGTATGGGAAAGGAATGGATATTTTTACATATTCAACAGCGCATTCTGTTTCTAATAATAAATTATTTACTGCCTGGGGAAATGAATTTAGTATAAATGTATTTGATGAAAAACTTAAACTATTGCGCACTATAAAATATCCATATAATAGAGTTAAAGTTATGGAGAAAGATAAAAAAGACACTATTGATTCAATGAAAAAGAATCCAACAACAAAAGAATATATGCATATATTAAAACCATTCAAATTTGCATCTCATTTTCCTGCAATTAGAAACATATTTGTATCAGGAGATAAATTATATGCTGTTACATATAAAAAAAAAGAGAATAAAACTGAATTACTTGTTTTTAAATCAAGTGGTGATTTTTTTAAACAAATTTTTTTTCCTTTATCAATGATAAACTCCAGGACATCCTATCCATACACTATTTGCAATGACACAGTTTTTCAAATAGAAGAGGATATTGAAAATGAAGAATGGAAACTTAGGGTAACAAAAATATAACATTGTTTTTATGAGTTTTGTCTTATTTTGGGTTTGTAATTAAAAACTTAAGTTATTGAACTAAAAAAATGATAAAAAACAATAAAATTTAAAATATTTAGAAGAAAGTTCCCTAATGACAACTGTCACTTTCAATTATTTAGTACTTTATACTCATTTAATAATCAATGTATTTAAGATACTATTAATTTGTTCACAACAGAATACTTTTCTGAATAAGTGATAAAATGTATTATTAAATGTTCATTGAGGAGGACATAGAATTATGAATAAAAAAAATCAATATGTAATTATTGCAGTTTTGCTGTTTTCAAATCTTTTTTTCATTCAAGCATCCCATGGATCCGGGGATAAAAAATTATACGGTAAACTGTATCCGGATGAAAAAGCAGTCATTTTTTTTAAGGATTTTATTTCAACAGAAAAGGGGATTGAAGCCGGTGTTTCAATTGATCCTGAAACCTCTGATCTTTATTTTCGCCGGTTTATACTGGGAAAAGGGGCAGTTAATTATGTGTGCAAAAATCTAAATGGTATTCTACAAAAACCGGTAAAGGTCGAAAATCGATATTTGTATTCATTTAATGGAAAGTACCGGTATTTTGAAAAGATTACAGCAGGAAAAAAGCATCTTTCAAATGATGTAACATATGATTTATGGGTATCAAAAAAAATGGGAAATAAGTGGGGAGCGGATGTAAATTTTGACAGACCGGCTAAGGTATCGAGTCATTGGAATCCGTTTTTTTCTGATGACGGATTTATATATTATAATGCTCCTAATAAAAATGGCAAGAATAATATATACAGAGCAGCATTTAATGGGAAAACATATTCGAAAGCAGAAAGAATCGGAAATTTGAATACAGATGATGCGGTATATGTTGAACCAGTGATATCTCCGGATGGCAGTTACATGATCTTCTATTCCGCTGGAAGAAATGACAATTTCAGTGAGAAAATGCTTGGTGATATCTATGTCAGTTTTAAGGATAAACGGGGAAATTGGTCAAAAGCATATAATCTTGGACCTGAGGTGAACAGTAAGAATGAAGAAAGCTTTCCGTCGATTTCGCCTGATGGAAGGTTGATTTTTTTTAGTGCACCCCATATTAAAACTGATTGGTTTCCGTCAATCTATTGGATTAGTTCAACTATAATTAATAAAATAAAGATTAAAAATAAAATACAATGAATAAAAAATAAATTATAAATATTTATAAATTTATTTAAATTTAAGTATTGTCATTATCTCTATCGCAATTATTGAGCAGGGATCTGTTACAGAAATACCTGCCATTTGGAATTGTACCAGTTTTTTATACTTTATTCACTACTGTCATGATAAATTGAATAGATAGTCAAAACTTTGGTATCATCATTTTCAGGAAAATAATGAAATTTACTGAAATCATATTTTGAATATAAATTAACATTAATAGAAAATGTGGCTAAGCAAAAGCTGATCACAAGAAATATATTACTTTTTTTCATCTGAATAATTATGTGATTAATTAAACTTTTTGTTTTAAATATTTATAGGTGTAAAGTACTAAAAATGAGAAAGTTACATATGTAATGTTTTTTTTACATTTTGATCTTATAAAATATTAAATTAAGAAAATTGACAGTAGAGGACTTATATGAAAAAAAAGCTAAAGAACATTTTAAAAAAAATAGAGCCATTTTCTATAATTGATTTCATTTTATTGATTATCTTTCTCATTATATCTAATTATATTTATTCATGGATAGTTAATTAAAAGCATCTGCATTAATTTGGATCCTATTACCTCTTTATTACAGCTTATATAAAAACTATTTAACAAAAAACATTTTCTCATTAAGATGCTCCTGGATATTGGTTTCAAGAATATTATTAAGAGAGAAATTATTTATATTCATATAGTACATTGCTGAGTCAAGGAATGCCTTTTCTGGTATTAGACCGATCATTTCAACCTCAACTATTGTGAGACCAAATCTTCTTGCCTCTGTTCTTACACCTTCGATAACCTGATACATTGGGGTTACATCATAGTTTGATAAAGCTATAGTGATCTGAGCAAGATCTTTAGTTTCGTCTATACCTGAATAGGATTTAATATGTTTAAGGCCACCTGTTTCGTATTGGATTGCACTACATATTTTTTTACTAATTTCAATGTTATTCGTATTTAAGAATATTTTAAAACTAACCATTGGATATCTAGCTCCAATAATTGTTGCACCTGAATCAACCTTAAAAGTATCAGATCCGAAATCAGGTTTCCATCTTGGGTCCTTTAACTGCTCTTCGAGTCCTTCGTACTCATTTCTTCTTATATCATCAATAAACTTTCTTAATGGAAATCTTGCTGATTCACTGAACATATATACAGGGATATTGAAGGCCTTACCTACTTTTTTTCCAAAATCCAGAGAAAATTTTACAGCTTCCTCCATTGTTATTCCCTTTAAAGGTACAAATGGAAAAGAATCCACAGCTCCTATTCTTGGGTATTCTCCCTTATGTTTACGCATATCAATATGTTGGAGAGACATTTCGTATATAATCAGACCGCCTTCTTCAAGAGCATCTATGGAACCAGTGTAGGCAAATACTGTTCGGTTCCTAACACTATCCATTGAAATATCAAGGATCTCAAGGTTTTTAACTTCTTTTAATTTAGCTTCCAGGGAATCAATAAATGTTTTGTCTTTCCCTTCACAGATGTTAGGTATTGCAATTAAAATTTTACTCATTTTTTTCTCCTTTATCCTATTGAGTTAATTTCATTTAAAAACTCTCTCAATTCCATTTAAAAGATTCCCAAAAATACGCCGGCTGCAATTGCTGAACCTATAACTCCGGCAACATTGGGCCCCATTGCATGCATTAAAAGGTAGTTATCCGGGTCCTCTTCTAATCCCACTGAATGTACAACTCTGGCTGAGTCAGGAACAGCAGACACTCCAGCAGCCCCAATTAAAGGGTTGATCTTTTCCTTTGAAACCAAATTCATCAGTTTTGCAAATAATAATCCACATGCAGTGGCTACAGCAAATGAAATAACCCCGAGAACAAATATTTTTATTGATGTTGAATTCAAAAAGACCTGGGCGCTGGTTGAGGCTCCAACTGCTAAGCCAAGAAGTATGGTGGCAATGTCAATAAGTGAATTTGAGGCAGTCTTTGCAAGTCTTGTTGTAACTCCGGATTCTTTAAGTAAATTCCCAAAAAAAAGCATTCCAAGAAGCGGGATAGCTCCCGGTGCGACAAAATTGGTTAATATAAATCCTGCAATAGGGAATAGTATCTTTTCCTTCTTATGTATTTTTCTTCCCGGCTTCATTCTTATTAATCTTTCTTTTTTAGTTGTTAATAATTTCATAATCGGTGGTTGAATGATTGGAACCATTGCCATATATGAATATGCTGCAATTGCAATAGGTCCAATAAGAGATGGAGCAAGTTTCGAAGATAGAAATATTGCTGTGGGACCATCAGCACCACCAATAATGCCGATAGCAGCGGCATTTGATGGAGAAAAACCCAGATGAATTGCACTTATAAAGGTTACAAAAATTCCAACTTGCGCAGCTGCTCCAAGCAGTACGCTCTTAGGCCGAGCAAGTAAGGCTGAAAAATCGGTCATTGCTCCGATTCCAAGAAATATTAAGGGTGGAAGTAAACCGGATTTAACTCCAAAATAAATAATTCCCATAACACTATTATTGGTTGTATTAAACACATACTCATTAGTTACAGGATCTATCATATATACAGAAATACTATTAAAGATCTGAAGAGGGAGAGGGATGTTGCCTATAAGAATTCCAAAACCGATTGGAACCAATAGCAGGGGCTCATAATCTTTTGCGATTCCTAAGTATAGGAATACTAATCCTATAATCAGCATTATAAAATTACTTAGAGATAAATTTACAAATCCTGTCCCATTAATAATCTGCTGAAAATAATTCTCAATAATACCGGAATCTGATTTTCTGAAATTAATTCCTTCAGCATTATTCATAATAAATAGATAAAATTTATCTTTATCTTCACCCAATATTTTAAAAATACCAGTGACTTTGTTATCCTTAAAAAGTTTGCCTTTTTTTCCAACCTTGAAATGTTTATTTGAATCATTTTTTGTTAGAGTTATATGAAATCGACTGTTATTAATTTTAAATCTGATATTTTCCTTATCAGAATTATCAAATACCAGATATTCAACTTTTTCTATTGTATTAGGATGATTCAGGTTTTCTAATTCAGTGTTTTTGTTGTTTTCATACTCCTGGGGTTTTTGTATCCTCGCAAAACTATCATAATCATCAGCTTGAATGATTTGACAAAAACCTATAGTTTTAGAATCAATGTCAAGCAGTTTGACAATATCACCATTATTTAATTTCAGCTTACTGTTTTTCCCTTTATATATTGTCAGATATTGATCCCTATTAAAAGAATCCTTATCAAGTTGAAAAGAATTTGTCCCATATACTATTACTGTAGATAAAAACAATATAAGAAAAAATATTTTTTTTTTCATTTTTTAATATCGCCCTGTTTATAAAGATGTCATTACTGATCTTTCAATTTCAAGGATCATATCACCCTCTGCAATAGAATCTCCCTTGCTGACAAATATTTTTTTCACAATACCATCGTGTGGAGCTTTAATCTGGTTTTCCATTTTCATTGCTTCCATAATGGCAATTGTCTGCCCTGATTTTACACTAGTATTTTCACTAATAAGTATGTCGACAATTAATCCGGGTAAGGGAGCTGCAACGCCATTGCCGCTGCCGGGAATCTGGACTGTTTGTTTAGACTCAGGTTTTACTGCAGATTGTTTTGTTGAATGGCTCACAGTGTTTATAACTGGAACAGCCTGTCTTCCAATATCTTTGAGGTCTATCTTATATTCCTTATCATTTACAATTATAGTTGCAGATTCAGTAGAAATTTCTTTTACTACTGCACTATACTCTTTTTCATTAATACTCAGGACATATTTTCTCAATTTGCTCTCCTATTCATTTTTGGTTAAATGTAAATTTACTTTCATCTAAAGATATTATTAATCTTAGTTCTATCTCAAGTATGGTGCTTAGTACAGCAATAATATCCATAGGAATTATCTCGTCGTTTTTTATGGGAGTGGGGGATGGATTCATCTTTTCCCTTTTTCTTCTATCTTTATAATCCTCATATTTTTGAAGAAAAGAAAATAAATAGATCAAGAGACTTGTAAGAATTAATCCTAAGAAAACAACTGTAATTCCAAGAAATGTAATTTGGAGTTCATCACTCATTTAATTTCTCCTATAAAGGAATGTTTCCATGCTTTTTTTCAGGGGGTGTGACCTTTTTTGTCTGAAGCATTTTAAGTGCTTTAATAAGTCTCATTCTTGTATTTGCAGGAACGATTACATCATCAATATATCCTTTTTTTGCTGCATTATATGGGTTTGCAAAAAGATCTTTGTATTTTTCTTTTAATTCCTTAGTTTTTGCCACTTTGTCATCAGCACTTTTTATCTCTTTATTATATATAATTTCAACCGCCCCGTCAGGTCCCATTACAGCTATTTCTGCAGTAGGCCATGCTAAATTGACATCAGCGCCCAAGTGTTTTGAGTTCATCACACAATATGCTCCACCATAGGCTTTTCTAGTAACGATGGTTATTCTTGGTACAGTCGCTTCAGCAAAGGCATATAGGAGCTTTGCACCATTTTTTATAATTCCATTATATTCCTGAACAGTTCCAGGCATAAATCCTGGTACATCCTCAAAAACAACGATTGGAATGTTAAATGCATCACAGAATCTTACAAATCTTGCAGCTTTCATTGATGAATTATTATCAAGTACTCCAGCAAGAAAATCAGGCTGGTTTGCAATTATTCCTACAGAAGCGCCATTTAATCTACCGAATCCGATGATTATGTTTTTCGCAAAGTCTTCTTGAATTTCAAAAAAATCATTATCATCTAATACAGAAACAAGTATCTCTTTCATATCGTAAGGTTTATTCGGGTTTTCAGGGATAATATAATTTAAATTCTCATCTTTTCTGTCAATAGGATCTTCACATTTCACTTCAGGTGCTTTTTCTCTATTACTTTGAGGAATATATGAAAACAATTTTTTTAAATTTTCAAAAGCTACATCTTCGTTTTCAAAATTGAAATGGGATATGCCGCTTTTAGATGAATGTATTGCTGCTCCTCCAAGTTGATCAACTGTAACGACTTCCTGGGTAACCTGTTTCACTACCTTGGGGCCTGTCAGAAACATATAGGATGTTTTATCTACCATCATAACAAAATCTGTTATTGATGGAGAGTAAACAGCGCCTCCGGCACAAGGTCCCAGAATAAGAGAAATTTGAGGAATGACGCCGGAATACTGTACATTTCTATAAAAGATATCAGTATATCCTGCCAGTGCATCAACACCTTCCTGTATTCTTGCTCCACCAGAGTCATTCAGTCCAATTAAAGGTGCACCTGTTTTGGCTGCCATATCCATGATTTTTACAATTTTTTCGGCATATGCTTTAGATAAAGAACCACCGAAAATTGTAAAATCCTGAGAATAAATATAAACAAGACGTCCATTAATTGTTCCATATCCGGTAACAACACCATCAGTAAGGGGTTTGTTTTCTTCCATTCCAAAATCTGTACATCTATGTGTAACAAAAAGATCAAACTCTTCAAAACTGCCAGGATCAAGTATTTTCTCTATCCTTTCTCTTGCGGTATATTTCCCCTTATTGTGCTGTTTGGTTATTTTATCTTCACCACCACATGATCGTCCGGATTCTTTCTTATTTGCTAATTCAAGCAATTTTCGGTCAATTCCCACTCTCTATACTCCTATATTTATTGAAAATTTTAATTCAATTTTATTTCATTTCCATATTTTTATCTTTTTTTGTTTTTGGTTTTTTTTCTTTTTTAGTGTCTTTCTTTTTCTCTTCCTTTTTTACAATCTTTGAAATTTCAAATAGGAGGTCAATTTTTCCGAAATTTTTATATAAAAAATGTCCTAATTGACCTTTTTCTTTAATTTTAATTCCGTTAACAGATTTTATGACATCATCTTTTTTTATACCATATTTTTCAGCTTCGCTTTTTTTTGATACAGATTTTACAGTGAATTTATTGTCTTTATATTTTCCTTTTATACCAAATTTTTTATATATATCATCACTTGTCTTCTGGACTGAAAATACATAATCGCCAATTCCTCTGGAATAAATGGCAGTTGGTTTGAAAGAACCGGCCATCATTTTCATCATTGGATGCATCTCTTTATCATTCTCATCTTTGTTTTTAGGAATATATACAGGAATTAATGTTGTTATTTTTGCTTTTTTTCTGGATAATTTATACCTGAAAGGAATTCCTAATTTATATATTACATGGTTATTACCGGCAATAATGATTCCTTTATAGCCTTTGTTTTTTTTTAAGATCCTGATCATAGATTCGGCCATAATAACATCCCATATTTTTTGAGCTGCATATATGTTTCTAAACCAGAAAGAAGGCATTTGCACTGTAAATTCACCAAAGATCTTCTGTATCAGAAATTTATGATCTTTATTGAGGACATTTATAGTTGGCAGCAATGCTTTTTCTTTTTTTGATAGAGATGCAAAACCTTTTCTTGATGTTTTTCTAAGTATCGTTCTTGGAATATTAAGCCCGGCTACTTTGATTTTATGCTTTTTAGCTAGATCCATAATCATTTTTGTATAATAGTAGTGATATGACCCTCTTTCAAACCATCCTGTTTTTTTTAGTAGTTCATCTTCAGTTAGTTTTCCAAGTCTCCATTGTTCAAGTATTTCATTGTCTTTTCTCCCGAAGAACTCTAATGCAATAATTATTTTTGGATATGATTTAAACAGAGATTCAATAAAATCAACCTGAAAATTATGGCAGTCTACACTTGTATGCATTTCGCCAATAATAAATACATCAGATTTCAGATTGTTTTTAACTAAATCTTTAATACTGATTATTTTATTTGTTTTTGTATCGTATATTTGTTCTTTTTCAATTTTTCCAATATTTAATCTGTTTTTTGATTCTCCAATAGTTAATAAATCGTTATCTGATGAGAAAACATTTATATAAAGAAAAAAAATGATAATAGTAAAAAATAGACTCTTTTTCATTGAATCCTCCCAATTTATAGTTCAAATGCAAGTATAGTTTTGTTATTAACTATTTTATTGCAAATTTGATGTTTTTTCAAGATGAAAACAGAGATTTCTTTATTTTTATCTACCTCTATTTCTCTGTCTTAATGAATAACTTTTTATAAGTTTCTTTGTTAATATAATTAAATTTTTCAAGTTTTTTTAATATAAAATTTACTCTCCATTTTAAGTATCCTGAGTTAGATAGGGGATTTACTCTTAATGGTTTAGGGATTACAGCTATTAGTCTTAATATTTCTGATAATGATAATTTTGATACACTTTTTTTAAAAAAATGAAGAGAGGCAGCTTCAACTCCAAAAATACCTCTCCCAAATTCAATTACATTTAGATAAATTTCCAAAATTCTTTGCTTAGTAAGGCATTCTTCCATTTTTTTTGCAATTAAAAATTCCTTAATTTTTCTTATATATGATTTCCTGGTTGAAAGATAGAGGTTTTTTGCAAGTTGTTGAGTGATTGTACTTCCTCCTCTTGCTTTTTTTCCCTGTTTTAAATTTTTCTTTATAGATTCCTTCAACTCATAATAGTCTATTCCATTATGACTGAAAAAAGATGCATCTTCTGTGATCACAACACCTGTAATTAAAAGTTTAGGGATTTTTTTTATGTTTATCCATTTTTGCTTAATTTTAAATTTGCTTTTTTTTCTTTTTGCTTCTTGTATTCGTTGTTTTATCATAGCTGTAATTTTTGGGTTTGATTTCTCAAGATCAGCTACATTTGGAATTGATAAAAGAAAGATAATTAAACTTAGTATTAGAATGATTGTCGTTAGCAAAATAAGTAACAGGATTTTTTTTTGTCTACTCTTCTTCATTATAGTATTTTAAAAAAAAGTATTATATAATATTTATATGATTTTAACAATTGATGTTGGCAATACCGCCATTGGAGTCGCAATTTTTGATAAAAAAGGAATCGTGTTTCGAAATAAATTATTGACACCTGTTGAAATTACTGAAAAGTATCTTAAGAGTCTAATAAAAAGAAAATTATTAAGCACAGATGATAGTATAATTATTTCTTCCGTGGTTCCACTTATAGATAATCAGATAAAATCTGCAGTTGAAAAATTGTTTAAAATAACACCTTTTTTTGTAAATTATGAAATGGATCTCGGGTTTGATATAAAAATAGAAAACCCTGGTGAGTTAGGCGCTGACTTGATAGCTGGCGCTTCTGGTGGGTTACAGTTTTTTAAGCCACCCTTTATTATAGTTGATTCAGGTACAGCTATTACAATATGTGGAATGGATAAAAATTTTGATTTTGTTGGTGGGTCAATTTTTCCCGGCATCGAAATGTCTATCCAAGGTTTGTCAAATAATACTGCAAAACTAAATAAAATTAATTTTAAAGCCCCTGAATCAATCATAGGTAAAAATACCAGTGACAGTATTCGTAGCGGTATTTTTTATTCCTGCATTGGTGGAATAGGGCATATAATTTCAGAATATAAAAAGATTCTGGGAGATAATACCAAAGTTATCGCAACTGGTGGACTCTCAAGATTTTTTAAAAATAAGATCAAAGAAATTGATCTTTATGAACCGGATCTTTTATTTTTTGGTTTAAAAAAACTGTTAGAAAAAAACAGATAAGGTTTCATTTTATGGCAAATAATGATGACTATAATTATATAATAAAAACAATATATTACTTGGATGAAAAACATAATATATCCTTTTTTATAACTTCTTCAGATTTTGATGTACTCTATGGATGGTGGATAAAGAGAATTCCCAGCAATATTGTTTTTGAATCAATGGATATTGTAATAAAGAGATGGGAAAGAAAAAAGAAAACTATAGATGGCTTTAAGCGGTTCTCATATGAGGTAAGGAAAAATTTTAATAATTTTATGGAATTGAAAGTGTCATCAAATGACAACATAGCTGATGACATAAAGGATAAAAAAGAAGATGAAGTTCAAGCTTTTATTAATTCTCTTCCCGATAACATACTACTGATAAAAAATAGTTTATTAGAATTGAGTAATGAAAAAATTAAAATTAAAAAACAAGCCCTTCTAAATAATATTTCTAAAAAATTATTGCAGTTACATGAAGATGACCCTGAATTAAAATTAAAAACAAAAAAGTTTATAATGAATCTAAATCATCAGATAAGAACAAAAGAAATTGAGGACAAATACAGGATAAATTATATTTTTTCAAAATATAAATTTCCGGAAGGGCTACTATCTTTTCCTGATCCCGATGATGTTGGGTAGTTTGCTGTGACCAATAAACAAGTCTGTTCTTTGTGAATTAAATAATTTTCCGGATACTTGTTTTTGCAAATTTTTATGATTAATAAATAGAGATGCCTCATGCCCCCCTTCCAGATAAGTAAGGTTATAAATATTTACAGGTAATTTTTGTATTATTTTTGCAAATGTAAACGTTGATATCCTATCTTGACACATAATAAATAATATATTGCCGAATTTATCTATTCCAAATGAGGCTATACTATTCATCTTATTTGCTTTTGTCCAAACGATTTTCTGTTTTTTATCTATTATTCTATAATTTTGGATAATTGTATTATAAATATTAATTTTTTTTTTCCAGTTAGAGCTATTTATGTCAATGATAATAGTCTGTTTTATATGTTTTATTTTTGGATTAAAAGCAATGAATGCACCAAATCTTTTATTTATTCTGGGATTGTTCAGATCATTATAATTTTTCATATATCCTGTGCTGGTTATCCTATCTGGAAGATACATACTTGCATTGATTCCCGCAATTAATTCGTGTTTTTTACACCATTGTGATAATGAAAGTGGTTGGTGTTTCTGCTCTTTAGCAGTAAGAAGATGCATGGAAAAACGATTGGGGTTAATTCTTAAAATATAAATATTATCAACTTCGAACTCTTTTTTTTTGTAATTAAATACCTTCCATTCCAATCCATTTTCCAAATTCACCCATTTTATTGACTCTGACTGTAAAAATATTCCCAATAAATTGAAGACAATAAAGAAATAAATTGTTTTTTTTTTAAACATTCCCGACATTCTAAATGAAAAAAAAATATTAATCAACTAAGAATAAGTTTGACTATGTAAAAGAATTGTGGTATAAATTCTATGTTTTTTTATGTGTATTTGTGCATAAAAAAATGAAGATATAATATTAGGAGTAGGAAATGTTTGCAATACTTGAGACCGGTGGAAAACAGTATAGAGTTGAGGAAGGAGATGTTTTAGATATAGAGCTTCTTGATAGTTCAAAAATATCAAAACAAGGTGTGATTAATTTTGACACTGTTATGTTAGTAAGTGGTGATAAATTAAATATTGGCACCCCTTATGTAAAAGGCGGAAAGATCTCGGCTAAATTAATTGAAAAATTTAGAGCAGAGAAGATAATTGTTTTTAAGAAAAAAGCTAAGAAGCAGTATAAAAAAACAAGAGGCCACAGACAGGATCTTTTAAAAATACAGATCGAAAAAATATCTGTTGGTGCAAAAAAAGCTGCAGTTAAAGAGGAGACTAAATAATGGCACATAAAAAATCTGGCGGAAGCGCTAAAAATGGTCGTGATAGTGAATCAAAGAGACTTGGTGTCAAAAAATTTGGTGGTGAGAGTATTCACGCTGGTTCTATTATAGTAAGACAGAGAGGGACAAGGATTCATGCTGGGAAAAATGTTGGAAGAGGTAAAGATGACACTCTTTTTGCATTAGCAACAGGGCATGTCCTTTTTGTAAATAAAAAAAATAGAAAATTTGTTGAAGTAGTATAAAATAAATAAGTCATAGCAGTCTTCTCAGATTGCTATGATCGTTACATCAATAATATAAATCATTTAAGTGAAATCCAATAAAATAATGAGTTTTATTTTACTCTTTCAAAATAGTTTAGTATAATAAGGATATTATGTTTGTAGATAGAGTTAAAGTTGCCTTTTCCTCAGGAAAAGGCGGGAATGGTTGCACCAGTTTCAGAAGGGAGAAGTATATCCCGAATGGAGGACCTAATGGTGGTGATGGAGGAAAAGGTGGTTCTGTTTTTTTAATTAGTACAGGCGATAATAGTTCTCTCTTAGATCTTAAGAATAGAAATAAGATACATGCCGAAGATGGAAAAAACGGAATGAGCTCAAATAAAAGAGGTAAAAATGGAGAGGATGAGCTTATTTATATTCCTGCTGGAACTATAGTTAAATCGATTCCAGATGGGAAAATTATGTTTGATTTTGATCAGGAAGGGTTAAAATTGGAGATTGCTAAAGGTGGAAGAGGTGGTCTTGGTAATGTACATTTTAAATCTTCAGTAAACAAAGCTCCAAAGTTTGCTCAACATGGAGAAAATGGAGAGACTCAAAAAGTTTTGTTAGAGTTGAAGTTGATAGCTTTTGCTGGTCTTGTCGGTCTCCCAAATGCTGGAAAATCTACCTTGATTTCAAAAATTAGTGGTGCTAAGCCAAAGATAGCAAATTATCCCTTTACCACTCTACATCCTAATCTTGGTGTTGTATATAGAGGATTTGAATCACTTGTACTTGCTGATATACCAGGAATTATCGAAGGTGCTTCTGATGGCGAAGGTATGGGACTTGAGTTCTTACGGCATATAGAGAGAAATAAATTAATTGTTTTTATGCTGGACTCATCCGGGTTTGATGATCCTGAAATATTAAAAACGTTTTTAATGCTTAAAAATGAATTAATTTCATATAATTCAGACTTACTAAATAAAAAGTATTTTGTGATATTAAATAAAACAGATCTTATCATAAATGAAGATCAGAAAATGAAGATAAAAGAATTAACAGATCACTGCGATCAAAATGAGATAGAATATATTAAAATATCTGCACTAACTGGTGAAAACCTGAACATTCTTAAAGATAAACTTTTTGAATATTATGAAAAATAGAGTTGGATTACTAGGTGGAACATTTAATCCCATACATTATGGACATATTGATCTTGGATTAAAAATAAAGGATGCTTTTAAACTTGATTATATAAGGTATATTTTATCTGCAAAACCTCCGCATAAAAAAAGTACTGGAATCACTGATAGTAATATTAGATGGAATATGCTCGAGATTGCATTGAAAAAAAAATCCGGATTAATTCCTTGCGATATTGAATTAAAGAGAGAAGAACCTTCTTATACAATAGAAACAGTTAAGGAGATGGCTGATTTTTTCCCGGAAGAGGAACATTACTTTATTATTGGGAGTGATAGTTTTCTTATGGTAGAAACATGGAAGGATTATATTGATTTATTTAACATGATATCTTTTATTGTTGTCTTAAGAGAAGAGCATCATAAGAAAGATGCAATGAAGATCTTAGACAAAATAGGTATTCAATATGATCACACAAGGTATATTGATACAAAACAAAAAAAAAACAATAAAATGGTGTTTTTTTATTCTTATAATTCTGATAAACTATACTATTCCTCTACTATAGTTAGGAAGAATATAAGTGAAGGAAAAGAAATTAAAGATCTGGTTGATCCGGAGATTATTAATATTATAAAAGGGAAGGGATTATATGGAAGTAAATGAATATAATGAAGTTTTAGCGGATTTGAATAAGAGAAAGATTCCAGCTGAAATAAAGGAAACAGTTATTTCAATGCTTGATAATAAAGCTGAAAAAGTTGTTGTATTGAAGATACAAAAAGTTAGTGATATAACAGATTATCTTGTGATATGTAATGGAAATAGTGATAGACATAATAGATCAATAGGTGATGAAGTACAGAAGCATCTGAGAAAAAAATTCAAAACCAAACCTCTTGGAGTTGAAGGGGAATCTACTGCACAGTGGTTACTAATCGATTATTCAGACTTTGTAGTTCATATATTTTCTCTGGATAACAGAGTTCGGTTTGCTCTGGAAAAATTATGGATGGATGGAAAACGATACAGTTTCTATAAAGATCAATAACCTGAAAGATAGATCCTCAATTTCAGTAAAGGATAGGATCGATAAGGTTGCAAACTTAAAAAACAGTGTTTTGCTATCCGGTGAAACTGGTGTTGGGAAAGATTTCTGGGCAGAATATCTTTTTTTTAAAAGCGATTTTTCTAAATTTACCAATCTAAATTGTGGTGACGTACCTGAAAGTTTGATAGAAAGTGAATGGTTTGGGTATAAAAAAGGAGCTTTTACAGGCGCTGATACAGACTATGAAGGTAAATGGATTCAAGCAGATGGAGGTATACTTTTTTTAAATCAAATAGATCTGCTGAGTATAAATATTCAATCAAGGCTTTTAAGAATAATTGAAAGAAAGAAGTTTTTTCCACTTGGATCAACTAAAGAGACAGATATCAATGTGAAGTTTGTCTTCTCTTCGGATAGCGATATATTAGAAAAAGTAAAAAATGGTTTGTTTCGGGCTGATTTATTCTATAGAATATCATCATTTGTTATTGATATAGCTCCATTAAGAGAAAGGAGTGGAGATATTCTTTCTTTATTAGAGTATTTTGCTAAAAAAAATAAAATTAAAATATTGCTCTCTCCAGAGGGAAAAGATATTATTCAGAACTATAGTTGGAATGGTAATATAAGAGAACTTGAGAATTTCGTGGACAGGGCCGCAGTTATAAATGGAAGCATTTTAGATAAGGATGCTTTTGATTTAATAAATAATTCAGATTTTTTTCTTGAAATCAGTAAAAAAAAAGAAAAAACATTGAGAGATGTTGAGTACGAGTATATAAAATACCTTATAAGAAAGTATAAAAATAAATCGAAAGTTTCTAAGATTCTGAATATATCCAGGAAATCACTCTATAACATAATAGACAGATATGAAAAAAATTGAATTGATCTGCTTTGGTGAGTTAAAGTTCAAGGAACTCATTGAATTGGAAAAGAATTATTTGAAAAAGCTTGTATATTTTACAGAACTAAAAAAAACTGTTTTAAAAGATTTGAAAATAAAAAATGAAAAACAAAAACGGGAGGAAGAGGGTAAGATAATTGCAGGATTATTAAATAAAGGTGATTTTGTTATTGCTCTTGATGAGAAGGGAAAGGAATTTTCATCAATAAACTTCTCTGATTGGTTTTTAGAAAAATTTTCTTATTTTCCTGGAAGGCTGATTTTTCTAATAGGGGGACATTTCGGCTTATCACCTTCTTTAGATCAATATATTAATCAGAAAATATCCTTTTCTCAAATGACATTCCCACATGATCTCTTTAGAATAATTTTTTTTGAACAACTATACAGAGCATTTACAATAAATAAAGGCATTACATACCATAGATAGCTTCTTTGCCTTTTCTAAATTATTTTTACAAGAAACGAAATATAAATTTACTCTTTACTTAAATATATATATAATTTATAATATCAGTTCAGGAGAATTATATTGACTATGGATGTTTTTTTGTACTATTTGTTTTCATATATCATTGGTTCTATACCTACAGGGTTTATCCTCTGTTATGCATTAAAGAAGCAGGATATTAGAAATATCGGCAGTGGAAATATAGGTGCGACAAATGTTTTTAGGTGCCAGGGAAAATTTTCTGGAATTCTAACGCTTGTGATTGATCTTCTTAAAGGAGTGGCCCCGGTAATTTATGGGCTTTTATATTTTAAAGAGTTTCCTGAATTAATAGTTTCTGCCGGATGCCTTGCAGTATTAGGACATATTTTTCCTTTTTTTTTAAAATTTAAAGGAGGAAAAGGTATTGCAACTTTTGTTGGCGTGTTTCTTATATATTCGATAAAAACGGCTCCTTTTTTCATTATTGCTTTTCTGCTTGTGATAATCTACACAAAATATGTTTCGCTTGCCTCTGTATCGGGCGTAACTGCTGTGTTTTTTTATATATCTTTTTCTGAAATGGTTGAAATATCAATTATAGCTTTTGCTATTTGTGTTATAATTATAAGTAAGCATAAATCTAATTTTATTAGGATAGGAAATGGAAGTGAACCTAAAATAGGAGAATTAAGAAATAACAATGTCTAAAATACTTACAATTGGTGGAGGGTCCTGGGGTACTGCTTTTTCAAATTATTTAACTAGAAATGTTCCTGTAATTAATATATGGATCAGGGAAGAGGATGTAATAAGAACAATTATTGAAAAAGGGCAAAATCAATTATTTTTACCAGGGATAAAACTTTCAAAGGGACTTCGTCCAGTATCAAACTTGAAAGAGAGTGTTTCAAACGCCGATATCATAATATTAGCTGTACCATCAAAATTTATGAGGGCAGTTCTAAATGAGATAAGAAATGAAATTGAAGGTAAAATTATTGTAAACCTTTCTAAAGGATTTGAGTCGGATTCGTTGAAAACTATATCTCAGGTTGCAGCAGATGTTATTGGGGAGACAGTTCTAGATAAATGGGTAACGATCTCGGGCCCATCATTTGCAAAGGAGCTTGCTCTTAATCATCCGACTGCAGTATCTTCTGTATCTCAGAATGATGATATTAACAAAATGATCCAGGAGATGTTTTCTTCAGATATTTTAAGGATATACAGTAGCGATGATCTGATAGGAGTCGAAGTTGCTGGATCAATGAAAAATGTAATGGCAATTGCTGCGGGGATTATCTCTGGTTTAGGTTTTGGATACAATTCGGTAGCAGCAATGATCACCAGAGCGATTATGGAGATTACACGCTTCGGACTAAAATTAGGGGCAAAGCAGACAACTTTTTGGGGACTAGCTGGAATTGGAGACTTAATGCTGACCAGTTTTGGTCCTTTATCAAGAAATTATCAACTTGGATTGAAAATTGCAGAAGGAAAAAGTCTGGAAGAAATTGAGAATTCATCAAAAATGGTTGTTGAAGGTGTCGAGACAACAAAGGCTATAAAAAAGCTTTCTAAAAAAATAGAGATTGAAATGCCAATTACAGAAAAAGTTTATGATATTCTTTTTGAGGGCAAAGATCCTCTTATTGCAATAAAAGAGTTGATGAGGAGAAGGTTGAAATCTGAGTGGAATATAAATTAGAATATATTATTAATGATGAGCTAAAGGTTTATTTTCTCAATAAAGAGATCGTTTCTGTTGGGAAATTTGCAAGTAATGATCTAGTGTTAAAGGACAATGCAATTTCAAGAAAACATTTTGTTTTTGAAAAAAACTATGAAGGATACAAAATTGTTGATCAAAAAAGTACTAATGGAATTTTTGTTAATGGAAAAAGAATAGTAGAAAGACAATTGCAAATGGGAGATGATATCTCGGTAGGAAGGACACATTTAAAATTTATAGCAGATGAAAAAGAGGTAAATTATAGTGAATCTGATGACCAGAAGATTTCAATGGTTATTCCATTAATGGACGACTTAATTCACAAAAAAAATGAAACAATAAAAAGGGAAGATCTGGATTTATTCACGTCTTTAACAGATCTGGGAAAAGAGCTCATTTCCTCTTCATCTATAGAGAATACTTTTGAGAAAGTTGCAGACCTGATTTTTGACTTTATAAAGCCAAAACATCTCTATTTTTTTTCTTATAATGAGGCAAATGATGATTTGAGTCTGAAATATTCAAAGAACAAAGAAAACAAAGAAGTTGAGAAGATAAGTATATCAAAAACGATAGCTATGAAAGCAATAAATGAAAAAGTTGCAATATTGTCAGCCAATCCAATGGATGATAAGCAATTTGACGGTGCTGAAAGTATAATTCTTTATGGCATTACTTCTGCTTTTTCTATCCCTATATGGACAAAAGATTCTATATATGGATTGATATATGCAGATACTTCTCATTTTGAACAGCAATTCAAAAAAAAAGATCTGGAAGTTTTATCTGTTATTGCAAATTTTTCAGGTTTATCTATTGAAAGCATTACTCGGTTTAATGATTTAAATAAAGAAAGAAAAGTCAGATCAAGACTTGAAAGGTACCACTCACCGAATGTTGTATCCAGGATCCTGGAGGTTGGAGATAGCAATACTCAAGAACTAATGCTTTATAAAGAGTCAGAAGCAACGGTTCTATTTATGGATATTGTTGGCTTTACAACTAAAGTTGAACATATGAATCCTGTTGAAGTTGGGATTTTATTAAACAATTTTTTTACTGAAATGACTGATATAGTTTTTAAATATAATGGAACTCTTGATAAATATATTGGTGATTCATTGATGGCAGTTTTTGGTGTTCCTTTTGAAGACAAAAAACATGCAGAGTCTGCAGTCCTTGTTGCGCTCGATATGATTAGTCAATTGGAAGTTATAAATGAAAAACTTGAAAAGAAGGATAAGATCAGGATTCGTATTGGCATTAATTCAGGTAAATTGATTTCGGGTGATTTTGGTTCACCAAAAAGGCTTGATTATACTGTGCTTGGAAATAATGTAAATATAGCCTCAAGATTAGAGTCATCAATTGCCGGAAAAGATGAAGTGATTATTTCCAACTCAACGATGAAACTGACAAAGGGATTGTTTAATACAGAAAATCTTGGTAAAAAAAAATTACATGGAATATCGAGAATGATAACAAGTTATAAAGTATTAGGTAAAATGGAGGAATTATGAAGAAACTGACTATTGTTGTTTTTATATTTTTATTGATTTTCTCAGGTTGTAAAAAAACTGTTAATACTTCCCCAGGAAGAATGAAAAAGGGAAGCCCAAAATACATGATGAATATGGGATTGTTTTATTTAAATGAAGGAAAGTTAGTATTGGCAGAAAAAGAGTTAAAAAAAGCTTTGAAAAAGGATCCAAATTTGATTAGGGCAATAAATGGTCTGGGAATTGTAAATATATACAAGAGAGATTTTCCAAATGCTATTAAATATTTTAATAAGGTTCTAAGAATAAGTCCCGGTTTTCATGATGCGAACAATTCATTAGGAATGATTTACAGTGAACTGGGAAAATATAGTCTTGCAAAAGAAAATTTATTGATTGCAGCAAATTCGGAAAAGTATCCAAATCCTGAAAATGCTTTTCATAATCTGGCAAAGCTTGAATTTGAAAAAAAAAAATATAGAAGTGCATTGCGGTATGTAGATAAGGGCTTGGAGATAGACAAACATTTTCCACAGCTGCTGAATATGAAAGGCTTAATATATGAAAGCCAGAATTCATTTTATGAAGCAATAAAATTTTACAAAAAAGCGCTCTCTGTTTTGGCAACGGATGATGTGAATTATCTTATTAATATTGGAAGAGTATATATAAAAACGGGAGAGAAGAATAAAGCTCTTGATATATTAGAAAAAGCGCTTTCGTATGCAAGATCTGGAAATACAAAAGCTCAAATAAGAAAAATGATAAAAAAAATAGAATAAATGTAAGAAGTCTTTTACAAAATAAATAGAAAGTTTCAAAATGCTAATATATGGAAGAAAAAAATATGGAAAAAAATATTGAAGAAAAAATTGAAGAAAAAATTGAAAGCAATGAAATAGAGAACGAAGAATCAGAAAACTTTGGTGTTGAAGATGGTAGCTTGGCACAAGTAAAATACCTTTCCGGTATGTATAAGAGTTGGTTTTTAGAATATGCGTCATATGTAATCTTAGAAAGAGCAGTCCCTTATCTGGTAGATGGATTAAAACCTGTTCAACGGAGAATTCTCCATGCAATGAAAAGGCTTGATGATGGAAGGTTTAATAAAGTTGCAAATATTATTGGTTTTACTATGCAATATCATCCTCATGGAGATGCTTCCATTGGTGATGCTCTGGTTTCAATTGGTCAAAAGGATCTATTAATTGAAACTCAGGGAAACTGGGGAAATATTTTGACTGGTGATAATGCTGCTGCTCCAAGATATATTGAAGCAAGGTTGTCAAAACTAGGCTTGGAAATACTTTTTAATGCAAAGACAACTAAATGGAAGATGAGTTATGATGGTCGGAATAAAGAGCCAATCCATTTACCTGTTAAATTTCCTTTAATGCTTGCATTAGGAGTTGAAGGTATCGCTGTTGGACTTGCTTCAAAAATATTACCACACAACTTCATTGAGCTCATTGATGCAACAATCTTATATCTTAAAGGTGAAGATTTTGAGATTTTCCCTGATTTTATAACAGGAGGAATGGCTGATTTTTCAAGATATAACCAAGGAATTCAAAGCGGGAAAGTCAGGGTTAGGGCAAAGATCACTAAAGTGGATAAAAAGACTTTAATGATAACCGAGATACCATTCGGGAAGACAACAGGTAGTCTGATTGATTCAATTTTAAGTGCAAACGACAAGGGAAAAATAAAAATAAAAAAAATTGATGATAATACTGCTGCGAACGTTGAGGTTCTAATAAATCTTCCACCAAATGTTTCTCCTGATCAAATGATTGATGCCTTATATGCTTTTACTGACTGTGAAGTTTCTATTTCACCGAATTCCTGTATTATTTATGATAATAAACCTGAATTTATAGGGGTTGACGAAATATTAAAACGCTCAACAGATAATACAGTTTCCTTATTGGAAGAGGAACTGAAAATAAGAAAATCAGAGCTTGAAGATTTATGGCATTTATCATCTCTCGAAAAAATATTTATTGAAAACAGAATATATAATCTTATAGAAGATTGTGAGACATGGGAATCTATTATTGAAACAATTGATAGAGGATTGGATCCTTTTAAGAAGTTATTAAATAGAGAAGTTGTACATGATGATATTGTCAGGTTGACCGAGATCAAAATTAAAAGAATCTCAAAATATAATGCATTTAAGGCTGATGAGTACGTTAAATCACTTGAAGAGGAAATGAAAATAATTGATTATGATCTCATGCATTTGATCCCTTACTCAATTAATTATTTTAAACAGTTAAAGAAAAAATATGGAAATGGCAGAGAACGAAAGACCGAAATTAGAAGTTTTGACACAATTGAAGCAACAAAAGTTGTTGTTGCTAACCAGAAATTGTTTGTTAATAGAAAAGAAGGTTTTTTTGGCACGTCCCTAAAAAGAGAGGAGTTTGTGGGTGATTGTTCAGACATTGATGATATAATTGTTTTTTTGAAAAATGGTAAATACTATATAGCGAAAGTCAATGGCAAATCATTTGTGGGGAAAGATATACTTCATATTGCTGTATTTAAGAGAAATGATAAAAGAACTGTTTATAATGCTATTTATAAAGATGGCAAAAACGGAAATATAATGATTAAGAGGTTTTTTGTTACAGGTATAACAAGAGATAAAGAATATGATTTAACAAAAGGTACCGATGAATCAAAGATCCTTTATTTTACTGATAATCCAAATGGTGAGGCAGAAGTAATAAAGGTAAATCTCAAACAGAAGGCAAGGGTCAGGAATCTCCAGTTTGATTTTGATTTTTCCTCTATTGCAATTAAAGGTAGAAATTCTATAGGAAATATTCTTTCACGACATGATGTTGACAAAATAAAATTATTAGAAAAGGGTGTGTCTACTCTGGGTGGCAGAATTATCTTTTATGACAACGCAGTTAACAGGCTTAATTCTGAAAATAGAGGAATTTGTCTTGGAAGTTTTTCTGGAGAAGACAGGATAATTGCTTTTTCTAAATCAGGAAATATGGAGCTATGCTCGTTTAATCTTTCTCATCATTTTGAAGATAATATTTTGTTAACAGAAAAATATGACCCGGATAAAACATATATGGCAGTATTTTTTGATGGTGAGCAAAAATATTATTATTTGAAGAGGTTTAATGTAGAGGAATCAGAAAGATCTATCAGTATAATTGGAGATAACTCTAACTCAAAACTTATGTTCCTTACCAATACCAAAGATTCTGAAGTCGAAATTACCTTTGGCGGAAAACATAGAAAAAGAGATAATGAGACTCTTCAAAGTGATGATTTTATAACAGTTAAGGGTATTAAAGCCAGAGGAAAACGGATATCGACATTTGAGATTGATGTGATAAAATTGATTGTTAACGAACAGGCTTCTGAAGAATTAATTGAAAATAGTGAGAATGATGATAGCTCTATTGAATCAGAAGATAAAAATAATAAAGAAAAAAATGAGAATCATGAAGAATTAATCCAGAGGAAATTACCGTTTTAATAAATTGGAGGAAATTATGGAATTTAAAGGAATGTTAGAAAGGTTTTTAGATTATGTTAAATTTGATACACAATCAGATGAGGAATCAGAGAGTTTTCCCTCATCAAAAAAACAGCTTGATTTGGCAAAAAAACTAGTTGAGGATCTAAAAAAACTTGGTTTAAAAGATGCAATAGTAAATAAATGGGGCTATGTACTTGCAACCCTTGATGCTAATGTTAAAAAAGACCTACCGACCATTGCATTGATTGCACATATGGATACCGCACCGGATATGACTGGAAAGGGAGTTTCTCCAATAATAACCAAAAACTATGATGGGAAGGATATCATTTTATCGGAAAAGGACAATATAGTGTTAACGGTGGAGGATAATCCTTATCTACTACAAAAAAAAGGAAAAACATTAATTACTACAAATGGATATACTTTACTTGGGGCAGATAATAAAGCAGGAATTGTAGAAATTTTTGGTGCAATCGAATATTTTATAAGCAATCCAAATATTCCTCACCCAAAGATCAGAGTGCTGATCACGCCGGATGAAGAGATTGGCAGGGGGGTGAATAATATAACAAAAGAAGAAATAGGTGCAGATTTTGCTTATACAATTGATGGTGGCAAGCTTGGAGAGGTTGAAGATGAAACATTCTGTGCCGATACTGCAGATATTTCTATAACAGGAGTAAATGTTCATCCAGGATATGCAAAGGGAAAACTTGTTAATGCAATAAAAATTGCAGCAGAGTTAATTGAAAACTTTCCTAAAGGTAGCATGTCTCCTGAGACAACTGAAGATAGAGAGGGTTATATTCACCCTTATAATATTTCTGGTTTTGCTGAAAAGTGTTCATTGAAAATATTAGTTAGAGATTTTGAAGAAAAGGGTTTAGAGGAAAAGGAAAAATATTTACAGGGATTAGTTGACTCACTGTCTAAAAAATATCCAAAGGCATTAATTAAACTAAAGATAACAGAATCCTATAGAAATATGAAAGTGATCTTAGATAAGTATCCTGAGGCTAAATCAATTGCTGTTGAAGCTATAATAAAATCTGGAATAACTCCTGTAAAAAGTATAATCAGAGGTGGTACAGATGGAGCTAGATTGAGCTTTATGGAGTTACCTACTCCGAATTTGTTCACAGGAGGGTTAAATTTTCATTCCAAATTTGAATGGATAGTATTGGAAGATATGTACAAGGCTTCAGAGGTAATTATTAATTTATTGCAACTCTGGGCTCAAAAAAAATAGAGGTTTTTGGATGAACGATTCAATTGAAAAAATAAAGCTTTCTTTGCAGTCAGGACAGACTCTTATTAAAATTATTTCATATGAAGAAAAAAGGGTTGAAAAATTTTTAGCTCTTCTTAATAAACAATCCTTTAATAATGAAAATAATTATCATTGGGATATAAATAATGGTTTAAATTCAGGTGATCATTATATAGAAGATACAAAAGATCCAGTAAAGGCAATAGGCTTTATCCTAAAGCCGGATACTCCGGAAGGATTTTTTGTTTTCAGAGACCTGTCTCCTCTTCTAAATGATCCAAAATTCGATTCAGTTTCTGTGAATAGAAAATTAAGAGATGCATTTGTTCAATTAAAAAAGAAGGGTAAAACAATCTTTCTTTTGTCAGCAGACGAGTTTTTTCCAGATATGATCAAAAAAGAAATTGATGTTATCAGGTTTTCACTTCCTGATTTTGATGAATTGCAGGCTCTTTTCAACAGGTTTATAGAGTCTCTTCAAAAAAGTGGAAAGCAGATTAATCTGAGTGAAGAAGAAAAAAGCAGATTTGTAACCGCTGTTATGGGATTAACATATGAAGAAGCTTACAAAGCATTTATGAAGTCTTTAAGAAGTGATCCGGTTATTTCTATTAAATTGATCAATAAAATAAATGAAGAGAAGAAACAACTCATTCTTAAGGATGGCGTTTTAGAGTATTATACTAACAAATTTTCCCTGGATGATCTTGGTGGACTTGATAATATAAAAGATTGGTTAAAAAAGAGAAAAAAAGCTTTTTCCAAAGAAGCAGAGAATTTTGGATTGCAAAAGCCAAAAGGTGTTCTTACAATGGGTATATCAGGATGTGGAAAAAGTCTCACTGCAAAGATAATTTCCGGATTATGGGACCTGCCTCTTTTTCGTCTTGATATGAATCTGGTTTATTCCGGGATGGGAGGCTCTCCTGAATTAGTCTTTTCAAGAGCCTTAAAAACAATGGATTCGGTTGCTCCGGCAATACTCTGGATAGACGAAATTGAAAGTGGTATTACCGACAAGCAGTCCGATAGCTCTTCCTCAAGAATACTCGGTTTCTTTTTAACCTGGATGCAGGAACATACTTCAGATGTTTTTATTGCTGCTACTGCAAATAGAATTGATCTGCTGCCTGCAGAAATGCTGAGAAGGGGGAGGTTTGATCAAATATTCTTTATCGATTTACCAACACATAGAGAAAGAGAAGAAATTTTTAAAATCCATCTTAAATCAAAAGGCAATGATCTGAATGATTACAATATACCCCAATTAGCTCAGATTACTAAGGGCTGGTCAGGTAGTGAAATTGAGCAAGCTATAATTGCAGCTTCTTTTGAAGCTTTTAATGAAGATAGGAAGCTTCAAGAGGATGATCTTTTTATTAATTTTGGAAATACAGTTCCTCTGTCAACAACGATGAATGAACAGATAAAAAAGATCCGCAGTTGGGCTCATAGTCGTGCAGTCAGGGCATCTAAGGACACGGAATATTGAGTGAGCTTATAAAGAAAAATGCTGAAGAATGGATCAGAGATTTAGATTTATCACCTCTACCTGAAGAGGGTGGCTGGTACAGAGAAGTTTATCGTTCTAAAGAATATATATCTAAAAATAGTTTGCCGGATAGATTTCAAAGTAAAAGGACATTTTCAACATCGATCTATTATCTATTGACAGGGTGTGATTTTTCTGCATTTCATCGAATTAAACAAGAGGAAATATGGCATTTTTATGAGGGGAGCAGTTTATCCATTCATATTATTGAAAAAAACGGGAAATATAAGAGAATAAGACTAGGAAGGGACTTTAACAATGGAGAATGCTTTTTAGCTGTGATTAATCAGGGTGACTTATTTGCAGCTGTTGTCGATAATGAAGATTCCTTCTCATTAGTGGGCTGCACAGTCGCACCCGGTTTTGAATTTGAAGACTTTGAAGCCCCGAAAAGAGGTCAACTACTTGCATTATACCCGGAGCATGAAATTATTATTAAGAAATTAACCAGATAAGATATTATTGATAATTTGTTTTCTTTATGTTCATATATATTGTAATCTATTTCAGTTTAGACTGGAATATGTAGTTATATAAATAAAGTAATGAAAAATTAATGCTATATGAAATTTAATATAATTTTAATCCTCTGTTTGATGTTTCTTACTTCAGGTATTGCAAGCGCGAAAGACTCTGATCTAGCAAAATTATTCAGTGAACATAGTCTTAAAGGGACTATATTGATCTCTTCATTAGATGGAAAAACTGAGTATTTATATAATAAAGAGCGAGCTGGAAAAAAATTTTTGCCTGCCTCAACATTTAAAATACCAAATACATTGATAGCGCTTGATGAGGATGCTATTGCTGATGAGAAAGAAATAATAAAATGGGATGGAAAGGATAGAGGATGGGCATCATGGAATAAAGATCATTCTCTTGAAACTGCATTCCCAATATCATGTGTTTGGTTTTATCAGGAATTGGCTAAACGTATTGGTAATATAAAATATCTATCTCATCTTGATAGATTGAATTACGGAAATAAGAAGACCGGACCTGAAGTAACTACATTCTGATTAAATGGAGATATTAGAATTTCTGCAATGGAACAGATTGATTTCTTAAAAATGTTATATGAAAACAAATTACCATTAAAAAAAAATCATCTTCAACTATTAAAAAAAATCATGATTGTTGATAAAACACCAAAATATATAATTAGAGCAAAAACTGGTTGGGCAGTTCGAATAGATAGACAACATGGAAGATAGAAAAAAAGTTGGAATAATTATTTGTGACCGTTATCGTAGTTGAGCAGGTGGGAAATGTTTTAGATCAGCCCGGAATAAAGAAGGTGCTTTCAGTAGATATAAAAATATGGTCTTGAAGTTGTATATGGAACTCATCCTATTCCTCAAAAATACCTTGAAATGCATGATAAATTAGGGACCTGGGACGAACCAAAGTGGCAGGAAATTATCAGCCCGACATTGATGGATGAGGAAACCCGACTATCCTATAATTGATTGATATTAATATTATTCTGGATTTGCTTAATAAAAGAGCGGATCATGAAGCAGCAGCACTTCTCTTTGAAAAATGTACAGAATCAACAATAAAGGGATATTTGTGTTCATTTGAGATAACCACTCTCGCATACTTCATGAGTAAATATAAGTATTCAAAAGAACAGAGAAATTTTTTTTTAAATAAACTTTTCAATATATTCGCTATAATTCCTACAACAAAAGAAATTTTTAAAGATGCTGTAATAGAAGTTTCTGCTATGTTAGAGAAGCACTTGAACTAATATAAAAATTCAGGGATAAATTTAATAAAATTATTAAAATGCATTATACATAAAAAAACTATTCTAAATTTGACTTTTTAATTTTATTATGTTATTTATTTTTCATCAATTATAAATTAATTGTCTATTTTAAATATTTTCAAAGGGGAATGGTGGTTTTAAGGATATCTAAGGATAACTGTTTAATAAGTCTTTTTGCCCCCCCCCCCCATTTACTCTTCTAATCACTATATAAACAGTTGTACGGACACTTTAAGGCATATTTTTTCTATGTCTTTTTCTCCTTATCATTATGCATTCTATGCATTTGTGATTTCTAAAAATATTTGCACATTTTTTTATAGAAAAATAAATATAAATAATTCCATTAATTTAAAAAATAAAATAGGAGTAAAATAAATGAGTGAAGAAACAAAAAAATGTAAATTTTGTGGAGAAGAAATTTTAAATATTGCAATAAAGTGTAAGCATTGTGGAAGTAATTTAAATGAAAATAGTAAATTGGGAACTAAACAAAATAATGGAGAAACTTTAGGAATATATATGCTTGCTATTCCATTTGCTTCTGTATTATTAATGTGGTTTTGGGTAGGAGATATGAATCTGCTCCAATCTCCTGGATCTAAATTAAATTTTATTTCTGTAATTACTGTAATTATAACTGCAATAATTGCTGCTGTTGAAGCTAATCAAATGGGCTTTGGGCAACAAACTAAACAGGGAGAAAAACCGGGAAGAAGTCCGGTTACATGGTTCTTCTTAATAGTCTTATTATGGATAGCATTTTATCCGTCATATCTTTATGAAAGAAGTAAAAAAGGAAAAAGAAATTTACTTTTTGGAGGTATTCTTGTAGCAATATTATTTTTAACCACATATTTTTTGCTTCTTAGTGCAATAGATGAAAGAGTGTCAGAAATAAGAAATATCTTTAATTAGGATTATGGAAATAATGAAGTGTGAAGATGTACTTTTTATTGGAAATGGTGTTAATAGAGTAAATAATAATGAAAGTTGGAATAATTTATTAGTATCATTATTAAAATATTGTAATATTAAATATAATATTACTGATAATGATCGGAAACAATTTCCTTTGTTTTATGAAAAAATTTATTTAAAAAGCAATAATATAAATGAATTAGATTTAAAAAAACATATTGCAGAAGAAGTAAAGAATATAAAATCTAATGAGATACATAAACTAATCAAGCAAAAATCTTTTTCTGATATTATAACAACAAATTATGACTATACCCTTCAGAAAAATGGATTATCTCTTTCAAAAATCAATTTAAAGAACAAAGGGGTAGTCAAAGAGTTAAAGTTTAGTGTTTTTAGACATAATATTTTTGGTAATACAAAATTCTGGCATATTCATGGAGAATGTAATTTGCCTCAAAGTATAAATTTAGGATATGAGCATTATAGTGGTCAATTGCAAAAAATGAGAGATTATGTTATCTCAGGAACAGATTATAAAAAAAAAGACAATCAGGAACCATTAACAAAAAGAATTAGGAACAATAAAGTTGCATATGAATCATGGATTGATTTGTTTTTTACAAAAAATATTCATATTATGGGGTTGTCATTAGATTTTGAAGAAATTGATCTCTGGTGGCTTCTCACATATAGAGCAAGGTTTTTTAAAGAAAATAATATAAAAATCTCAAATAGAATTTATTTTTATATTAATACAAACTCTGACAATAATAAGTCAGATAAAATAGTGTATAAACTTGATCTATTAGAATCAATGAATGTTGAAATTATTAAGGATAAAAAAAAGGATTATAACCAATATTATAAAGATATTATTAATAATATTGATACAAAAAAAAAGGAGTAAATAATGACAAGTGAAACAAAAAGATGTAAGTTTTGTGGAGAGCAGATCTTAAGTGAAGCAATTAAATGTAAGCATTGTAAGAGTGAATTAATTAGTAATAACAAAATTAATTCAGGGGCATATAAAAAAAAAACAAAAGGAATAAACTTAATAATTAGTGGAATTTTAACGGTAATTATAATTGTATTACTGTTTTATTTTATTGTTTTTGGAAAACAAAATATAATTACATTTGATCAAATACAAAAAAGAAATGGATTATTATATAAAGTTAATGAGAAAAAGCCATTTACCGGAAAAGTCGTTCGATATCATAAAAACAAAAAGAATCAAAAGTCAGATGAAACTGAATTAATAGATGGAAAATTCCATGGCAAAATGACTGTTTGGTATAAAAATGGTCAAAAAAAAATGGAAAGTAATTTTAGAAATGGTCAACCGATAGGAGAACCAATATTCTGGGATGAACAAGGTAACATAAATACCATTGAAGTATTAGATAAACAAAAGCTCACTTATACTCTTGGCGACATGAAGTCAATAGCAACAGGTGTAGAAATGTATAGGACACAAGTTCAGTTCTTGCCTGATATTTATGGAACCGTTGCAGAGGCATATGCTTCTGTGCCGGTGTTGGCAGAGATTACGGGTCATCAAAGAGTTACTAAAGATGGATGGGGCAATGATTTTATAATTACTTCAAGCCGAAATGGGGATTCTTATGCTATTGCAAGTCCTGGAAAAGATGGGATTTTTAAAGGATGGAATCAGTCAGGCCCACTACTAACAGAAACTGATTTTAATGACGATGTAATTTATTCAGATGGAATGTATGTAAAAGATCCTGCGGAACAAATATCTAAATCGCTGTATAAAAATATAGTTGAAGGAACTCTGCGTGGAGAGGGAGAATATCTTGGATTAGAGAAAAAAGGTGAAACACTTTATTGTATTGAATTTGACTGGAGCAAAGCCTCCAAAGAACTTCGTGAAAAAATGGATTTTTTTAATTTAATGTCTGTTAGTATAAAAGGAGTTGTTATTGATTATAAAAATAAACCAACTTGTGGAACTAGGGAAATTGATTCTTATATTGATGCTAATAATAAAAATTTTGAAATTGAAAAATCAGAACCTTTAAGTTCAAAAAGAGGGAAGATAGAAGGGTTTTTATTTAATAATTTTATAACAACAAATACAGGAGTTTATTATTTAAAAGCAGAGCCGAAGAATCCATTAAAAAAATGTTTAGATTTTGTAAATTCTCAAATTATTTCTTTTCCTTCTAAATATGAACGAGAATTTGATGGCATTAAGTGTACAGTTGAAGGATTAATTGAAAAACACAAGAATGGTAACCAATTTATTATTTTAAATTCATGGGAGGGAAATGAGAACTTAAAAAAAATAATTAAAGATAAACCATTTAATGGGGAATATATTACTTATTATTATAAAAACGGTCAAAAAAAAAGTAGAAAGTTTTATAAAGATTGTATGCTTCAAGGAGAAAGTTTTGAATGGTTTGAGGATGGTCAGGTTAAATATGAAATAACTTATAAAAATGGTAAAAGGGAAAGTTTTTTTAGCTGGTTTAACAACGGAAATAAACATCAGGAGTGTTATTATATAAATGGTAAAAGAAATGGAAAATTAATTACTTGGTATGATAATAGTAAAAAAGCATCTGAAATTAATTATTTAAATGGGAAAGAGGATGGGGAATTTATTTGGTGGAAGAAAAATGGGGACATTCGGAATAAAATGATTTTTAAAAATGGGAAAGAAGTTACGCATTAACATTATTCATAACTGGAGGATATAAAATGAAAAAAAAATGTTATTTAGTATTTTTTGTATTAGTTTTAATTGGATTTACTAATTGTGGCCCAAATATTTGGGACAAGGCACATAGTTATGCTCCTCAAATTCAAAAAGATTTTGAAAGCAAAAGATGGAATTTCTACAAATCATATGATGCTGCACCAAATGATATAAAAAAATCTGCAATTTGGGTAAATGCAAACAATTATACAAAACAATTTGTAAAAAAAAATGAAAAATTTACAAAATGGGTCGGTATAGTAAAGTCTATTTATACTGATCAGGGAGGCGCTACAGTTGAGTTAAAGATTGAAAGTAATCTATATTTTGATAGGAGCTTAAATGATGTCTCTTATCATACATATAACAAAATAATTCCTAATTCGTTACCAAAAAAAGGATCAAAGGTCTACAACCAAATATCTGACCTTGCAGTAGATGATTTTGTATATTTTTCCGGTATATTTATTAAAGATGAAAAAAAAGGAATATATGAAAGATCACTTACAGAAAATGGTTCATTAGAAGAACCTGAATTTGAAGTGATTTTTACAAATATTGAAAAATTCACTATTAAATAGAATAAATATTTGGAGAATATCTATGACAGAAGAAACAAAAAAATGCCAATATTGTGGTGAAACGATCTTAAAGATTGCAATAAAATGTAAACATTGCGGGAGTAATTTAAGTGAAAGTCAGAATTCATATTCATTAACAGGTGATGTCGTTAATAATAATATCATATGGGTACTTGCTTTGCTCCATTAATTGGTACCTTCCTGGAAGGTTTCTTAAGTGGTTTAACAGAAATCTCTATTGATACTTTCTGGTGGATCACATTGGCATTAAATATTTGTCTTGGAACTTTGGATGAAAATATTCTAAAAAAAGCAGGACATGATGTTTCAAAAAAGGGTGGAGGATGGTTGGTTCCGTATATCTATTTAAAAGAGCTAAAATATTAAAACAGAATAATGCATATTTTATAGTTTGGTGCGTATTATTTGGATTATATTTCTTTTCAGGAATGGAATATGCTGAGTTATAAGTTATAGTTAATATAAAATTTTATTAAATAAAAAAAAGGAGAAAAGATATGATTGAAGAAAAAAATGAATTATCGAACTATTATATTTGTTCATTTTGTAAGAATGAAGTTCCAGAACAAGCTGATAGATGTCCATCTTGCAGATCATCTTTAAAAAAAAATGGGAGTAAAATTATTTCAACTATTCCCAAAATCATAGAAAAAGAGGAAAAACAATATTTAACAGTAGAAGAAAATGAAAAACAAATTATGACTGAAGAGACAAAAAAATGTAAATTTTGCGGAGAAGAGATCTTAAGTATTGCAGTTAAGTGTAAGCATTGTGGTAGTGATTTAGGTTCAAATTCTGAAAAAATTGTTGGACTAAAAACAAAAATTGCATCAGTATCTGATATTTTTATTTCTATTATATTTCCAATCATTGGTTTAATAATTGGAATAATGGCATTAGTGAAGGGAGAAGATAGAAGAGGCAATTTTATGTTAGGTGTTTCTATTGTTTCTGCATTTCTTTTTCTTATTATAATAGATATGCTTGGGTAATAATAAGGAAAATGAACTATAAGAGAGGAGATTAAATTGAGAAAAAAAGAATTTTATTTGATGATTTTTTTAATTTTAGGAATAGTTTTTATGTATGGTTGTGGCGATAGCACTAAAAGTTCAGAACAAACAATGACGGCATCAAACTTGATTTCATTAATTTCAGCTTTTATTATTGCTGTTGGATGGTTTGTTACAGGATATTTAAACCGTAGAAAGGATGTTGCTCAGAAACGTCTTGAATATAGATTAGAATCGCTTAAATCGTTTTTGCCGGTATGGTTTTTTATTCAGAAAAATAGTGCACCTTTTGAAGGAAAAGGTTTTCTTGCAATGCTGGAAAATGCCAGGAGTAATTTTTTGCTTTATGGGTATGAAGATGAGATTGAACTTATGGAATCTTTTATTTCTTCCTGTGAAACTAGAAATCTTGACGATGCAAACAGCAATTTATCAAAACTAGTTCCTCTTGTTAAAAATAGAATTAGAAAGGAATTGGAGATTTAGATATAACGGATGTATCAAATTGGAAATTTACTTTATAAGATAAATAGATGACAGACAAGATTGATCTAAATAATTTCAAGAATCTAAAAAGCGATAATATTATTTACATTGATTATAATATTGTTTTTATTCCATTGACTTTCTATTATTCTGGAAATATTATGATCGGTGATGAAAGACTTACATATAGGAGTTCTCTTGATAAAAAACAATTAAGAGATGGGAACTACTCGGTAAGATTTTTTGTTTTGGTAGAGAAATCAGATACCATCAATCAACTCAAGATCTGTTAATAATTGAATGAAAAAACATATTGATATTTTGAAGATTTTAATAAAAAGAACAATAGACAATTGCCTATTATATAAAGGGTTTTATAAGTTTTACTTTAAAAACTTTTGGGAATACTGAAAAACTTAAAAGGAGGAAAGATGAGTGCGCCAAGCAAAGCTGATATAAGCAAACCGGACAATCCGGAACGTGTAACGGCTAACCACCGGCACGGAAATAAACTATGCGTATGATGAGGTAACAATTCATGCGAAGCCATAGCAAGGGCAGTTTGTCAGCCACAACGCAAGTGAAGGTATCGAGCCCCGAAATAATCCTTATCCCACAGGGTCAAGGATTTCATTTTCTGGAAGCCAATATCAGAATATTCGCAAATGGTGAGAATATATCTGGCGTGCCGGGGTCTAAGTCCGTAGCGGGCAAACGAACTGTTTTTATTGGAACTTTGGAGAACCGAATTGTTCCATTAGGAAGCTTCTGCGGAGTCGAAGAGACAACAAAGAAGTATGATGATTCGGTAGTCGGACTGATTTATAGTAAAGAAATAAATAACTGACAGGCAAAGGTAACTAAAGTAACTAAAAAAAAGGAGTGTTGCAAAATGAAATATAATTACAATTGTGTATGTACATTAGTTCATCAGGACTTAAAGAAAAATTATGATACCAATATTTGAACAAGGTCAAGGTAATGGTATTGGATATTCATTTAATACATTTTTGAGTAGATTTGTCAATATTTGTGGAGAACATTTGGAAAATGAAAAGGCAAAATCATTTGCTTTTATATTATATGACTTTAATAATGACTCAATTAAAGAAGTATTAAAAAACCAAGGTGGCTTTGCCAGGCTTGATAGGTTGTCAGGAACAGATCTATCTGTTTTTTATATTCATTCTGAGAGCAGAAATATTGTTAATGCATTTAATGATATTTTTTTGAAAGTTTTTGAAATTAATATAAAATTCCAAAAACCTTTTGTTTTATTCTTTAATGTAATAGACAGAGAAGTAATAACTGTTGAAATAGTTGAACTTGAACAATCAAACATACTTTTTGCATTTGAGGAACTTTATTCAATTATTGAAAACTATATTTCTCGGGCTAAAGATAAAGCGGTTAAAAAAATAAAACCATCAACTAACAAGCTAACAGAATTTTTTAAATCAGTAAATAAAATTGCCTTGGACAAGTTTATTAAATATCTATTAGAAAAAGTAATGGAGTATGCAAGTCTAAATATCTTCTAATGAACGATACAGTAAGACATAAAAATCTAGTGAGTATTGTTTTTTATATTTTTTGTTAAGTTCTTAATAATGACAATTTATTATAGATTAGATTTGTCTTTTTAGATATCACAAAAAAATTTGTTGAATTTATTTAGAATTTATTATATTATTAGTTTAGAGTAGTTACAATAATGACAAAACACCTTAAACTACTTGGAGGAGGTCAATATGAAAACAATAAATTGTGAAGCTGATTTAATGTCTAATGGTCATCTTGTATTACCTCCGGATGTTGTAAAAATAATAATAAATAATAAAATAAACTTTAAAAGTACAAAAAAAAGGATTATTATTCTAAATGACTCTACTGACTCTAATCATTTAAATAAGTTTTGTGGCAAGTGGATGGATGATAGTGATGCAGATGAAATAGTTTCTGATATCAGATTGAACAGAGAAAAAAATAATCGATCAGACAGGATTATTTTTTAAATAAGATGGCAGAGAATTATCTATTAGATACAGATATTATTATATATTGGTTGAAAAATAAATATCCTCAAATAAGTGACAGAATTAATCTAATTAATAAAGAGTGTATTTATATCTCTTCCATTACTGTTGCAGAACTTTATTATGGTGCTTTTAATTCCAAACGGAAAGATGAAAATATATCACTAATAGATGAATTGTTGGCAAATATTAATACAATTAATTTTGATGAAAATAATGGAAAAAAATTTGGATATATAAAAGCAGACTTAAAGTCTAAAGGACAAATAATAAATGATTCTGACCTTTTTATTGCAGCAACTGCTATTTCAAATAATATGATATTAGTTACAAATAATGAAAAGCATTTTAAGAGAATAATTGTACTAAAAACAGAAAATTGGAGCAAATAAAGTTGTAATAAAATATATGTCCCAAAAGTTCTCCAAAGTTTAATTTTTTGTATTCTTAGATAATTTCTTAATACTGCAAATATAAAGCCATATTAAATTTAGGAATCTTAACAATAAAGAGATGCAAAAGGAATTTCATGAAAAAATATTGGTTGATACTAATATTCTTCTCAAACAAAATTCACACTTACGGGGCAATGATCTGATCCCTTGATCCCGGACATTATTGATGCATTAAGGATTCTACTTTTACTCTCCTCATTTATGCAGAAATAATCAATTCTCCAACCAATATTCTTTTCTCTTGCATTAAACCTATATGACCACCATGTATAATTATCCGGTTCCTGATTGAATATTCTAAACGTATCAATATATCCTGCATTAATGAAATCATCCATCCAATTTCTCTCTTGTGCAGAGAATCCCGGGTTTTTCATATTGGATTTTGGGTTTTTGAGATCAATTTCTTTATGGGCAACATTAAGATCACCACATAATAGTACTGTTTTGGTTTCCTTTAACTTTTCAATGAAATTGAAAATTGTCTTATTAAATGATAACTTATAGTCAATCCTTAGAAGTTCATGTTGAGCATTTGGGAAATATGCATTTACAAGAAAAAAATCTTTATATTCAAGAGTAATTGTTCTGCCTTCGCAATCAAAAACTTCATCATTGATACCCTCAATCACATTTATGGGTTTTTCTTTTGAATAGATAGCAACTCCTGAATAGCCCTTTTTTTGTGCACTTGCAAAATAGCAGCTATATCCATTAACATTTAATAATTCTTCTGACAACTGAGACGGATTTGCCTTTGTTTCCTGGATGGCAAAAATATCTGCTGATAAGTCATGCAAAATCTCAACAAATCCTTTTTTTTCGAGAGCTCTGATCCCATTTACATTCCATGAGATGATCTTTTTAGATTTTTTACTTTTTGAGGGTTTATTGTTCGTTTTTGCAGGTTTTACACCAAGCTGAGGACAAGAGTTCTTAATAACACATCTATGGCAATGGGGAGACACAGGCTTACATGTTCCCTGACCAAAAGCGACCAGAATTGAATTGACCTTCATCCATAAACCCTTTGGTAATTTTTCTCTTAATACCATCTCTGTCTTAAGAGGTGTGTCTGTGTCTACATAACCCCATATGTTCATTATGCGATGTACATGGGTGTCAACACAGATAGCTGGAATCTTAAATGCAGTACTTAAAACAAGATTAGCAGTTTTTCTTCCAACTCCTGGAAGGCTGAGTAATTTTTCCATATCTGCAGGTACCTTTTTGTTGTACTTTTTTAAAGATTCGGGAAGCTCTTTCAAATATTTTGCTTTATTCTTATAGAAACCTACAGGATAGATCAATTTTTCAATCTGTTCAATTGATAAGAGTGTCAGGGAAGCAGGATCGGATATATTTTCAAAAAGTCGGTTTACTGCTTTAGAAGTTACATCGTCCCTGGTTCTCGCTGAAAGAATTGTTCCTATAAGTATTTTAAAGGGATCCTCTGATTGTGTAGCCATCAGGTCAATCACCGGTACTTTATATTTTTTTACTTCTTCTTCTAAAACTTTCAAAAAATTCTCTATTAATATCATTCAAAAAACCTCCATTCGAGATTTCTAATAATACCCAAAATAAATATTTTATGCAAATAATTGCTGTTTAAATGAGGTTTCTGATTTTGCAATTTTTATTTTAGTTTAGTATAATTCTTTATATGAAAAATATCAGAAAAGAACTTGAAAAGAAAGAGGAATTGCTTCATCCGCTGGCTGCTAAGAGTATAGATGCCAGAAGAGATGTTTTTGAAGAAGAGTGTTTATTAAGAACTGCATTTCAAAGGGATAGAGACAGGATACTTCATTCTAAATCTTTTAGAAGATTAAAACATAAAACTCAGGTTTTTATCAAGCCGGAGAGTGATCATTATAGAACCAGATTGACGCATACTCTTGAGGTAAGCCAGATAAGCAGAACTATTGCAAAGGCACTTAATCTGAATGAAGATCTCACAGAAGCTATAGCATTAGGACATGATCTTGGTCACACACCTTTTGGTCATACCGGCGAAAGCATTTTAAATGAAATATCCGATTGCGGGTTCAAACATTTTGTACAGAGCAGAAGAGTTGTTGAAAAAATAGAGAAGGATGGAAAGGGACTAAACTTATCCGGAGCAGTGAGGGATGGAATACTGAAACACTCAAAGGGAGAGGGAGCAATCATTCCTGAGAATAAAGAGAGGATACCTTTGACATTAGAGGGGCAGATAGTTAGGATATCTGATATCATTGCATATACGAATCATGATATTGATGATGCTAAAAGAGCCGGCATTATAATAGAGGGAGATATTCCTGATTCGGTTAAGATATTACTTGGGAACTCATTTTCCAGCAGGATAAATACTATAGTCACCGCTACTGTTAAGGAAAGTTTGGCGAGAGATCTAGAGATAATTGCAATGCCGGATAAAATTTATATGGAATTATCAAACTTGCGTGATTTTTTATTTAAAAGAGTTTATAGAAACGAAGAGTTAGAAAGGGAACGAAAAAAAATTAAAAATATTCTTATTAAGATCTATGATTTTATAAGAAATGATCCTGAAAAATATATAAACCATTTCCCGGAGAATGATCCGGAAGAAAAAAGGATTATAGATTTTATTGCTGGAATGACAGATAATTATGCCTGGCGACTATACAAAAATATAATTAAAACATAAGGAGAATTAATATGATAAAAAAGACAATGTTGTTTTTATTATTAGCATCTGCAATGTTACTTGCTTATGGGAATAGTCAAAAAAAAAAAGAGATAAAGTATTTCGAATCCGGAGAAAAAAAAGAGGAAGGTTTTCTAAAAGATGGAGAGAGAGTAGGTAAGTGGGTGTTCTGGCATAAAAACGGAAAAAAAGAAAGTATTGGCTTGTTTAAGGATGGAAAAGCTGATGGAGAGTGGAAGTATTACCATAAAACAGGTGAACTTCTATCTAAAAGAAAATTTAAAAATGGAGAAAAAAAAGGTATATGGGAAGATTTTTTTAAAAATGGACAAGTTCAGATACGGTTCCAATATAAAGATAATAAACTTGATGGAATAATGACTCATTGGTTTATAAATGGGAAAAAAAAGAAAGAGGGGAGTTGGAACAAAGGTAAAAAGAATGGTGAATGGACTTACTATACACTTGATGGACTTTTACAAAGTAAGGGGTCTTTTATTAATAATAAATCTGAAGGAAAATGGTTTTTGTATAGTGAAGATCAAAAACTCAAAAGTACTATGATGTTTAAAGATAATAAACCAAATGGCCTTGCTGTAGTTTATTATAAAACTAAAGAAAAGCAAAGTGATGGAACTTATGTTAATGGGAAAAAAAATGGCAAATGGCTGCATTATTATAAAAGTCAAAAAATAAAACTGATCGAAGGATATAATAATGGAAAAAAACATGGCCATTTTATAAGTTATTCAGAAAAAGGAATAAAGATCATGGAAGGGGACTTCAAAAATGATAAAAAGACAGGGATGTGGATTACATATGATCTGGATGGAAAAATTGTAGATGAAGAAGAATTAAAATAAATCAGCAAACCTTCTAACACCTTCTTCAATATCTTCAATGTCAGCATATGAAAAGTTTAATCTTATTTCGTCTGTTCTTTTGTTCCCTTTTGGATAAAAATTACTCCCTGGTACAAAGGCTACTTTATTTTCAACTGCTTTTTTAAATAGAGCATCAGAGTCAATTCCAGGAACAGTTAACCATAGAAACATTCCACCATCTGGAATTGTCCAGGTAACGTTTTTTGGCATATATTTTTTTAATGCTTCAACCATTTTATCTCTTTTTGGTTTGTACAATTTAATTATTTTATCAATTTGAGGCCTCATATAACCTTTGGTGATAAATTCAGCAGCCACTCTTTGTGATACACAGCCAGGACTGACTATTACTTTTTGCAGCCATTTAACCATAGCGGCAATGATTGATCTTGGACCTGCAGCAAATCCAAGTCTAAGACCAGGACCTAATATTTTTGAAAAGGATTTTGCAATAGTAACAAGTTCAGGTTTGTTAAATTCAGTTTTTGCAATTTCCCAGACTGTTTTTATTTTTTCACCAGAAAATCTTAACTCTCTATAAGGTTGGTCCTCAAAAATTGGTAGGTCGAATTCTATTGCAATTTTAATAATATCTCTTCTTCTCTCAAGATTCATTGTTCTACCTGTTGGATTTTGAAATTCGGGTATCAGATAAAGGTATTTTACAATTCTATTTTCTTTTTTTAGTGTGGTTAGTGTCTTTTTAAGTTTTTCCGGGATCATTCCAAGATCATCCATTTCAACCCCAACCAATTTTGCTCCGCATCCTTCCATGGTAACAACAGAACCGGGGAAGGTCGGTGCCTCACAAACGATTATCTCTCCAGGATTTATCATGACTCTTGTATATAGGTATATTGCATTTGATACGCCATCTGTAATTACCATATCATCATCTTCTAAATATGTGACATCTTCAAACTCTCGAATTGCTTTTTTAAAAAATTTATCTCCTTCACTTTGACCATACTGTAAAACGTCATCTCCATCCCTTAATATTACTTCAGAGAAAAGCTCGCTTAACTGTTTTTTTGGGAAGGATAGAGGACTTGGCAGCCCACCCGCAAGAGATATCATTCCTGGAACTCCTTTAGTTAATTTAAGGATTTCCCTTATAATAGAATGCTCCATTGATTTTGTAGCCTGTGAAATTGAGTCTTCATAATTTATAGCCATTTTATTCTCCTCTGATTTATATGTTCTTATCTATTATTATAACTAGCAAGAGATACAATAGTCAAGTATTGTTAATACCTGAATTTTTAATAAAAACCTACTGCAATACTCAATATGCCCATTCTAACTGCATAAACCTCCGTCATCTTCATTTCAAAATAGTGGTTTTATACAATAATTATTCAAAAATTATATCATAAGCTCTTTCTATCTCTCCTTTATGACATAATTTTGACAAAAAAAATTATTTTTGTCAAAAAGACTAAAGAAACTTTTATAATCTCCGATATAATGATTGGAGGTTCTATATTGAAAGTTAATGACGTTACTATACATGGTATTTTAAATACTTATGGTAAGGGACTGCAAATTAAAAAACTTGACGATAACTCCGAAACTCCAAAGAAGAAGACTATAGCTAAAAATAAAGCAAAAAAACTCAATTTAACGGCCAAGGATTTGAGTGTTGTAAATTACAAAAAAGACGGTACGGTTAACATAGATAAGGATAAAAAACAATCACTAATTGATTTTTTTCAATAGTTGGCATGGTAATTGCTTCAAATAATGGGAGGCAATGATGGGAAAATATTTATTATTTACAAATGATATAAAATTAAAGGAAAAATATTTAGCATATTTCAGAAAAGGTGAAGTGTCTTTTCCGGAAAACATTGAATCAATTAATGAATGTAAAGAATTTGAACTGATCATTATTGAAGAATCTTTTTTGTCTGTGGACGATTATCTTAATAAGAGTCATAAATTTACGAAATTTAAAAAACCAATAGTTTATATTGTTGAAAAACCTAAAAAAAACATTATGACTCTTCTAGATAGTGGTGTCATCTCTTTATTGCTGAAAAATGCTGAAAAAGAAACTGTGAAGAAAAAAATCGAAAATATTCATTATAATTATAAATATCTGGAAAAAATGAAGTTAGTTTCCAAAAAATCAAAAAAAACAGAGAGATTTTTTGAATTGTTTAATTCTATTACTTCAGATAATACAATTAATGATACTATGGAAAGTATACTTGATTCAATTCAGGACACTTTCAATTTCGGGTTGATAAATTTTTATTTTGTAACTAATAATATTCTTAAACATAAAGTTTCAATTGGAGATAGTGGAGATGAATTTTCCGGAAAGCAATGGCAGATCGGAAGAAAAAGACCAAAATGGATGAATATTATTTTAAAACAAAAAACTCCAAAAGTAATAAATAAAAATAATGAAGGAACTTTAGCAAAAATCTTTGGAAACAGTACAATATTAATGCCGCTATCAATAAAAAATAAATTTATTGGATTAATTACTGCAAATTTTGAGATAAAGAAAGCCAAATTAGATAAGCATGATATGAAACTTTTAAAAGCTTATTGTGATCAGACTTCTGTTGTATTGGAAAATGCACAATTATACTGGAATGTAATAACTGCAAGGGAAGAACTTGTTAAGCAGGAAAAAAAGAACTTATTAGGTCAGATGATTGTAAGCTTGAACCATGAGATTAACAATCCATTAAGTATAATCTCGATGGAGGCTCAATTATTACAGAAAAATTTTGAGAATAAGGAATCAAAAATTGAATCCAGGATTGCTAATATTGAAAATAATATTGACAGGATAAAGATGATCCTGGAAAAAATATCATCGCTTAATGTAAGCAAAGATCTTGGCATAGAGTATGTTAAAGGACAGGAGATGCTTAATTTAGAGCTTGTTAATTAAATGAAACCTGTTTTATTTCTATTACTAATTTTGTTGATAGGAAGTAATCTGCCTGCGACAATTAATAAAACTGAGCTGGAAGAACTATATTCAAATAAAAAATATGCGATTTTATTGGAAAAAACTGTTGGTTTACTCAATATAAATGGGAACAGTTTGTCAAAGGATGATAAAGAATTTCTTGTTTATTATACAGGAGTTGCATATATTGGAAATAAAAATATTGAAATTGGGAAATCTTATTTTATGAAACTGGAAGAAGAATTCCCCAATGGAAAATATCTAAAATATGTTTATAGAGAATATATTAGGCTCTTTGATAAAGATAAAGTAAAAAAAACATTTTATCTTAAGAAATTGTCATCTGAATTTCCAAAAACAAAGGAGGCTTTTAATGCATTTGTCATTCTTGGCAAACAATATCTAAAAGAAAGAAAGTTTAACTATGCTATAAATGTTTTTGAAAAAATTGTAAATGAATGGAAAATGGGGGATGAAAACCCTGAAACATACATTCTTTTAACCTTATCTTACTCAAAAACAGATGCATATCTTGATGCGCTTGATTATTTAAGAATAGCAAAAGAGAAAATCCCTAAATTGATTAGATATAGACCGGAATATTTATTTGAATCTGCAAAAATCTATTATAACACACAGAATTTCGTGGATTCTACTGATGGTTTCAAAAGATTTATAAATATTTTTCCAAAAGATAAACGGACTTTAGATGCACTATTGTATTTGTCAAAGTCATTATCTAAAGAAAAAAAACATTTTGATGCTTCACTTCTCCTGACTGAAGGATTACATAAAAACAGGAGTTTAATAAAATATCGGAGTCTGAAAAATAAAAAAAAATATTTTACATTGCTTATGAATCTTACTCAATCCTTAATAAAACTTAGTGAAGATGAGCGGAGAGTTTTTAAGAGCAGATACAAAAGTTTTACGGATATTGATAAAAACCTTATAGATATAAAAAATAATTCTTTAAATTATAATGAAAGGAGAACGGCAACAATTTTATTAAACAATAAATTTCTCAGAAATGGAGATATTGAGGGTGCAATTAAGAATTATTTTTATTTTTTAAAGAAAAAAAGTGACCCTCATATCAAAAAAAGATTCAGGGAATATTTGAACCAATATATTAAAGAGATGAAATCTGAGGAGAGTATAGAAAAGATTCTAAAATTATGGGTTCTTGTTAAACCTAGAAAGAGCTATTTGTCCGGTGAAAATTTAATGGAAATTGCAAGGTATCTTGTCAGTATTGGATTATTAAAAAATGGAGATGAGATATATAATCATATATTAAAATACAATTTATATAAGACTTTTTGGACTACAGCACAAATTCAACTTGCCGGGATAAAGTATGGAAATGGTGAGTATAAAGAATTTTTGAATTTATTTAAAAAAATGTCATTGGAAAATAAAAGTAAGGATGAGTTTATATTATATTTTGTTAATTCATTACAAAGAACAGGACAATCTGATAAAGCAAATCTGATAATAAAAGATTTTCCTATGAAGGAAATATCAAATATATATCAATTTAATATGCTGAAAAAAAAAGGAGATCTTTTATCAAAAGAAAAAAATATCCCTGAGGCTCTTGAACTTTATAAAAAAATAACAACTACACCGTTTGCAAATAAGAATAAACTTGATTTTGAAACAAAACTTGCAGACCTCTATTATTTATTAGATCAGTTTGAAGAGTCTTTAAGAGAATATAATAAAATTGAAAAGACAGGAAAGAATGTTGAATGGATATTATTTCAGAAAATAAATATTTTCCGAAAAAAAAATGATATACAAAATATTGAAATTGAAACTGAAAAACTTAAGAAACTAAATCCCGGATCTTTCTGGTTAAAACAATTGGAAAAAAATGTCTGAAAAAGAAGATCTGAAATTATTGAAAAAGACTTTTGAAGATTTTATAAAAACTTCATCGGAATTACAGAATTCCTATGAGGCCTTAAAGGAAAGATCTGGACGATTATCTCTATTTCTTTCAAATATTCTTGATAATATAAAATCATCTATACTTGTAATAGATAATGATAATAATCTTATTCTATGGAATAATCTCTCAACTGATTTTTTTCCTGTTCTTTCCGGTAAGGAACCTCCAATTGAAATTAATTTGATAAATAAAAGTAATGGAATTGAACTTTCTGAAGTAATTAAGGATAATAGGGAAATCATTGAGATTGAAACAGAAGTTGAAAATGTACCCAGATGGATTGAGCTGCAATCTACAGATTTTATAAACAGTAAAAAAGAAAAAATTGGTTATATTGTATTGATCAATGATAAAACCGAGTTAAAACAACTCCAGATTAAATCTCAGCAGGAAGACAGATTGAGAGTAATGGGAGAGCTGGCAGCAGAAGTCGCTCATGAGATTAGAAATCCATTAGGAAGTATAGAGTTAATGGTCTCTCTTCTTCAGGAGGATATGGAAACAGATAATAAACAGAGTGAAATACTTAAACGAATTCGATCGTCAGTAAATAATATGAATCATACAGTTACCAATATACTTCTTTATACCAGGGATATAAAACTTAAAAGGTCAATTTTCTCTGTTTTAGATCTTTTTGAAGAATCAAAAAACATGATAATGATGACTATTACAAAAAAAGCAATTAACCTTGAATTGGAGCCCATTGATGTGAAAATTTCAGGTGATTTTGAACTGATGAAACAGAGTATAGGTAATATTCTTCTTAACGCAGCAGATGCAGTAAAACAAAATGGAAATATATCTCTCAAGTCAGAAATTAATAATGAACAATTAATAGTAAAGATAATAGATGATGGAGTTGGGATTCCAGTTGCAGTGTATGAAAAAGTGTTTAATCCCTTTTTTACAACAAAGAATACGGGGACCGGACTTGGACTGGCTATGGTCAAAAGGATCATTGAAGCACATAAGGGTAAAATAGAATTTGAATCAAATGAGAATGGGACTTTATTTATTATTTCAATTCCTATAAAATAGATAGATGGAAATAAAAGATATCTTAATTGTTGATGATGATGAAAATATGAATTTTGCTCTAAGTGAGACGCTTTCACGCAAGAATTACTCAATTGACAGAGTTTTCTCATTTCTGGAAGCAAAAGAAAAACTAAATTTCTTAACTTATCCAATGGTGATAACGGATGTAAGGATGCCGGATGGGAATGGTATTAAACTTGTTTCTGAAATAAAGAAGAAAAGTCCTGATACAGTCGTAATTGTTATAACGGCATATGGGAAAGTAGAGGATGCGGTCGAAGCATTGAAAAATGGGGCTGAAGACTATATCCTTAAACCATTTCCTGCAGAAAAAATATTAAGACTTGTTGAAAAGTATTTTCCAAAATCCTTCAATCATAAGCCTATATCAGAGTTTTTAACCAGAGATGACAAGTTGTTATCTCTATTGGAACGGGCAAAAAAAGCGGCCAAAAGTGATGCATCGATCCTTATCACAGGTGAGAGCGGGACAGGAAAAGAGGTTTTTGCCAGACTTATTCATAATAATAGTAAGAGAGCAAACTCATCTTATATTCCAATAAACTGTGCTGCAATTCCTGATAATTTACTTGAGAGTGAGTTATTTGGATATGAAAAAGGAGCTTTTACCGGTGCTGAGAAATTCAAACCCGGGAAATTTGAATTGGCGGATAAAGGCACTTTGGTTTTAGATGAAATCGGAGATATGCCGTTATCTCTTCAGGCAAAGATTCTCAGGGTCCTTCAGGAAAAAGAAGTTGACAGGTTGGGAGGAGAACAAACACTCTCAATTGATGTCCGTACAATTTCTTTGACTAATAAAAACGTTGAGGAAAGTATCAAGGAGAAAACATTCAGAGAGGATCTTTTTTTTAGATTAAATGTTGTTGAGTTTAATATTCCTCCATTAAGAGAAAGAAAAGAAGATATTTTGTTTCTAGCTGAAAATTTTCTAAAATTGTACCAGCAGGGAACAGTTGAAAGTATTGTTGACTTTTCTGATGAGGCTAAATCTAAACTGGAAGGATATGACTGGCCGGGAAATATCAGGGAGCTTCAGAATGTTATCCAGAGAGCGATTATATTCTGTGAAAGCAAAATAATAAAAGGGAATGATATTGAGTTTAATAAGTCTATAAAATCTTCATCTTCACCATCAAAAGACATAAAAACAGTTGCAGAGATGGAAAAAGATCTAATATTCAGAACCTTGATAAAAACAGGAGAAAATAAATCAAAAGCAGCTGAAATACTGGGAATTTCATCAAGAACTCTTAGAAATAAGCTTAAAGAATATAGTTTAGAGACTGAGTAAGGGTTCGCGTATAAATAAAAAAACCGAGGAGTAGAAATGAAAAAAATAACCATTTTATTAGTTTTGTCAATTATTTTGATATTCAATTTTAATCTTAGTACAGAAGAAAATAAGAGATATCCGGACCGGGATGCATGTACTTCAATAACTGTCGGGAAAAATGCCTCCCTTGATGGTTCTGTAATGACATCCCACACATGTGATTCGAGGGTTGACCGAACCTGGCTGGATATAGTACCTGCAAAAAAGTATAAAAAAAATAGTAAAAGAAAGACATATCTGGACTCCCATAAAACCATAAGTGCATATGACTTATCAAAGCAAAAATTAAGTGGAACCATTGATCAGGTCAGCAGAACGTATAAATATTTGAATACGACTCTTCCTGCCATTAATGAATATCAGCTTGCTGTAGGGGAATCCACATTTGGCGGCAAAAAAATAATGAGAAGTGATGTTGGAACAATTGATTATTATGAGATAAATCGCATTATGGTTGAAAGAGCAAAGACAGCCAGAGAAGCTATAAAAATCATTGATGAGGTTACAAAAAAGTATGGTTATATTGACGGGGGAGAATGTTTTACAATAGCTGATCCAAAAGAGGTATGGCATTTGGAAATAGTAGGGCCCGGAAAAGGTAAAAAGGGTGCCGTCTGGGTAGCAAGGCGTGTTCCGGACGATCATATCAGTGTAAATGCAAATGGATCCAGGATCAGAGAGATTGACCTTTCGAAACCTGATTTTTATATGGCTTCTGAGAATTATAAATCCAGGGCTATTGAGCTTGGATTATTCGACCCGAAAGCTGGAGAGCCTTTTGAATTCTGTTATGCCTATGCATCAAGAAAAAGTTTAGCAACAAGAAGACGGGAATGGAGAGTTTTTGATCTTATAGCGCCTTCCTTAAAACTTGATCCCAATTCAGAAAATTATCCTTTTTCAATTAAACCGGAAAAAAAGATTGTTCCTAAGGATATTATGGATATATTCAGAGATACTTATGAAGGGACTCCATATGATATGACAAAAAATATGCTGGTCCAGGAAGTAGATAAAGATGGTAAGTTAACCGGTAAATTTGTAAAAAGCCCTTATGCAAATCCTTTTATGCATTATGATATGATGCCCTTTTTAAAAATAAATGGTGGTTGGAATGTAAAAAGGAAGGATGGATCATGGGACAATCTGGGAGAAAGATGTATTGCAAGATATTACTGTACATATGCAACTGTAATTCAGGTAAGAGGATGGCTTCCTAATGAAATTGGCGGTCTTGTCTGGTTTGGTTATGATAATCCTGCTATGACCTCTTATATACCAATCTATAGTGGGATAACCAGGGTGCCGGAATCTTATAAAATCTGTGGAAGGCCGGGATTTAATTTAAAAAGTGCATGGTGGGCATCAAATAGAGTTGCAGATCTGTCAGCCCAAAAATGGGGAGCGATGAGACATGATGTTGCAAAGGTCTGGAAAAAATTTGAAAAACAGTTTCTGGATAACCAAAAATCAATAGAAGAAAAAGCCCTGAAACTGTATAAAAAGAGTCCTAAAAAAGCCCGAAAATACCTTACTGATTATACTAATAAATGGATGATCAAAGTTGAAAAAGCCTATTGGAAACTAGGTGATGATCTCTGGAGCAAATACACAGGAAAATTTTAGCTGAAAAAGATATAATACAATTGAACATATTATATAAAAGGACAAAATACAAGGTAAAAAAAGACCTAATAGGGCTAAAATACAAGGTAAGTTGTGTTTTGGGTATTGCTGAATTTAAATAATATTTGATTAAAAGCTTTAATTCCATATATAAAGAGGTGCAATATTCCTCTAAAATTATAATTATAAATGGATGAATGAAATCGAGAAAGCGTGCTGAAAATCAGGTGATGAACTCTGTAGTAAATATACCGGAAAGTTTTAGTATAGGTTTGTTTAAGCTGAAAGGTTGACAATAATCTTTTTTATATATATAAAAGTATTTCTGGAGAAATAATATGGATATTAAAGATGTAATGCGGAAAGGTAAAGCGGTTTTATTGAATACAGGCAGCTATGAAAATAAGAATAAGGTTATTGCTATATTAAAAATCATTTCTTCAGGCGAAAAAGATGTTAGTGACGGCAAATTAACTGATCAGGATACCTTTTTTAACTCGCTCGAAAAGAAAATATAGAGTTGCTAAAAAAACATGATTTTTTTTCTAAAATTATAACTGGTTACAATGAAAAAACCTGCAAAATCGCTGGTGATACATATTAAAATCTTCCTGTTTTAAATTCCCATATTTTTTAATTACTACTGTTTTTGAAACAACAAAAGTTTTTCTAAGCATGAGCTTTGATTCTTTTGGAATACTGCCATTTTCAAACATGGAATTATCAATTTTGTATTCATCTTGAAATAAATTTTTTATTCGGCTGCTGATTGGAATTGCAATAAAATCATCATAAGGCAGGTTGTCTTTAAATACTAATACAGGTCTTTTTTTTGTTTTTTTTAAATCACTAAAATAAAACTCACATAATACTACATCAGCAATGTTTATTTCCATATATCATCTTCCTCTTCATTTATCCAATCCTCAATGGTATTTGCACTATGATTTGAATATGAAAGTGTTTCAACTGTATCAGGGTCAATCCCTGTTTTTTTTTTATATCGCTGTTTAACAAAAAGGAAAAAATCATAAACTTCCTGCCGGGCTTGTTCCGGGAGTGTCCGCCACTCTTCTTTATTGATTGCTAGCATTGCTATTCTCCATTAAACTCTCTAAACATGATTATAGAATAATTAATGTCAAAAAACAACTTTTTAAAATTGTTTAGATTTGAAAACAAAACAGGCAATCGTTTTAATTTGAAGTATGGTGATAATATTTACATGCATTTATATATCATGCTATAATTAATTATCATGGATACTATTTCTAAAGAGCATAGAAGCTGGAATATGAGTAGAATAAAATCCAGAGATACAAAGCCTGAAATGGTTACATTGACCTTTACTCTTTTTTAATCCGAAGTAAATCCTGTTGTGAAATATTAAAAAAACTTTGATGATTAAATTTTAATATAAATGATTTGATGCAATAAAAAAAGTTGACTTTTTTTTCTATTTGGTATAGATTTAATCCTAGAGGATAAAAATTATTTATTTTATAAATTATGTACTTATAACTAAATACTTTTTATAAATATTATGCTGAAAGCAATTGATTTTTTTTGTTCTGCCGGGGGAGTAACCTGTGGTTTCAAGCAGGCTGGAATTAATGTCCTCGGTGGTATTGATATAGACATAAACTGTAAAGATACGTATGAGAAAAATAATGATGCGAAATTTCTTTGTGCTGATGTTTCAAATCTGGAAAAGGAAAAAATTGCTTCTTTCTTCAATGTAAAAAAAAATCAGGATGATTTGATTTTTGTCGGCTGCAGTCCCTGTCAGTATTATTCAAATATAAAAACAGATAAAACCAAATCACATCAAACAAGATTACTCTTAGCAGATTTTCAGGAATTTGTAGAATATTATAAACCGGGATATGTATTTGTTGAAAATGTTCCGGGACTTGACAAGAAAGCAGATAGTCCATTGGGACAATTTAAGCTATTTCTTTCTGAAAATGGATATATCTTTGATGAAGATGTAGTTAATGCAAAACATTTTGGAGTACCACAAAATAGAAGGCGATATGTTTTAATTGCCTCACGTATTAAAAAGGAAATTAAACTGCCTGTTCCGGATAAAAATAATATTATTACTGTGAAAGAGGCGATAGGATCTAAAGATGTTTTTAAACATATTGAAGCAGGGACACAGGATAATAGCGACTTTCAACATTCAACTGCTAAATTATCCGATAAAAATCTAATGCGGATAAAAAAAACCCGGAAAAACGGTGGAGATAGAAGAGATTGGGAAAGTGATCCTCTGTTAAAATCTAAAAGCTTTAATGGGTCGCATTACGATGTTTATGGGAGAATGGTTTGGGATAAACCTGCACCAGCAATTACTACCAGGTTTGTGAGTTATTCAAATGGCAGATATGGGCATCCTGAGCAGGATAGGGCAATATCAATAAGAGAGGGGGCGACATTGCAGAGTTTTCCCCTGGATTATAAATTTTATTCTAAAAGCCGGGATATGATAGCGAAAATGATAGGGAATGCTGTACCTCCGAAATTGGCAGAAGCAATTGCAAATTGTCTGCAAGATTAACTTAAAATGTATAGATATTTGGATAAATAAATTTGAATAAAATTATTGATAATAATTAATATTTATAGGGTTTTGTCAATATTATTCATTTTTTGATTTAGAATAAATGTCAATATTTACCGGCTTAGAATAACATGCTATAATTAATTATCATGGATACTATTTCTAAAGAGCATAGAAGCTGGAATATGAGTAGAATAAAATCCAGTAATACAAAACCTGAAATGATTGTCAGGTCTTTGCTCCATTCAATGGGATATCGGTTCAGGTTGAACGGGAAAGTAGCAAAGAAGTATCATGCGAAAGGTGTTCTGCCGGGCAAGCCGGATATCGTATTGGCAAAATATAAAACTGTGATTTTTGTTCATGGCTGTTTCTGGCACAGGCATGAGGGGTGTAAATTTGCATATACTCCAAAAACCAGAACAGAATTCTGGGAAAATAAGTTAAATGAAAATAAAAACAGAGATTTACAAAAAAAAAAACAATTAGAAGAATCGGATTGGAGTATAAAAATAATTTGGGAATGTGAGACAAAAGATCAGAACCGATTAATCAGTATAATTAAAAGTATCGCAATGTGAATAAATGACTAATGGGCTTGATTAAAAAAATCTATTCTGGTATATAATATAATAATGAGATACTGTTTTCATTATTGTTTTGATATGACATGATATATTGAAAGGGGTTTTATGAGTAAAAAATGGGATTTTGTAACAATTAAATAATAAAAATGAAATATATAGACTTATTTTCCGGAGCAGGTGGCTTGTCTGAAGGATTCATTAATGCAGGCTTCAGCCCGATTGCACATGTTGAAATTGATAAAAATGCATGTAAAACAATTGAAACAAGACAGATTTACCACAAATTGAAAAAAGAAAATGCGTTGGAATACTACAATGAATATCTGCTGGGAAATATAGATAGAGCAACTTTTATTAAAAAATATGGTAATTATGAAATCAATAATTCAATTATAAATACTGCTATCGGTGAAAACAATAATATGATTTTTGATATTATTGATAAACGTTTAAATGGTAGTGAGGTTGATTTAGTAATAGGAGGGCCACCTTGCCAGGCATATTCTCTAGTTGGCCGTTCAAGAGATAAAAACAGGATGAAAGATGATCCTAGAAATCATTTATATATAGAATATGCAAAGTTTTTAGAAAAATATAAGCCTAAGGTATTTGTGTTTGAAAATGTTTTAGGATTAATAACAGCAGATAATGGCAGTTATTTTAGAAATATGCAGGCATGTTTCAAGCATATAGGATACGAACTTGATTATACTGTTCAAAAGTCTGAAGATTTTGGAGTTTTACAAAAGAGGAAAAGGATTATCTTAATTGGTTGGCAAAAGGGATTTGATTTTAAATATCCTGAATTTTCTAAAATAGAAAAAGATTTTAAAATAAAAGACATTTTTTCTGATTTAATAAAACTGAAACCTGGAGATAATGATAATATTACCAGATATAGTAAAGATACAAATGAGTATCTAAGTGAATTTAAAATTAGAAATGGGGTAGGTTTTGTAACACAACACATAACCAGACAACATAATGAACGTGATCTAGAAATCTATAAGATTGCTATTGAGAAATGGCTGAATAATGGTGAAAGATTAAAATATCCTGATTTGCCAGAACGTTTAAAAACACATAATAATGAAAAATCTTTCCTTGATAGATTTAAAGTAGTAGATCTAGATGGGCATTCACATACCATGGTGGCTCATATTGCTAAAGATGGGCATCATTATATTTATCCTGATAAGGAACAAGTACGGTCTATCAGTGTCAGGGAAGCAGCAAGAATACAATCGTTTCCAGATGATTTTTATTTTGAAGGTAGTAGAACTTCAGCTTTCAGACAAATTGGGAATGCTGTTCCACCATTAATGGCAAAAGAGATAGCATTAAAAATTAAGGAACTATTATGTCTAAAGAAGTTAAATTATTAAATCTAGAGAAGAAAATTCTTGTAAAATTTAAACCTAGGGCAAGACTTCTATTACAATTGGGAAACCAGTTGATAAAAAACGAGAGTATTGCATTAGTTGAACTTGTAAAAAATTCTTATGATGCAGATGCAAAATTTATTAATATTTATATGGAAAATGTAGATGATCTAGAAAATGGAGTAATTATTATTGAAGATGATGGGTATGGAATGAGTGCTTATATTGTGGAAAATGTCTGGCTAGAACCAGGGAGTGATTTCAAATCTCAAAAAATAAATAATCTTGAAGTATCTCCAAAATATAAACGATTGCCAATAGGAGAAAAAGGAATTGGTCGTTTTGGTGCTCATAAATTAGGAAATATTATTGAAATGACTACAAAATCAGAAAACTCTAACGAAATATTTGTGAAAATCGACTGGACTGCTTTTGAAAAATATAAGTACTTAGATGAAGTACCTATTACAATTATTGAACGAACAGAACCTAAATTATTTAAAAAAGGAAAAACAGGTACAAATATTCAGATTTCAAATCTCAGAAAAAAATGGGAAAGAGGTATTGCAAGGGACATAAAACGTTCAATAACAGCATTGGCATCTCCTTTTGAAGAGAATGACTCTTTTATCCCATCATTTGAGATATTAGATAAACCTGAATGGTTTAAAGGTTTGCTGAAATGGGAAGATATTCAAGAGTATTCACTTTATAAATTTGAGATTATTGTAAAGGGTAATAAAATAGAAAAATTTGAATATAAGTTCATTCCTTGGACAACAATGTCAAAACTTCATCAAAGAGTTGTTGAGACTGACAATCCTTTAATTGATGTTTTTAGGACATTGAAATATCCTAAAGAATATGAAGCGCTCGCAGGGCAAGAAATTAATTTAGATAAAAAAGGTGTTGAAATTGGCTCTATAAGGTTTGAAGGATATGTTTTTGATAGAGATACTTTTATTTTAAAAATGGGTTTGTCTGATAAATCTGGCTTTAAGAAATACCTTGATTCAAATGGTGGTGTTAAAGTATTTAGGGATAAATTAAGAGTATATGACTATGGAGAACCAGAAAATGATTGGCTGGAATTAAATCATAGAAGATTTCAACAACCAGCAAAACGAATTAGTAATAATTTAATAATAGGGGCAGTTTCGTTAGACAGAAAAACGAGTAGTAACTTAGTTGAAAAAACAAACCGTGAAGGTTTTGTTGAAAATGAAGCCTATCAGGCATTTAGAGCATCAATCCTTCATACGATTGAATTAGTGGAAATTCTCAGGTTTGAAGATAAATCGAAACTAAAAAAACATTATGGACCTACTCCAAAATCATCTCCAGTTATGGCAACACTAGAAGAAGCTAGAAAATTTGTAGAAAAAAAAGTTAAAGAAGAGGAAGTTAAAATTAGAATCATAAAATATTTCAATAAGATAGAATCCGATTACAAATTATTAAATGAAAATCTTTTAAAAGCTGCAGGAGCAGGGCTTAGCATGTCTGTAGTCGTACACGAAATAGAAAAAATAATTTATGAGGTAAACAAAGTATTAAAAAAAGAAAATGTATCAGAAAGAGTATTAAAATTAGTTAAACATCTTTCATCATTAATTGATGGTTATGCAGAAATTATTAGGAAATCCAGTCTAGCGAATGAGAACATTACTCAAATTGTTAATCAATCTTTATTCAATACTGAGTATAGGCTGAACTCTCATAAAATTGAAATAGTGAGGGCTTATAAGAATTACAATGGGACTCAAAAAGTAAAAATTGCCAAAAATCTATTAATTGGAAGTATAATGAATATCATAGATAATTCAATCTATTGGCTTGATCAGAAAGGATTTAAAGCAAAAGAAAAAAAACTGAAATATCATAAGAAAATATTTATTAATTTAGTTGAAGACAATAATTTTGTTAATCTAATTGTCGCAGATAATGGTACAGGATTTTTAATTTCAACTGATGAAATTATTGAGCCATTTGTCTCAGCAAAACCAGGTGGAATGGGATTAGGATTGCATATAGCAAGTGAAATAATGGGAGCTCAAAGAGGAAGATTAATGTTTCCAGAAATTGGAGATTTTGCAGTACCAAATGAATATTTAGAAGGAGCCACAATTGTCTTTGCATTTAAGAAATAAATCTATGATTTTTCCACTAAACGGAAGAATTGCAATTATTGATGATAAAATTGAACAAGCAGAACCACTTATGCAAATTTTATCAAAAAACCAAATACCTTATGTTTTCTACAAAGGGAATGACTTAAAATATTTACCTGAAGAAGATGGAAAATATAATGATATAAGAATACTATTTCTTGATATTAATTTACTTGATGATACAGCAAATCCAGATATAAAAAAAATAAAAAGTACACTTTATAGTGTCCTAAAACGTGTTATTTCTCCTGATAATTTCCCGTATTCAATAATTTTTTGGAGTAGACATGAGCAAGAACATTCTAAGCTAGTTAAAGAATTATTTGATAATGAATTGAAAGACAGAAAACCAATAAATATAAAAGGCTTCGTTAAATCTGATTTCTTTCCAAATTTTTCAGATGAACTAGCAGATAATAACATAAACCTTTTAGATGAAATAAAGAAATTAATAAATTCAGAACCTGCATATTCTTATATACTTAATTGGGAAAATCAAGTTCATTTGTCAGCTGCAAAAACTTTACAAGATATATTCTCATCGTATCATTCATTTAATAATTGGCAAAATAATGCTAACTACATACTTAATAAGCTTGGTAATGCATATTTAGGGAAACATTTCGATGAGAGTTCTTCAGAAGTTAAAATGCAATCAAGTTTTGTTTCTTTTAGCTCTGTATTTAAAGACACTTTAGAGCATAGTATTCATAACACTGAAATTAATGCAATAGATTTAAAGTATAATAATATTAAAGTAAATAGTAAAACAAACACAATAAATGAAAAGTTAAATATATCACGAGATATAAAAGATATTTGTGAATCTGGGAATATTATCTTTTTTCTAGATAAAGATAAATTATTCAAAACAATACTGCATCGATTAATTTCAATACTAAAATTACAAAATATTTTAAAACTGAAAGATAAAGACATTACAGAAATTCAACTGAAAAAAGAAGTAAAAAAAGAATCAAGTAGAATAAGAGATGAAATAAAAAAAAAATGGCAGAAAATTGCAATAGTTGTTACACCTGTTTGTGATTATGCCCAAAAGAACAATAAAATTTATGATAGAATTGTAAAAGGGGTACTTATACCTCGTAAGTATAAAGAGTACATAGAAGATAAATCAGAAGCTGTTTATCTTTTACCAATAACCATTACTTATAATGAAGATGAGTATATTCTGATTATAGATTTCAGATATTTTGTCACTACTGATTTAGAAAATGAAAAAGTTAAGGCATTATTTAGAGTTAGACAACAATTACTTGCTGAAATCCAATCTAAACTTGCACGTCATATTAACAGGCAAGGGATATTGTTTCTAGATTGAAATTAAAAAGTCGTTAAGCTAAAAATCGGACATATTTTTTAAATTCATAAACTCTTTTGCATCTAAAACAGTTGTTCTGCTTTTTTTATAGTCTTTCTTGTTTCTTGTAATAATAAAATCCATATTGTTTTTTTCTGATGTTATAAACTGAATCGAATCTTCAAAATCATCTGCGTTATTGGATAGAGCATCATCAATAATCTCTTCATTAACAGGAAGTATTGAAACGAAATTGAAGAACATGCTGTACATATGTTGACATTTTGAAAATTTAATGTCAATATGTGTACGAAATGGATAATGAAAAAATAATTTCATCAGATTCTTTAAAAGTTTTTAAGCTCAAGGAGGCTTTAAATTTCGGCTTAACCCGTAGAGCTATTTCTAAGAAAGTCCTGAACGGAGAATTTTTAAAGCTGAGTCATGGTATCTATCTTAATTTAAAAGCAAATCTGCCTGCTGAACATATTGACTTTATATCTGCTGCCTTTAAATTTGGGAAAGATTCTATAATTAGTGGACTTACAGCACTTTTTTATCATAATCTTATTGATCAGGCACCACAGCAGGTATGGGTTATTGTCCCGAAAAATATGCGAACTAATGATAATAAGTATCGATTAATAAGATCAAATATAATTTCAAAATATGGAGTTGAGCATCACAAAGACTTTAAAATTTGCGATATTAATAGAACAATTGCTGAAGCATTCAAATATTCATCAAAAATTGGTATTAGAATTGCTGTTTCTGCAATTGTTAGAGCTGTAAAAGATCAAAAAACTACTTTAAGTGAAATTATGAAAACAGCTAGAAAATTGGACTATGATAAATCAATTAAAAAACACTGGGAAACAATTGTTGGAATGCTGGAAACATGAAAAAACTTGCAGCTTCAATTAGAACAAAATTGCTGCAAATTGCCGCAAAAAAAATATTTCTTATCAGAATATTCAAACTATGTTTTTACTGGAAAGAATGGTTGCCAGATTAACAAAAAATACAGAACTGTTTAATAAAATTATTTTTAAAGGTGGATTGTAGGACTAAGAGTCTATGATTCTCCCCGACATACAATTGATCTGGATGCTCTCATAAAAAATACTAAAATAAATGAAATAAGAACTACAATAATAAATGCTATAGAAAATAATATAAATGACGGAACATGGTTCAAATATGAAAAAGATGCAGATTTAATTTCGTTAGGTGAGTATGGAGGAACTAGAATGTATTTTAGGTGTGGGATAGGGTTGGTTCCAGTAAAATATCAAAAATCGCAATCAATGCATTTTGATATTGCAAGTGGTGATGTAGTTATTCCAAAACCTGTACAAAGTACTCTCCATGCACTTATTGATGAAAAAATATTTTCATGGATGACTTATACAATAGAATCTTCAATTGCAGAAAAAATTCATACCCTGATAATTCGTGGATCTGATAATTCCAGATCTAAGGATGTGTTTGATTTATATAATTTTTTGCCTAAATGTGATGTTAAACTTCTTAAAACTGCACTTTTGGCTACTTTTTCATCAAGAGGTGATGTCTTTCCAGTAAACATAACTCCTTTAATTTTAAAAATAAATAGAGATTTACTTGAAATGGGCTGGAAAAATGCAATAGCCGGATTAGTTCAAAAAGTTAATTTAGATGATGCATTTGAATTAATTTTACTATATTCTGATAAAATAGATTCTATTAAATAAATACTATTTGCTTAAGAGGCAAACAATGATTAAAAAACATTATTCAACGTTTTAATTATATATTTAGTATGTGCAAAATGTCTCATAATACTATAAAGTTAGTTCAGCTCACTTCACTGAACCTGATTATTTATTCCTTGATCTTAAAAAACTTTATAGAGAGGGCTGTAAAAACTGCTGTGTAGGCTAGAAGTACAAGGATATTTATTATGATATCGGAAAAGCCCTTATTAAAAAAAATTAATTTATGAAATCCGTCCATTGCCCAGTAGGAGGGGGAGATCATTCCGATGGTTTTTATTGTCCGGGGGACAACTTCGATTGGCCACCAGCAGCCTCCCAGTGCGGCAAAGGTATTTGCCAGGAGGACAGATACTCCGACGATGAGATCCTCTGTTTTCAGGACTGATCCAATAAGTATACTTAATGAGGCGATAGCCATCGAAAAGAAAGTGATAATTATAATAGATAGGTATATATTACCAAGGTTGAGGTTAAAAAAAAATATTCCTATAAATATTAATATAAATGCCTGTAATAATCCCAGAAAAAACCTGGCCAGAAATTTTCCTGCCCATAATTCACTGATAGAGGTGGATGAATAGAGTATTCGTATTAAAATACCCCTGTTTCTATCCATCATCACTACAACCCCGCCATAGACTAATACCATCATCATTATAAACTGAACTAAAATTCCCGGGATAACATGATCAAATCCGGAAGGTATTTTTATAGAAGCGGACTTAATATTTACTAACTGTACTTTGATAATCTCTTTAAAATCTATCTTATCGTCAAAGGTGATGTCACTCTTTGAATTAATGACCAGCTCTGTTGTTATTTTTGCTATAACCTGCAGCAATTTCGCCTCAATCTGAGCAGCAGCTTTCATACTTGCTTCATGGTTTTTCTTAAAAAGCAATTGTTGGGGTTTTTTTTTGTTAATATTTTTTGAAAAATCTTCCGGTATGAAAAGTACCCTGTTAAAGTTTTTCGGTTCTTTTTCCAGTGAATTTATCTGTATATCCGGCGATTCAATCATCTTTTCAAAATAATTACCCCATTTTCCGGTGTCTTTATTTATAATGGTTAAGGATGCTTTGGAGTTTCCGCTCCCTCCTGTGTAAAGATTTCCAAAAATTAGTATAAAAACCAGTGGAAAGATGAGGGTCCAGAAGAAAAAAATCTTATCTTTAACCATTATTCTAAGGTCATTGATTGCAATATTAAATATTCTACTCATATTAATATCCTCTTTTTTAAGGATTTTGCTGCCAGAAGAAACAGAAGGATACCTGAACTGGATAGAATAAGAATTGGAATTGATGGAAAAATATTATTTCTGACCTGTTCCGTTCCCACAATGAACCAGTGATTCAGTGTCAGCTTTGAAATCCATCGAAATGCCATTGGCAGTTGATTAGACGGAATGATACTGCCGCCAAAGGCACTGAAAACCATAATAATAGGAGCCACAAAGGCACCCGCCTGGTTCTTGTTTTTAAAAAAAGCATTTAACAGGGCGAAAAATGAGGCAACCCAGAAAGAGGTGATTGCAATTAGAATAAAGAGGTAGCCATAATTTCCCCAGTTAATGCTGAAAACCAATATCCCCATAACTACGAATATTAAGTAGGAAAATAACCCCATCAGCCAGCCGCTTATTATTCTGGCGGAGATGTATTCACTGACTCTTAGAGGGGCAAACATCATTCTCTGCAGTTTTCCGTTTTCCCTTTCAGATAAAATTTCCCGGATGAATATTTCAATAATAAAGAGGAGGAACATGATGGATATTCCAGGTAAAATATATGAGAAAATATTAAACCCGGAACCTTTATCCTCTTTGCCGATAATTTTTTGTTTGATTTTCAATATCGGGGGATTTAAATAATTCATTAATGTTTTGAAATTTTCACTATTGTTTTTGTCTTTCAGCAATAGGGGAATCAGATCTGCAATTGATTTTTTATCTTTTTTTATGGTTTTCATATGGTCAATTAATTCTGTGTTTATATTGAAAACCTGAACTCCTCCAGAGAGGACAATTGATAAGGTTCTGGTGAATTCCTCTACAATATTAGGGAGAAATTGTTCTGACGGGTTTTTCAAAACAGATAGATTCGTTTCGATTTTATTCAAAAGATTTTTTGAGAAACCCTTTGGAATTATGATTAATGCAGACGCTTTGTTACTTGAAATTAAATCTCTACCCTCTCTTTCGTCAACAACTGTTACTTTGAACAGATCTTTAACTTGAGGGAATTTAAATGCTTCTAAAACAACTGCTGCCCCGGGTTCTTTGTCATTATCTGCAATCAGGACCTTGACCTGCATCATATTGTTTTCTGAAGGGGCAAATACGGCTCCCATAATTCCGGTCATTACCATTGGAATTACCATTAATATCAATATAGAAGATGGAGATTTCAATCTTCTTTTGATATCATTTTTTAATATCAATAATATCCGTCTCAATCTCTTAAACTCCTTCCGGTAAATTTCAGAAAGACTGTTTCAAGACTGGGGGATTTGATTTTTAAATCCGATATTTTTATATTATTTTTAAAAAAAGTTTCCATTAATATCGGAACCTTATCCGTATTTTCAAATGCCAGACTTAGAACATTCTCTTCCAAACCGATAATTTCTGCAAAATTAATTTTATTTTCCAACTGCCTTATTGAATCAATTGAAAATTCCCCTTTAATTTCAACAATTTCTTTTTCACCAACTATATCAATCAATTCATTTAGAGTTCCTTCTATGAGTTTTACACCTTTGTCCATTATAATAATTTTTGAACATATCTCTTCAACTTCGGATAGTTGGTGGGTGGTGAAAATAACGGAGGTCCCATTTTTACCCAGTTCTTTTATTATTTCCAGAATTCTGACCTTGGCCTGCACATCAATACCTACTGTTGGTTCATCCAATAAAAGTAATTCAGGATTATGTATAAGTCCGATTGCAATATTTAATCTTCTCTTCATCCCTCCGGAGAAATTTTTAACCGGTTCTTTTGCCCTGTCATCCAGTTTTACAATCTTTAACAGCTCATGCATTCTATTCTTCAGCTGTTTTTTGGAGATATCATAAAGGCCGCCCCAGAACATTAAATTATCGATTGCATTGAGATCTTCATAAAATGCCATGTCCTGTGGAACAATGCCCATATGGTTTTTAAGTTTTCTATTTTTAAAAAGATCTTCACCTTTAAAAGTGATGGACCCGGAAAAATCTTTTAATGTTCCAGATAGGATTGATATTAAAGACGTTTTTCCAGCACCATTTGGTCCTAGAAGTCCGAGTATTTCACCTTTATGGAGAGAAAATCCAAAGTTATCCAGGGCAGTCAAATTTCCATATTTTTTAGTAATATTCTTTATTTCCAATATTATATTTTTCATAAATTATAATATCACAGCAGAATAGTGATAGCAATTATCAGATGTACTATAAAGATATAAATAAAAAAAGGGCAGCTTGTAGATGCTGCCTTTTTTAAATGATTAAACTGAAAAAAATTTAATTTCTTTTTGGTGGTATATATTTTGTCTGTGAATCCATTAATTTACTATAAGGGCTAATCCAGAGTTGTTCAAATAATTTATCCAGAATTATTCCGATTTTTAAGTTTTCAATTACGATTTCAATATTTCTTGATTTGAAAAAATAATCATATCCCCAGTTACTGGTTCCGACCCAGGAAATGTTTTTGTCTATTCTCATAACTTTTGAGTGGATTACTCTTGCATAAGGTATAAAACCATCTCTCGATTCTGGAATTGTAACCATTTTTACTTCTATGTTTTGAATATTATTCAAATTTAATAGTGTCTCTATACCTTTGCCCTTGCTAAACCAGTTTGAAACCAGCATTCTTACTTGAACACCTCTGTTTGCTGCATTAATCAGAGCGTCTGTCAGTATTCGAAAATCCTTTTTATTTCCATATATTTTTTCCTTATAATTCAGTAATTGGATTTGTATCTTTTTCTTCGCCTCTCTTATTAATTTAACTAAGGTTTTTAATGCACTTTCTACACCTGGGGGATTAAATTTATCGGGGCTCGACAACAGGAGCATCTTCTTATTTCCTTTAACTGGAGAATCCGTTTTGATCTTATTATATATGTCTATGTCTCCATTAGAATATTTCCAGTCGGCATTGAATATTGATAGAAGTGCTGTTGCCATATTTTTATCTTTTATCAATAAACCGGTTTCATGAATATGCTTTAATGCTCTCCAATCAAAATTATGGCTTCCAACATAAATTTCTTAATTATCAATAATAAAATATTTTGCATGAATAATGCTCCCATTGAGTTTTTTCCAATTAAATATAGTGATTTTTATATTTGGATTTTTCTTAAATATTTTCAATACATCATTTGTATTCTTTATCATCTCTTTATTAACAGCCTGCCCAACAAGAATTCTAACTCTGACTCCTCTTTCTGCTGCATTTAAGACAGCCTTGATCACAGGTTCTAAATTTTCTCCTTTTTTATTTGAAAAATAGAATTGAGCAATATCAATGGAGTGTTTTGCTCTATTGATCATCTCAATCCAGACTTTTGCTGCCTGCCTTGTTCCAAAGCTTTCAAGAGTTGTTTCAACGGGGATAGTCGTAACAAGCTCAATTTTTTCTGCAAATGCTGGATTAAAAGTTACAAATAAAATAAGGACTGTAATTAAAATAATATTCTTTTTCATCTTAGGATTTTATCATAGTAATTTGTTTATTAAAATGATTGTTCCTTTCCATTGCAGGTATAGAGTATTTCAGGTAATATTACAGGTATGAGAATTGATCGAATGCTTGCTATAACAATTCTGTTATTAAACAGAAATCGTATTACTGCTCGTGAGTTAGCAGAAAAATTTGAAGTTTCGATCCGTACAGTTTACAGGGATCTTGATGCTATCAATCTTGCCGGCATACCTATAATGTCCTATCCTGGAAATGAAGGTGGATATTGCTTAATGGAAAACTTCAAAATTGATCGGCAATTTCTTACAATCAAAGATATGTCGTCAATTATATCTGCACTTCGAGGAATTAATATTACTCTGGACGATAATCAGCTCAATAATACAATGGAAAAAATTAAAAGTTTGCTGCCAAAAAACAGAACTGCAGAACAGAATTCTTCTATGGATCAGATAATTATTGATGTATTGCCATGGGGGGGAGGAGAAAAACAGAAATCTAATATGAAATTAATTCATAAGGCAATTAGTGATTCAGTTGTTATAGAATGTTTATATACAAATAATAAGATGGAGTCAATTGTCAGGAAAATTGAACCAATGACCCTCGTATTTAAGGGATATGGATGGTATTTATTTGGTTACTGTTTAATTAAAGATGATTATAGAATATTTAGACTTACCCGGATGAAACAGCTAAGATCATTGGATACAAAGTTTTTCAGGAAAAGCAAATTATATACAGAGATATTAACTCCCGAAAAAGATAGCGCCAACAAGATCACACTTATATTAAAATTCTCAAAAGAAGTTAAGACATGGGTTGAAGATTATTTTTTTGAGGAGGAAATACTTATAAAATCTAATGGCGATATTATTGTTGAGACAAATTTTAATGATGAACAATGGATATATCCAATGCTTCTTAGTTATGGAGAAAATGTCGAGGTAATAGAACCGGAAAGTATAAGGAAAGAAATAATAAAAAAAATAAAAAAAATTCAATCAATTTATCAAACTTGACATAATGGTGTCACAACCTCATGGTATATTCTCTTATAAACAGGAATTGAGTGATAATTTTACTTAATTCCTGCTTAAATAAAAATAGGAGTGTAATATGAAAAAATTAATTATTATCATGGTTATTGGATTTATGGTGTTTAATCTGTCTGGTACAGAAAAACAAGTGGAGAAGTTCCCGGTAAGTGTAAAAAAAGTGAACGGGTTTCATTTTCTTTATTATGAATTTAAAGGGCCTTATATGGCTGCTTTTAAAGGCTTTAACAAGATTATTGAATATATGAAACAAAATAAAATTGAAGCAGGAGAATGTTCTGTTGGTGTTTATTATGACGATCCTCAAAAAGTAAAACCTGAAAATTTAAGAAGTGAGATTGGATTTATGGTTAAATCTAAAATTAAAACGAATGGCAAATTTAAATACCGAAAAATTGAAGGATTTAAAGCTGCTTTTACCAGATATAAATCAATGGCAGATATTCCAGGTGCATGGAGGGCTTTAGGGTCTTATGTTTATAAAAATAAATTAACAGTTACCGGACCGGGTTTTGAATTCTATAAAGCTTATTCATCAGTTATTAATGCTGAATGCCTGATGCCTGTTAAGTAATGAAACCTTTGCGGGAAAAGCTGAACTTTTTCCCGCTTATCTTAAACTTTAATAAAAGAACAACTTGTAAATATCTGAATATTCTATAAAAAATATTGTTTTCATCTATAAATCACACGAATTTGACTTAAAAATATTAAAACATTAAAATTCTTTATCCGATAGAGGAGTTTGATAATGAAGAATTTTATGGGAAAAAATGTAGATTATCCTACAGAGATCATTGCAGGATTTACAACTTTTTTGACTATGTCTTATATCATTTTTGTAAATCCTGATATTTTATCAAATACAGGAATGGATAAAACTTCATTGATTATTGTTACCTGTCTTGTTTCAGGAATAATTACTATAATTACAGGGATATTTACTAATTCTCCGTTTGCAATGGCACCAGGGATGGGATTGAATGCATTTTTTACTTTTTCCCTGGTTTTAGGACAGAAGATAAGATGGGAGACAGCTCTGGGCATAGTATTTCTTTCTGGGTTTATTTTCTTTATATTAACATTAACAGGTTTCAGGAAGAAAATTGTTAAAGCAATTCCAAAAGATCTAGTGCTTGCAATAACAGTTGGCATAGGGGTTTTTATATCATTTATCGGACTTCAGAATTTAGGTCTGATTGTGAAAGATCCTCAGACATTCGTTAAAGCAGGAAGTTTTACTAATGAAGTACTTATAGGACTCTCAGGGTTCTTACTAATAATTGTATTAGATATAAAAAAAATTAAAGGCTCATTATTATTCGGAATATTTTTTATAACAGTTTTATCTATTATTCTTGGATATAATAATTTGCCGGAAAAACTCTTTTCCTTTAGTTTTGATATTTCAAAGATTTTTATGAAAATAGATATACTGGGAGCCTTAAAATTAGGACTTATTGCTCCAATATTTTCATTAATGTTTGTTGATCTTTTTGACAGTATCGGTTCCATTATAGGGCTTTCTAAAAAAATAAATGAAGATAAGAAAAATGGAAATATGCCTCAATTATCAAAACTTCTCGGGCTTGATGCATTTGCAACAATGTTAGGTGCTTTATTCGGTACATCAACGACAACAACATATATTGAATCAGCAGCTGGTATTGCCAGTGGTGGAAGGTCCGGATTAACTTCTATTACAACTGGAATACTATTTGTTTCTGCAATATTTTTTGTGCCGATAATTGCTATTGTACCTACCTATGCAACTGCTCCGGCACTTATTATGGTTGGTTTTACTATGATAAAAAACATTGATGAAATTAACTTTAAAGATATAGGTACCGGATTACCATCATTTGTTATTATGATAATGATCGCATTAAGTTATAGTATTAGTACCGGTATTGCATTAGGTTTTTTGCTGTACACAATCATTAAGATCATTAAGTTTGAATTTGAAGACATCTCTATCACATTATGGATTATCAATTTATTATGTCTTGGGTTTTTTGTTTTTTAAATATTATTTATAAATGTTAGTTATAATACATTTTCTGAAATTTTATTTTACTTATAATAAATATTTTCCAATTTGAGTTGAAATAATATAATTACTATGGTAATCTAAAATATACGTGTTTTGATATGGATGTACATTTGAAGTTTGGTGATAAAAATACTTAAAAAATATATAAATGTGTAAAATTATTATAGAAGGAGATGTGATAGATGGCATTGTCAAATATTTCTAAATGGTTTAGTAAATTAACTTCTCCAAAAAAAAGTAAAGATGAACAGATAATAGAGAAGAACTTAAAGTTAATGCTTTCAAATAGTCCTGGATCGTTAAATTATTTTTTAAGAAATATAAAAAATGATCCTGTAAAAATGAATATGTTTAAAGGTGAAAGGTCTGGACCTCTCACATTTCTTTTTAATATAGATGGCAGTATTAATAAGTTTGATGAATTGGATTTTTATGCAAAACCCACGTTTTTTGGAACCGGATACCTTTATGGTAATAATATCTTTGAAGAATATGGAAGTATCCAGTTAACAGGATTAAGAATTAAATCACAGGAAGATGATTATTCAAAGCATAAAGTTATCAATGAGGCTCTTGTTAGTAAATATACAACTCCTAATGCTTATAAGATTTTATATCAAACAATGAAACAATATAATGTTCTGAAAAAGCAAAAATAATTCTAAAAAAAAACCCTATTACAAATATGAGTATTAATCTCATATAATAAACTTATGATTACTTTCTGAAAAAAAAACACTCACTATATTCTATTCAAAAAACAAAAAAACTAAAAAAATACCATGTCAAAAAATTGACAATTACCACTTTTTAAAAATGTGTATAAAGTGCGTATATTGCAGGGTAAAGCATGTATTTACCTTCTGGCATAGATATTGCTAATTAATTTATTGGAGGTAGATTTGGATATTTCAACTATTTTGGGAATCTTTAGTGCATTTGGTCTTCTCGCTGTTGCGATTTTTACACAGGGAAATGCTGGTGTATTTCTTAGTTTTAATTCACTTTTAATTGTTCTTGGAGGGACATTCGGGGCGACTTTAATCAACTATCCAATAAAAGATATCATAAGAGTTTTTAAAGTCACAAAAAATGCTTTCTTTGTAAAAGATGAAGACTATTATCAATTAATACCTGAAATGGTTAAACATTCTAAACGTGCAAGAAAAGAAGGGATGCTTGTACTTGATACTGTCTTGAAAGATATTGATGATCCTTTTTACTATGAAGGTTTGAGGATGATTGTTGATGGTATATCAAAAGATACTGTGGAACAGATCCTGAGAAATGAAATTGATTTTATGGTATCACGGCATAGAGTTGGAATATCTATCTTTAAAGCAATGGGACAGTATGCTCCTGCTTTCGGGATGATAGGTACTCTAATTGGACTTATTTTTATGTTAGGAGCTATGAATGATCCTTCACAAATAGCGTCATCAATGGCTATTGCTCTTGTTACAACTTTCTATGGAGCGATCCTGTCAAATATAATTTTTCTTCCAATTGCCGGTAAATTGAAGGAAAGATCAGAAAATGAAATTGTAAAAAAAGAGATGATATTAACAGGGATTATATCTATTCAATTAGGAGAGATACCAAGGATGGTTGAACAAAGAATGGTATCATTTCTTCCAACTGAATACAGGAAATTATATATAGAAAAAAATATGGGAAAATAGGGGATTTGATTTGGAGAGATATAAGCGCATGAAAACATATCAGATTGAAGATAATTCTTCTGATAAAAGTCAAAGAACTCTCCTCTTATCTTTAATGTTGATTTTGGTTTCACTCTTTGTTATTTTATCAAGTTTTACTGAATCTGATAAAAAAAAAGTTGAGATTTTTCGAAAGCATTTTAAACAGAGCATTATGTTATCCGGAAAGGGAAATATTGGAAAAGACTCGATTACTGAGTTTGGAAATAACGCGGATACATTACTTGATGTACTAAAAAAAATGAGATCTGAGAATATAAACAGGGAATTAATGGTCAAATACTTGACACTTAAAAATATTAAAGATTTATCTGTTTACAAAGGAGTGAGTGGCATAGTTTTAGTACTTCCAGAAGTAATTAGATTTAGAAAAAATAAAATGGAACTTGACTTTACTGCCAAAAGGTATCTCTCAAAAATCTTGTTTCTTGTTAAGGATCTACCATATGAAGTTGAGATCAGGGGATACTCAAGTGAAATAGTAAAGGATGGAGTTTCAGAGGAAAAAAAGAACAGAGAGTTACTAAAAGAGTCTGCTAGAAGGGCAATGCTTGTTTATAAATATTTCATTGGAAATGGAGTTTCACCGGCAAAACTTTTTGTTTCCGGATATGGGAACTCAATTGAAGAGGAAAACGCGTTGAAAGATAAAGTAGAAATTCTCTTCAAGGAGCTAAGATGACTGGAGAAAGAAATTGGGAAGTCACATTTTCTGATATGCTTATGCTATTATTGACTTTTCTGATTTTCATTATTTCGGTTTCCGTATTCAAAACAGATGATTATAAATCTTTCTGGCAAAATTATAATAAGGTGGCAATGAAGATTAGTGATACAAATGGAGAAAAAGCTTCAACTGATTTGAATGAAATTAATCCTTTTCCTGAATTAAGTATTCCCATACTAAGTAGTAGTGCAGCAAAAATATTAAGGGAAACTGGTGAAATAATTAATGAAACTGAAGAACTTCAAATCCTGAAAACCGGGAATAGACTTTTTTATGATGAAAACAGAATAAGTCTTATGATATCTGAAAAAATTGGTTTTGGCAGCGGGAAGGCTGTATTACAGGATAGTATTAAATCTCTACTGATTAAATTAATACCTATAGTTAAAAAAACAGATTTTCCTATAAATATTACCGGGCACTCAGATTCAGAAGTATCTCCAAAGGTTGATAACCTTTTACTTTCATTGGACAGGGCATTGGAAATTGCAGATTACTTAATAGAAAATGGGCTTGAACCTTCAAGGGTTTCTATTTCAGGTTATGGTCCATACAGACCACTGTATTCAAACTTAACAAAAGAAGGTAGAAGTAAAAATAGAAGAGTTGAGATCAATATTATAATAAATAGACCGGAAAAAGCAAAGAATTAGCATTCCGGGAAAAAGGAGGAAATAATGGCTGAAGATAATGAAAATGATGTAAGTGGAGATGGTGGGGAATCCAAAGGGAAAAAAATAAAGGGTATTCCTACTGTAGTGATTATTGCCGTAGTTGCAGTATTGATGATGGCAGCAGGTGTGTTTGTCGGTAAGATGATGTTCGGAGGTGGCGGAGTTGTTGTTGAGGAAGGAGATAAAACTGAAGTCGTTAAAGAAGATGCTGAGAAAAAGGATACGGAAAATCTTGAGAAAAAAGATGGTGAAGAAGTAAAGGAAGAGGATAAAAAAAATACTGAGGAAAATGCTGGAGAAGGAACTGACAATAGTGAAAATACAGCAGAAGAAAAAACGGATGGAGAACAGAAAGATGGAGAGGGAAAAGACCCAAAGGAATTAAAAAAGGGTAAGGGTAACCTTAAACTTGAAGAGTTTCTTATAAATTTGAATGACCCTCTTGTGAGAAGATATGTTAAGTTCATCATAAACCTTAGACTAACTAAAGCAATTTTCGTTGATCAAATAAAAGAAGATGAGAATTTAATTCCTGAAATGAGGGATAAAATATTTGAGCTTGTATCTGATAAAAGTTACACAGATTTGAAAAGTTCTGCCGGAAAAGTGATGTTAAAAGAGGAAATTATGATAAGTATTAATGAAATACTCAAAGATTCAATTAAAGTCGAACCGGTCATAAAGGTTATGTTCTCTAAATTTATACTACAATGAGTAATCAAAATAAATTAGATGATTCTTTAAGAAGAAATAAGGATTATGAAGAAAGCTTTAGCCATTTGTTAGAGGAGTTTTCCGATTTTGTAGAAATTCCGATTACAGTGAATGTAATAATAGGTGAAAGAAAGATTAGAATTAGAGATTTACTCGATTTTGAACCTGGTCACATATTGGATTTAAAAAGATCTGCTGGGGAGAGTTTAATGATTTTTTTAAAAGATACATTTTTTGCAAAGGGAGAAGTTACTGTTATTGAGGATACATTTGGGGTGAGGATCACTGAAATAAATGATCCCAGGAAGGTTTAGAATAATGAAAAAAAAGAGTATATTGCTGATATTCCTGATAGTATTTATTTCAATAACTGTTTACTCTCAAAATGAGTCGGTAAAAAAGATTGGAACTGATATTAAAAAAGATAAAATTGATATATCTGACTTTTCAAAGGAGACTCCAATATCTCTTATTAATTTTTTTATGGCATTAAGTTTTGTAATAGGCTTGATCTTTCTTAGTACCTATTTTTTGAAAAAACTTACAGGTATTAAAACTTCAGGATTAAGGGGACAGGCTGTTAAGATGAATATTATCTCGAATTTACCTCTTGGTGATAAAAAGTTTTTACTTATTGTAGAAATTCAGGAAAAGCACCATTTTATAGGTGTTACTCCAACTTCAATTTCATATATGTCTGAATTGACATTGGATAAAGGCAGCCTTAAATCTGAAACAAATGAAGATGAGTTTAAAAGTATTCTTGACAAGGCTAAAACTTTGTTATCGGGAAATAAAAAATGAAGAGAAGCCTTATTTTTATAATAATTTTGTTGATCGGAGCAAATATATTAATATCTCAGTCTATACCTTCTGTTAATATTGAAATTAAAGATTCTGCTGATAAGAAAGGTGGTCTTGCTTCAACAATAAAGATTGCTTTACTGTTTACTCTTCTAGCGCTTACACCAGCAATTTTAATGTTAATGACATCATTTACAAGAATTATTATCTCTTTTCATTTTTTAAGGCAGGCAATGGGTACTCAAGGGGTTCCTCCAAATCAGGTATTAGTAGGAATGGCTCTTTTTCTAACAATATTTATTATGAGCCCTGTTGCGATAAAAATAAATGAAGTGGGAATAATACCTTATAATAAAGGTGAAATAACTGAAATGGAAGCATTAAAAAGAGCGTCAATACCAATAAAAAAGTTTATGTTAAGTCAGACTAGAGAGAAGGATCTTGCATTATTTTATCAATTGAGTAAGAAGAAATTTCCAGAAAGAAAAGAGGATGTAAGTTTAATTACTTTGATCCCGTCATTTATTTTATCTGAATTAAAAACTGCTTTTCAGATAGGCTTTTTATTATATATACCATTTCTTATAATTGATGTTATTGTTGCATCAATACTTGTTTCATTAGGAATGATATTTTTGCCTCCAATCATGGTATCCCTCCCATTTAAGATAGTTTTATTTATTCTGGCAGATGGATGGTTTCTATTGACAGATTCGTTATTAAGAAGTTTTGGGATGGGTGGATAGATGGATGCACAGGCAATTATTACAATTGGAAAACTGGCAATAAACACCGCTTTTATGATAGCGGCTCCTATTCTTTTTACCAGTCTTATAGTAGGTGTTCTTATATCAGTGTTTCAAGCTGCTACTTCTATTTCGGATGCAACTTTAAACTTTGCTCCAAAAGTTATTATTGCAGGACTTGTCCTGATGTTTATGATGCCGTGGATTATAAATAAAATTGTAGGATTAATGGTTTATTTAATAACTCAAATTCCATCATTGGTAAGGTAGGAAAGAGGAATAAATGGAAATGATTTTAAAGGAATTACCTAAGTTCATGATAGTGTTTATCAGGATCGGTGCCTTTATAGGGATGGTTCCATTCTTTAAAAATAAAGCTTATTCAATGACGGTGAAAGTTTCATTTGCCTTTTTGATATCAATATTAGTCTTTCCTTCTTTAAGTTTTCAGGGATGGGTTATTCCTCAGGATATGCTTGGATTTACTATTTTGATAGCAGGGGAGATACTTGTCGGTGTAATGATGGGTTTTGTTCTTCTCATACTGCTGTTTACACTGGAATTGGTTGGGCATATGGTTGGTTTTCAGATGGCTTTTTCTATGGCAAGGGCAGTTAGCCCAACAGGATCTCAAACAAATGTGATGGGGGTTATTTTGCTTATGACGGGGACTACGTTATTACTTGTATTAGGAGGAGATCATTACCTTTTATACTCTCTAAGGGATAGTTTCTCTGAAATTCCTCCCGGGCATATTATTGTAACCAAAAGTCTGATCAGGGAATTCTCTCAGATGTTTATAAACTCATTTACAATGGGATTTAAAATGGCTTCTCCAGCGATAGTTGTTCTATTAAGTATTGATATAACACTTGGCATAATAGGAAAAACTGCCTCGAAAATGCAGATATTTTTTGTGGGCTTACCTCTGAAGATATCGTTAGGTCTCTTTTTGGTAACTGTAATTCTTGGTTTTGTCCGGGTAATGTGGGGTAAAAATATAAGTATCTTGCCTGACACCTTGAATAATTTGTTTAAACTGATGAGGATATAAATATGGCTTCAGAGAAACAGGGAAAAACAGAAAAGCCTACAGGAAAAAAGCTTCAAGATGCAAAGAAGAAAGGTGATGTTCCAAGGTCAGTGGAGCTTCTTAACTCAATGGTTTTATTTATGGCTTTAATGTTTTTTGCACTTTTTTTTCCTTACATGGGGGATAATATTTCAGGTGCTATGAGGAAATACTTTAGTGTTGCTGCTGAGACGGAGATAACATTTCCTTTAGTTAGAACTATATTTAATGATTCATTCTGGTTGTATATTAGAACTTTAATACCCCTCTTTATAGTTTTAACCTCTGTTATCGTACTCATAAGTATACTTCAGGCAGGTGGTTTTATGATCATCAGTGAAAATCTTAGAATAAAATTTGATAAATTCAATGTAATTAAGGGATTAAAAAAGCTGATTTTTTCAGTAAATTCACTATTTGAACTATTAAAATCTATTGTAAAAGTTATCATTATCGGAATAATTGCTTTTTTTACAATAAAAGGAAAGATGATTGGAATTACTGAGCTTCCAAACTCTTCATTACAGGATATTGTTGCTTTTATGGGATCCGTGTTTTTTAAGCTTGCATTTAATATAATCATATTTTTAATGATTCTATCGGTACTGGATTATATATGGCAAAGATATCAATATATGAAAAAATTAAAAATGTCCACACAGGATATCAAGGATGAGTATAAACAAATGGAAGGGGATCCAAAAATAAAGGGAAAGAGAAAACAAAAACAATTTGAAATGGCAATGTCAAGGATGATGGCAGGAGTACCAAAAGCTGATGTAATAATTACAAACCCGACTCATTATGCTGTTGCCCTTGAGTACAAATATAAGAAAATGGTTTCACCGAAATTAATTGCCAAGGGTAAGGACCTTGTTGCAGAAAGGATCAAAAAAATAGGGAGGGAAAATAATATCCCAATAATTGAAAACCCACCAGTAGCAAGAGGTATTTATGCGGTTGTAGAGCTAAATACTTATATTCCCTCAGATTTATTTAAACCTGTTGCAGAAATTCTGGCACATATATATAAATTAAAAGGTAAAAAGGTAGGATAATATTATGGCTTCAAATACATTCTCATTAATACTTAAAGAACATGGACATCTTGTCGCTCCAATAGGAATTATTTCAATTGTCTTTCTAATTCTAGTACCTCTGCCGGGTGGCATACTGGATATGTTTTTTACAATAAATATAGTTATGTCAATTGGAATATTGCTTATATCAACATATGTTAAGGATCCTGTAGATTTCTCTGTTTACCCATCAATACTATTGATGGCTACATTATTCAGGTTAGCGTTAAATATTTCCTCAACAAGATTGATATTATTAAAAGGAGATGAGGGCATATATGCTGCCGGAAATGTTATTGGAGCTTTTGGTGCATTTGTCATAGGCGGGAGTTTCGTGATAGGAATTGTTGTATTTGTTATAATTATTGCAATCCAGAAAATTGTTGTTGCTTCTGGAGCCGGAAGAGCTTCTGAGGTTGCGGCAAGATTTACTCTTGATAAAATGCCTGGAAAGCAGATGAGTATAGATGCAGATTTAAATTCTGGACTAATAACTGAAATAGAGGCAAAAGAGAGGAGAGTGAGAATTGAAAAAGAAGCTGATTTTTATGGATCAATGGATGGTGCTATAAAATTTACAACTAATGAAGCAACTGTTTCAATAATCATTACCCTTGTTAATATTATCGGTGGTATTCTTATTGGAATGTTCCAGAAGAACATGGAATTTGCTACTGCTGGCGAGACCTATACGATCCTAACTATTGGTGATGGACTAATGGCTGCAATACCTTCCTTATTGGTGACAATTTCTGGTGGTGTAATTACAACGAGGGCTGCGTCAGATGGTACTCTAGGTGATGATATTGTAAAACAAACCTTATTCAATTCAAATCCAATTATGATATCAGGAATTGCAATTTTATTTTTATCAATTATTCCGGGACTTCCCAAGATTCCATTTTTTGTTATTGGTGGAATTGTTACATATGTTGCATATCAGGTTAAAAAGCAGAAAGAAGTGGAGGAAATTCAAGTAATAGAAACCGAGAAAAAGGAAAAAATTGCACCTCCTGAAAGAATAGAATCTCTATTGAAAGTTGATCTTTTAGGACTTGAGATAGGTTATTCTCTTATTCAACTTGTTGATCAAGCCCAAGGTGGTACACTTTTACAACGGATTAAATCAATGAGAAAACAACTTGCTGTAGAGTTGGGAGTTATTGTACCTCCTGTTAGAATACGGGATAACCTTCAATTGGAATCAAAAGAGTATCAATTATTACTTAAAGGTGTTCCAATTGTTAAAGGTGAGGTTATGGCTTCTCAATTCCTTGCCATAAATCCAGGAAATGCAGAACAGGAGTTAAGTGGCAAAAAAACTAAAGAACCTGCATTTGGACTTGATGCATACTGGATATCAGAGGAAGACAGGGAACAAGCACAGCTTTATGGATATACAATAGTGGATCCGGCAACTGTTATAACAACACATCTTACTGAAATAATTAAGTCTTATGCTTTTGAATTATTAGGAAGGCAGGAGACTCAGCATCTAGTAGACAATCTAGGTGAGGCATATCCAAAGGTTATTGAGGAACTAATACCAAACCTGATGAATATCGGAACTGTCCAGAAAGTATTACAAAACCTCTTAAAAGAAAAGGTTTCAATATTTGATTTAAGGACAATTTTGGAAACCCTTGCAGATTATGCGGGAAGTATCAAAGATATTTCTGTTTTGACCGAACTTGCAAGACAATCATTGTCCCGATCTCTTGTAAAACCATATATTACGGCAAATAGTGATCTTCCTGTATTAGTTTTAGGTGGGGATCTGGAGAATTCACTAAGTGGAAAGATCCAGAGAATAAATGAAACTGAACAATTAATAATTCAGCCTGAAGAAGCACAATCCATTATAAATAAAATAAAAAATACAGTTGAAAAATCGGGATTAAAAGTCCAGCCGATTTTATTATGTTCATCTGTTATCAGGTCACATTTAAGACAACTATTAGAGAGGTTTATACCAGATTTGGTTATTCTATCAGCCTCTGAAGTTCCAAAAAATATAAAAATTGTATCACTAGGGGTAATTGAATAATGAAATTAAAAAAATATCTTGTAAATTCTGTAGATGAAGCCTTGTTTCAAATTAAAAGGGATCTTGGGGAAGATGCTTATATACTTTCAACAAAAAAAGTAATGGAAAAAGGGTCATTAAACCTTAGTAACAGAGCAATGATTGAAGTTACTGCTGCAACTGATGATTCTGGTGAGGCACGTGAGAACATTTCAAAAAACCTGCTAAATAAAAAATATGGAGTAGCAAAACCTGAAATTGTTGATGAAAACTTGATTGCACCCACTAGAAAAAAAGATATTCCAAGAATTAATCCAGTTGAAAAAGATCAAACTCTTGAAAAAATGTCTTTTATGCAAAATGAACTATTACCTTTAAAGCAGGAAATTGAAGAAATAAGGCTTTTATTAAGAAAAACAGATTCAAATATGTTCAGTACTAATATAGATTTTAAAGGTATTTATCTTGAGATTTTCCTGGATTTAATGGAAAAAGGTGTAGAAAAAAAAATGGCAAAAAAAATAGTTGATACACTTGTTTTCCAGATAACTGGCATTTCGCATGATAATCATGAAATAAAAAAAAAGGTATTTGGAATAATAACGGCGTTGATTGGGAATCCATCCCCAATTAAACTGCTTAAAGGACAAAGAAAAATTATTGTTCTTGTTGGTCCAACAGGAGTTGGGAAAACAACAACAATTGCCAAGCTTGCTTCTTACTATAAACTAATGGAGTCTAAAAGGGTTGCATTAATAACAAATGATAATTATAGGATTGGAGCTGAAGCTCATCTCAGTACATATGCAAAAATTATTAATGTTCCATTTTTTTCTGTTTATGATAAAAAGGATATTAGATTCAGATTAAATGAATTAAAGGGTTTTGATGTTGTCTTTATTGATACGACTGGAAGAAGTTCAACTGACACAAAAGGACTTGAGGAGATAGATAAGATAGTAAAAGAGATACCTGAAACTGAAAGGGAGATTATGTTGATTCTAAGTGCCTCAACAAAAACAGAGGATTTGAAAAATATTTATAAAAAATATAGTATATTTAATCCAGAGAAGTTTATTTTTTCCAAATTAGATGAAACTTTGAATCTTGGCAATTTATTTAATCTTAAGATGGAATCTGATATCCCTGTAGCATATTTCACTACAGGCCAGCAGGTTCCGGAGGACATAGAAATTGCATATCCAAGAAGATTTGCAAGTAAAATATTATCCCTAACAAAAAATATAGGAGGAGCTTATGAATCAAGCAGCAGGATTGTTTAAATTAACTAAAAATATAAAAGAAAAAAAAGGAGTTAAAACCTTTGCTATTACCTCAGGTAAAGGAGGAGTAGGTAAAACAAATGTAGTTGTTAACCTTGCAGTTGCAATTGCGGATACTGGATTAGATGTTGTTGTTGTTGATGCAGATTATGGGCTTGGAAACATTGATATTCTACTTGGAATAGAACCTGAATTTGATCTGACAGATCTATTTAGGAAAGGGAAAAAAATAGAGGATATTATTGTTGAGAAAAACAAAATAAAAATTGTTCCTGCAGGATCAGGAATTCAATCGCTATCTCAATTATCAGATGAACAGGAAGTTATTCTTCACAATGAAATGGAAAGATTAAAAGATAATAATGATGTTCTTATCATTGATACAGCAGCAGGAATATCTGATAATGTTATTTCACTTCTCCTCTCTTCTGATGAAATATTTCTTGTCGTCAGTCCTGAACCTACTTCTATTGTAGATGCTTATGCAGTTATTAAAGTTGTTACTGAATTAGATAGTTTTAAGAAATTTTCTGTTATAGCTAATATGGTTACTGATGGGAATGAGGCATCAGAGTTATATTTAAAATTAGCAAGAGCTACAAATAAATTCTTAAATAAAAAAATTGGAACTATGGGATTTATAACGAAAGATAAGAATATTATAAAATCGGTGAGACATCAGGTGCCGGTTATTATTAAATATCCTGATAGTGTCTGCAGTAAGGATATATTGAAAATTTCTAAAAAGATAATAAAAAAGGTTAAAAATTGAATGGTTAAATTTGGAGAATGATCAATGGACAAAGCCGAATATGACAAACAGATAATTGACAATTTGCAGCTTGTTAAGATCATAGCATTAAAAATTGCAGTAAGGGTACCTGCTGGAATAGAGCTTGATGATCTTATCCATACGGGGATTCTCGGGTTAATTGATGCAATAAAAAAATTTGACCCTTTAAAAAAAGTAAAGTTTACAACATATGCGTCTTTAAGAATAAAAGGTGCTATCCTTGATGAGTTAAGAAATCTGGATTGGGCTTCCCGGGGATTGAGAACTAAAATTAAAGAAGTAGAACGAGTTTATAAAGATCTTGAGCAAAAATTTGGTCGACCTGCAAAGGATGATGAAGTTGCAGCAGAATTAAAAATGGAAATCGGAGATTTTTATAAATTATTAGATGACTCACGTGGTGTCGCAGTTGGTGTATTTAGATATTCTTCTGAAGATGAAGTTAAAATGGTTGAGGAAGATAGATTGTTAAAATATTTTTCTGATGAAAAAAGTAACTCACCTACATTTATGGCTGAAAAAGAAGAAATGAAAAAAATATTGACAGAATTGATTGAGAGTTTGCCGGAAAAGGAAAAATTAGTACTGAGTTTTTCTTATATTGATGAACTAAATTTAAATGAGATAGGTGAGATACTGAAATTGTCAGAATCAAGAATATCTCAAATAAGGACTTCAGCCGTTTTAAGGTTACGTAGTAAAATTGTTGAAACAGCTATGAAAAATGGCGTAAAGATGATGGATGTCCTATAACATAAGGAGATAAAAATGGCTAAGATATTATCGCAGGATGAAGTAGATGCTCTATTAAATGAGTTTTCGGATGATGATGAAATTGTAGCACCGGAAAAAAAAGAAGTTGTACAAAAAAAGAAAAAAACTGATTTATCAGATAAAAAAGTTTCTATATATAATTTTAGAAGACCTGATAGGGCTTCAAAGGAACAGTTGAGGTCACTTCACTATTTGCATGATCGGTTTTCGAGAAACTTTTCTTCATCATTGTCAGCTTATTTAAGAGCATTAATTGATGTAAATCTTTATTCAGTTGAACAGTTTACCTATGCAGAGTTTATTTTATCTTTACCAGATCCAACTTATTTTAACGCGATAGCAATGGATCCTCTGGAGGGAAGTGCTGTACTTGAGATCAATCCAAAAATCCTGTTTCCAATGATTGATAAAATTCTGGGTGGTAAAGGTGAGGATTTTGGTGGAGGAATGAGGATCATTACAGATATTGAAAGGGAACTGATTGAAGGTGTGGTAAAACTTATTTTAAAGGATCTTGAAGAATCCTGGAAGCAGATTATTGAATTAAAAATGAAAATTGTTGCGACAGAGACATCCCCACAGCTAATTCAGGTAGTTGCTCCGAATGAGATCGTTATATTAATAGTTTTTGAATTAAAAGTTGGTGAGGCTAAAGGCTTTATGAACTTTTGTATTCCTTCTATAGTTATGGAACCAATCGCTCACAGGTTCTCACAGGATTGGTATGCGGACAGGGCAAAGATGAGTGTTGAGGAACTGAAGAAAATTAAATTAAATTTATTAAAGACAAAAATAGGTTTAGATGCTGCAATAATTGGGAATAAATTAACAGCAGAAAATATTTTGGGCATAAATATTGGTGATGTGATAAAACTTGAAACCGGAGTTGAAGAAGGACTAAGTGTCCTTGTAAATGGTGTTGATAAATTTTCAGCATTTGAGTTTAGGACTAAAAAAAAAAAATCAGTACAAATTGCTGATATTGTACTAAGGGAGTTTAAAAATGAGTAATAAAGAACAATTATCAAATTTATTTGTAGAGAACTGGACATCTGTTTTTAATACTATTTTAGGTAAAGATGTAAAAGTTACGATTGAGCCAATTGAAACTATAAAAACTTCTGATATTTTAGGAAGATCGAATGATTATGATTCATTTGTATCAATGTCATATGGTGCAAAGGATTCAGAAAAAATTATTTTTTTGACCAAGAATAAACTGATCTCAATTGTTTCAAATCTAATGATTGGGCTTGATTCATTTTCAAATGAGATTAATGAAGACGATATGGATGCTTTCAGTGAGGGTTTAAATCAAATGTTTGCTTCCTGTCAGGTTCCAATTAAGGAAAATCTTGGATTGGATATGAAGTTTCAAGGAGTTACATTTATTGAAAAAAATGAAATTCCAGATTTATTTAGTGGTGATGAAGTGAATTTATGGGTCGCAAGTGTTGAATTGCCGGATATTTCAACTGAAGAATTTGTTTTGGTAAGTCCAGTAGGATTTGGAGAAACTGAGCAGGAAATCGAAGAGGAAGATGATGAAGTCAGTGTGAGTACTTCTGGAAATATTGTAAATGAAAATGAAGGTAGCCAGCCTTCAAATTATGGAGGGTCAAATATTGATCTTATACTTGATGTTGAATTACCTATAACAATAAGAATAGGTTCGACTGAAAAAAAACTTGTTGAAATTATGAGGCTTGGTCTCGGGAGTATTATCGAGCTTGAAAAAGTAGTTGATGATCCAGTTGATGTTCTGGTTAATAATAAGCTTGTTGCAAAAGGGGAAGTTGTGGTTCTTGATAGTAATTTTGCAATCAGAATTATAGAGGTGGAAAGTAAGGCAAACAGGATACAGTCTTTAACTTAGACGTTTTACTTATTTGTATTTATATATTTCTTAATATGTGAAGATTAGTCTATTAACAGTTTTTGATCAAAATTGAATATGAAGTCTAAGTTCCCCTGTTCAAAACCGCCTGGCGTATCTTTTTTCTTATACCCGGTATGATATTTATAAGTGTCAATAATTAATTTATCAGGACTATTATTTATCAATCTCATTAATAAACCAATTATCATCCCTGTTCTATGCATTCCACCACCACAGTGAATGAGTATGTTTCCTTTTGGCGGATTCCCTTGAGGATTGAGTATTTGTTCTTTTATTAATTTCGCAACATTTTTAGAAGCTTTTGATAATTCAGGTCCTTTTTCTGGGTGTTTTCTAATTGTACTTCTCCAATGTCCATAGTTTAGGTCGGCAGTCTTTATATAGGAAGCATAAAATTCACTTGAAGTTTCTCTTTCCTGTTTGATAAGATCATTCAAATTCATCTCTCCATCGTATAAATTTATTACATGTTTAACCTTTCCTTTTTTTAATAATGAACGAAAACAGGAGTCTTTGCTTTTTGGAAATGGGGTAAATGCAGTTCTGAAAATAGTGAGAGGCTGCTTATTCCCATCTTTATCCGTCCAGTAATAACCCTTTAATACAATAGCTCCGAGATTATTATTATTCCCTTCAATTAATACCCCTCTTACCATTGCCCACATTACGTGATCTTCAAGTTTTTCAATTAATTCTTTATTTAGTTTTTTATCAAGAGTTTTGCTTATGAAAGGTTGTATCTTTTTTAGAAGAATATCTGCCGAAACTGTAGAGAATGGCTTTAAATTTTTACTATATCTGTTTTGTGAATTACACTCAAAACAATTTGTATCTATCTTTGCTTCTGATAATACTCTAAAATATTCCGGTGGTCTGCTTCCGTTCTCTAAAACTACTTGTGATTCAGGAGGAAATGGAGTTGTATCTAACCTAAGAGAATTTGTCTTATGCTGGCAGAAATTTAAAAATAATACAAATGATATGATTAATAGATATTTAGATTTTGATTTAAAAAATTGTGACATACGCTTTCTCCTGAATAAAGTTTAATACATTGAAAAGACTCATTTATATATATACAATTTTTAAACTTTTTAGTCAAGATTAAAAAACGAAAGGTTAGGACTTATTTTTTTTTTGAATTTCGTTTTTGATTTAATATTAATTGTCTCTTTCTTACTTTGTTTTCAAAATCAATTACTTTCCTGGATTTGTTGTTAATTGTTTTTAACCAACCTATCATTTTCCAGGACTTCCTGATATTGTTAATCTTAAAATATTCATATCCTGCTCTGAGAAAATGGGAGAATGATTGTTTTTTATTCCTGTCTCCATCATAGGCGAGACCAAAATATTCAAGAAGCATAGGGTCGTTTGGGTGAAATTTTTCTGCCTTTTTGAGAATTAATATTGCCTCTTCAAAATCTCCTTCTGCAATGTTTCGACTTGAAAAAGCAAGTAATTTTAAAAATTCTGGTAGCCCATCTACATTTACTACAGGAAGAGGACCTCCTTTATCTTTGCTATTGCTTTGAGTATAGGTATTGCTCAAAAAAGGAATTATCAGTATGAATATTAAAGGTAATAATATATGTTTTTTGTTAATGAGTTTCATTTTTCATCCCTTTATCAATATCTTCAATTTTTTTTATATAAGAAGACTCAGCATTTACATTTTTTAAGGCTTTTAATATTTTGCCAATAGACTTACTGTCACCTTCCTGAATTGACAATTTTGCTGATTCAAAATAATGTTGTTCGGCTTTTAGTCTGATTTTATCATTCTTAGATTTTTTTAATACTTCAGCAAGATGAAAGTGAGGGGATGGATTGTTTTTATCTGTTTTAATGGCAATCATAAATTCATTTATTGCCACATTATAGCTGTCATGAATTTTATTCGTTGAAGAGTTTTTTTCTATTTTTTTTGTTAAATCTTCAAAATCTTTATCTGTAATTGTTCTTCCTTTTTTTAATTTACTCATAATAGACTGGTTTTCTGTTCTTACAGAATTCTTTTTTGAATGTTGTGATTCCCGGGAATGCAACATTCCCTTAAGTGTATGAAGGGTTGATTTTATTTGGAATGCTTTATTTAATTTTAATTTAGGATCATTTATGATCTGCAAGGGATCTTTACTATAAACTTTATCAATAAGAATAATTGCTTTTTTTGATAAAGATAATCCTTTTTTTAACTCCCAATTATGGTAGTGCCTAAAAATAGCACTCATAAAACTCACAGGTTCTTTATTAAAATCCAGTTTCTCAAATTTTTTATTTTCAGTTTTATTTTTTTGTAGTATTTTTTTGTCAGATTTACTATAGCTTATACTAAAAGAGAAAGAAATAATAATTGCAATAAGTAAAATAATTCTATTTATTTTCATTTTAATTTTCCTTAAACAAACATTAATTAGATAGGGCAGGTGTTAAACCTGCCCTATTATATATTGAAGCAAAGGGTTAACCTTTACTTCAACTAAAACAATCTAGTGAGTTTTACCATATCGTTTTTGGTAAAAATCAACTATTTTTTGAAGTTCTTCCTTTGGGAGTCCTTTATTCCATTTATGTTCCTTTCTATCAAGAATTTCGTTTTTAAATTTATCCCATCTAATGGTTAGATTTTTATCATGTTTTTTTGCAACAGCCTTATCTGCATGTGGAATTAAGTGGAAGTAGAAATTTAGAGCTACTTCATACATTCCATGCCAGTGAGACCAGTCTGGAGCGTTCATTGCTGCCCCGTGACGTCCTCTTCTTCCTTCATGATGCCATAGGTGCCACCAGTCTATCTCAACAGCTTCATTAAACGGGGTTGCATCAGTAACTTTATTCTTTTTAAGGAAAGCCATTATGCTTTTAGCCGGTTTTGCAAATTTATCATTATATAAGTTTACATATCTGTCAAATTGAGTATAAAAGCCGTTTATCCAATTATCCTGATGACATTCACTACATACTTTTTTCATATCAGATCGTTTCTTTTCCCAATTATCCAGTTTTTTAGAAACTTTTGGTCTTAGGGTCCATGATATTCTTGCACCGACATCATGAGTTCTGTCAAGTTCCCTTGTTTTTCCCATATGGCATGTTGAGCAAGTTGGAGCCTTAGTATAATCTCTTCCTAATACCCAATCATATTTATCCATATTCATTTCATCTTTGAAACTGGCATATGCTATCCCATGTTTTGAAAGCTCATAGATCTCTATTTGTGGATGATCCGGTCCCTGATGACATTTACCACAGGTTTTTGGTTCTCTTACCTGTTTCAGGCTGAAAGTATGTCTCATATGACAGGCAACACAGGCACCATTACTTCCATCAGGATTTATTCTTCCAACTCCAGTATTCGGCCATGGACCGACAACAAGTTTTCCGTCTTTTCCTACTAATACATCTGAACCATGACATTGTGCACAACCGAGATCAAAATTGGCTTCTCCAGTCACTATTCTACCGAGTACATTATCAAGTGATCCTGTAAACTTGTTTGCTTTAGCATGATAGGACTTTGTCATCTCATCAACCTCTTTCTGGTGACATCTGGCACAATCTTTTGGTGATACAATAACTGATATAGTTGCCCCTTCATGTTCGAAGGCATCCTTGTCAGACTTTTCAGCTTTGTGACATTCATAACAGCCAACATTGGCTTTTCCCATTCTGCTTTCCTGCCAGGGTTTTACAATTCCCGGATTTAACTCAAGATGACACTCAACACAATCTTTTGACTCTTTTGAAAGTACCTTATAACTAGTTGGTACTGTAGCATATATTGAGACTCCTGAAGCAATAATGAAAGTCAGCAATACAAAAAAAGATAGATAAGAACTAAAATTGATTTTTTTCATAAATCCTCCTAAAAAAATTAGATACTACAAAAGTAGACCTAATATATTTATACATTTTTATTACTTTATAGTCAAGCAAAAACAGGAAATAAATTATAAAAAAAATTATATTTTATGAATAATAAAAAGATAATGTACAGATCAGTTATCGAGTTTGTTTAAAGATCTATATTTTCCTTTTGGGCAATTACTACAGAAGTTTCCGGCAGGATTTTGTTTTTTATTATATCTCTGGCTACACTGATATCATTGCTGAATATTCTGTCCTCATCTGCGTGGTCGATATGTTCCCTAATCTTATCATGGCATTTTTCAATTATTTTACTTGATTTCAATGGTTTCCTAAAATCAAATGCCTGGGCAGCGCAAACCAATTCAACAGCAAGTATATTTTCAAGATTATCTAAGATTTTAATTAGTTTTCTTGCACTTATTGATCCCATGCTAACATGGTCTTCCTGGCCGAGAGATGTTGGGATACTGTCAGCACTGGCTGGGAAACACATGGTTTTATTTTCACTGGCAAGAGCCGCAGAAGTATATTGGGGGATCATAAATCCTGAATTCACTCCTGTATCTTTCATCAATAAAGTAGGAAGCCCATTCTTACCTTCCAGGAGTAAATAGGTTCTTCTATCTGAAATATTGCCCAGTTCACTTACAGCAAAGGCGGCATAGTCCAGAGGCAGTGCGATTGGTTGAGCATGAAAATTACCACCGCTGATTGAGTTATTTTCATCCAATATTATAGGGTTGTCTGTTACTGAATTTAATTCAATTTCAATTATCTCTTTTAAGTGCATATATGCATTTCTTGAAGCACCATGAACCTGAGGCATACATCTTAATGAATATGGGTCCTGGACCCTGTCACAATTTAGATGGGATTCCACCATTTCTGAATCTTTTAATATACTTCTCAATCTTTGAGCAACTAAGCTTGTACCTGAATAGGGGCGAAGTTTATGCAGGTTTTCATCAAAGGGTTTTACCGATCCGAATAGAGATTCCAGGGTCATTGCCCCTATGATATCTGCATTATCAAGAATGTTTTTAAATCTTGAAACAGCAATAACTGCATTTGCAGCAATAAATTGAGTTCCATTTATTAGTGCCAGTCCCTCTTTCGGTCCTAATTCTAAAGGTTTTATTCCTTCTTTCTTAAACATTTCATCTGTATTAATTACTTTTCCTTTATATGAAACTTTCCCTAATCCGATTAAGGGAAGAAATAGATGTGAAAGGGGGACCAGATCTCCGGATGCTCCAACCGATCCCTGTGAAGGCACTTCGGGGATAATATCATTGTTTATATGCCACATAATTCTTTCAAGTGTTTCCATTCGTATTCCTGAAAATCCAAATGATAATGCGTGAACTTTGAGTATCATCATTATTTTTGCTGTTTCTTCTGAGATATTATCTCCAACTCCGGCACTATGACTTCTTAAAATATTATACTGCAGTTTTTTTGTGTCTTCCTCTGAAATTGTTGTCTGACACAAAGATCCGAATCCAGTATTAATACCATAGACAGTTTTTTTCTTTTTTACAATACTGTTTACAGCATTTGTACTGGCAATGATTTGTTTTTCTGCATCTTTATTCATTACGCCTTCAATGTTTCCCCTGGCTATTTTTAGTGTATCTTCAACTGTTAATGTATCTATCCCATAATTAAAAATTTTATTTTGCATTTTTTATCTCCAGTAAATTATATTTCTAATTATACTATAAAATGGCTGATATTAGAATCCTGAAAATAATTTTCTTTAATCAATGTGTAAATATATCATCATGCTCAAACATCAGGGTAGAATCCATGTTTATTCTGTGAATATAGAGATGGTTGTTACATTCAACAGTAAAATAATATAATTCAAATAAGAAATTCGGAAATTAATTCTTTCAATCCAGTATTTTTTTCCATATATTTTACTAAAAAGCTTTTAAAGTATGAAGAAGTCTTTGGCATTGTTCTTGCATTCAAATAGTGGAGAATAAAAATGAATGGAGTCATTAAAGAATTTTATATGTTTTTAAAAATTGAATTAGGATATCTTGAGACTGTTAATAAATTTTTTGAAAGTATTCCTAAATTGATAACAGAAAATAAAGTAGACAGTTTTGAATTTGGAAATTTTCTTGAGAAATATGAAATTGAAATCTATAAAATTGCTTCTAATAAAAAATCATTATTAATGCGGATTGCAGAATATTACAATATTGATGTTACAGAAGTCAACCTTACATATATTTCAAATGCCGGGCATAAGGAATTTGTTGAAATAGGTAAAAAGATATTCAGTCTTTCTAATAAGATAAAATATACTCTATTAAAAGCTTCGATATATTTAACAAAATTTTCGCAATTAAATAATGAACTGAAGAAGGTAAACAGGTTTCTTTTTCAAGATAACTATGCGGCAAACGGGATAGAGAACAAAGATCAAAAAAACTCGATCTTCTTTTCGGAGGCATAAAATGAATTTATGGTCTGCATTAGAACTAGGTAAGTATTCAATTATGAACCAGCAGAAGATCTTCCAGGTTGTTGGACACAATATGGCCAATGTCAACACTCCCGGATATTCAAGACAATCAGTGCAATTAGAGAATATTCCACCTCCTACAATTGGAAATATGTCAAGTGGAAGAGGTATGAACCTCATAGGTATTCATTCTGTGAGAGATAGATTTATTAATAATCAAATTATTGATAGAAAAAAGTATGAAGGAAAATATGAAACATTGACCAATACAATGGCATCTGTTGAAGCTCTTTTTGATGAATCACATGGTTTAGGTATTTCAGATTCCTTAACAGGTTTTTTTAATAACTGGAATGATCTCGCAAATAATCCTACAGATATACCGACTAGAAATACTTTAGTAGTAAATGCAAATTCTTTTTCCGAAAAGATGAACAATGTCTATCTCAGGCTAATCGATCAGCAGGAGATCTATGATGCAAATATAAGTGATGTTGTTACTGGAATTAATAATATTGCTAATGAGATTGCCTCTTTAAATAAAAAAATCGCATATGCTCATGGAGCTGGACAATCCGCAAATGATCTTCTTGATCTAAGAGAGATGAGGTTGAAGGATCTTTCAAGTATGGTTGGTGTTAATATATATTATAATAAGAGTAATAATTCAGCAACTGTAGAAATTTCAGGCAGGCCTCTTGTATCTTTTGCTACAGTTAATAATCTATCTGTGCAGCGGAATCCAGCTAATTCAAATTATAATGATGTATACATTGATAGTTTTGGTGGTCCTCCGGTTGATATAACAGCCGATATTGAGAATGGTCAGTTAGAAGCTCTTATAACAATGAGAGATATAAATATTCCAAAATACAAAGATATGCTTGATAATTTTGCCTTTGGTTTGATGAATGCTGTTAACTCTGCTCATCAAACAGGATATACTCTGCAGGACACAGCATTAACTGACACTAATTTTTTTGATATGGCAACAGGAGCGAATCTTATTCAAGGTACATCAACTGCCAGCGTTATAGATTTTGCGGGAGATATATCTGGAGTATTGGAGATTGGCGATTCAATTACAATAGGTGGCGAAACGAGACTGATTACTGCTATGGCACCAGCTGCGGGACCTCCATATACTCAAATCACACTGGATGCAGCTCTAAGTGCTATTCCTGGAGCTGGTACAGCCTGGGAATATATGAATCATAGGGGAGCAGCATCATTAATGTCTGTTGAAGCGGCAATTCTTGCTGATTCTTCTCTGGTAGCTGCAAGTGCTGAAGTTGATCCAGGTCCGCCATTTCCCACTGGTTCTGTTGGAAATAATGAGGTTGCACTACAGATTGCGGCTTTAATGGATGCAAATAATGTTATTGATACGGATAATGATGGAGTCTTTGACTATGGAACAATTCATGAATATCTGCATTCAACCTACGCAGAAATAGGCAATGATTCGGCAAATGCTCAATATGAATATGAATCGAATGGTTCTATGCTGCTCTTTCTCGAAAATAGAAGAGATGAAATATCAGGAGTCTCTCTGGATGAGGAAGCTGCAGATTTGATTCAGTTTGAAAAATCATATCAGGCAATTGCCCAGTTTATGGGAAAAGTAAATGGTTTATTGGATGTTTTGATGTCATTAGGGAGATAAAAAATGAGAGCAGTAGAAAGTAACTGGTATAGGAATTTTTTAAGTAACCTGTCTTTAACAAAAAACAGGTATGATGATGCTATAACGCGTACTACATCTGGAAAAAAACTTAACAAATTATCAGATAATCCAGCTGATATGGCTTATGTATTAAACCTTCGTGGCAAAATTGAACAGATCGATCAGTTTGACAAAAATATCAGTAGTGGAAAATCGTATCTCAATTCAGCGGAATCAGCAATGAATGCGATACAAAATGTACTCTACAGGGTTGTTACCCTAATAGAACAGGGGGCTTCTGAAACTTCGACTACTGAAGGTAGAATAACAATCGCTGGAGAAATAGATCAGATTAGAGATTCAATTCTAAATTTTGCCAATACTCAGGTTATGGGTAAATATATATTTGCAGGTGGTGTGACCGATACAATTCCATTTGTAAAAGATCCGGTTGGTCCTCCACCTGATGTAGTTAATTATAATGGTGATGACAGTATAATAAATATCCAGGCTGATTTTTCTATTCAGGTACCTACAAATGTACCTGGAAATGAATTGTTTGGAGTGGGACCTCTGGCACCTCTTGGAAGTAGGGATATATTTCAGGATCTACTCGATTTGAGAGAAGCTCTTCTTGCTGATGATACAACTCTAATTGGAAACGCAATGGGTAATCTTGAGCAAATCCAGGATCAACTTAATCAACATAGGAGTGATGTTGGAAACAATCTGCGGCATATGACAGATATTCAGGGTATGTTAATAGCTTTTCAGAATTCTTTGCGGACTAAGATGTCAAGTCTTGAGGATGCTGATATGGCCAGGGCAATATCAGATCTGGCAAAAGAGGAAGTAGGGCTGCAGGCAACTTTACAAGCTGGTTCAAGGATTCAGAGGATTTCATTAATGAATTATCTAGGTTAAAAATTTAATACAAAGTTTACTAAATATATTATTATGTAGTTTTTATGTTTATTATATGTGAGTTTTATAATGAATCTGGTCTAGTTCAATATTTACTCAACATCTATTATACATTTTGCAAGAAAATCTGCTGGAATTGTTATTTTAAGAATTGAGGCTGTAATCAGGTTTACATGTTTTTCAAGAGTACCACTGTTTTTGAATATTGCTACCATTGCACCGACCATTGTATCTTTATCTCTATCTGAAAAAAGAGGTATTGATTTTTGGTTGAATCTATCTGAGATTGATTTAATTATTTCAGGTTTAAAGAAAATATCATCAGTTACAACAAAAACAGCAATATCCTTTTTCTTTGAGATCATTCTTGTTTTCTTCACTATATCCATTTTTTTACTAAAAGAATAAACTGAGAATTTTTTTTTTGTAATAACCTGAGCCATTTTTGCCTGACTCATTACAGGACCTTTTTTTGCTTCAGAAACCAGAACAACTATCTCTTTGATATTTGGGACCGCTTTTTTAATTATAAATCCAACTTGAGAAATAGATTGTGCACTCATCGCTACAATTGCTGAAAATGTTAAAACCATAAATACTGTTTTTTTTGTCATATTTACCTCAGTACTAAAGATATCAAATCAAATAAAAAAAGTCAAATAATTTAAAGAAAAATTTAATTTATTTATTAAACCTGAAGTGTGCTATTTCTCCATCTTTTACTATATACTCTTTTCCTTCAAGTCCTAATACACCCTTATCTTTCGCTGCAGAAAATCCACCTGAGTTTAAAAAATCAGACCAATTGATTATTTCAGCTCTAATGAACCCCTGTTGAATATCTGAATGTATTTTTCCTGCAGCAATAAGAGCTGTACTATCTTTGTCAATTGTCCAGGCTCTTGTTTCATCTTCTCCAACTGTAAAGAATGAGATCAATCCCATTAAATCATAACTTGATCTTATAAAATTGGATTTTATGTATTCGTATTCGGATAGTCCATATTCATTCTTAAAGATATCTCTCTCTTCCTCATCAAGTTCAAGTAATTCAGTTTCTATCTTTCCACAAAAAACCAGAGTTAATCTGTTTCCATCTCGTTTTTGGTCAAACTCTTTGTATTTTTGAAAATTGTCTTCATCTGTATTTATTATAGTTATTATGGGTTTTAGAGAAAGTAGTTTGAAGCCTCTTATTATTATTTCTTCTTTCTGGTTAAAATTCATATCTCTAAGAGGCTTTTCTTCTTCTATAAATTTTTTCATTTTTTCAAAGATATCAAATTCATCCTGCATCTCTTTGGATTTTATCTTTTTCATATCGCTTATTAATTTTTCCAGTCTTTTCTCTATACTTAAAAAATCTACTGCTCTAAGTTCCTCTTCAATACTTGAAATATCCCGGAGAGGGTCAACACTTCCTTTTGGGTGAAGTATTTCCTGATCTTCAAAGCCTCTTACAATATGTATCAGGCCGTCTCCTCTTCTTAAAAGATCAATAAAGGTAGAATCTTTTGCTTCACCAAATGAAATAGCACCGGTATCAAGATATTCTATCTTAGCATATACAGGCGGTGTATTAAAAAAATCGGCTAATTGTTTTAATCTCTCATCGGGGACATTTACAACAGCTTTATGAAATTCATTTGTGCTTGCTGAAAATTTTGAAACTTCCTCTTTTTTATCAGTGAGCAAATTAAAAAGTATAGTTTTTCCGGTTTTAGGGTATCCAAATATTGTTAGTATCATCATATATTATACTACATTTAAGGATAAATAGGCAATAGATATTGCAGATTAGAATAGATTGATGATAAAATGAATATTTAAATTGAGAGGTATAGTAAATGAAAAAAAGTTTAATTAGTTTTGTCCTTCCATTTTTTGTTACTGCTATTATTGCAGTTATTTTTTTTAATGATATTTCTCTTTCGGATATTTTTAATAATATAAGCAGGATACCTCTTTCATATTTTATGCTTTTCGTGATCCTGACAATTATCGGGACATTGTTACGAGCATATAGATACTACATATTATTATCAGGCAAAGTATCCTTTTTTGACTTAGTATTGATAACTTTAGTACGGAATTTTTCAGTTGATCTGCTGCCGGCCAGAACTGCTTCTCTTGCATTCTATGTGATTCTGTTAAAAAAAAGAGATGTTTCTACTGAGGAGGGTAGCTCAAGTTTTGTAATATCAGTATTTTATGATGGTCTGGCGCTGGTATTGATGTTAAGTGGTTTACTGTTTTTTATAGATACAGATCAGCTCTGGGTTGGCATATATATATCAATGGGGATAATTTTTTTAATTTCAGTAATTGCTGTTTTCTTTTCAGACAGGATTATTTATTTTATTATTAATTTAAAAATAGTGAAAAAATTTGAAAAATTGCATAAATTTCTCTCGGATGTGTTTAAGTATCTGGAATTACATAAAAGTAGAAAGGAGAGGCTTATATTATTTGGATTGAGCTTTTTGATCAGGCTTATAAAATATGTTTTTGTATTTGTACTCTTTTCCGCAATAATGGAAATAGTTTTTAATATAAGTATTTTTTCAAAATTCTCATTTGCATTAGCAGGGACTGAGATGTCGTCTCTTCTACCCATTCAGGGACTTGGCGGTTTTGGGACCTGGGAATTGGCTTTTAAACTATTATTTGAATCTTTAAATGTGATTGGAGAGAATACCAGCCGGCTGTCAATCACAAGTTTTGCTGAGGCAGGAATCGTAATTCATATTGTTACTCAGGTCTGGGAATACTCAATAGGTATAATTGCTTTTTTTATATTTACTTTTAAAAAAGGTTTGCAAAAGAAATAGTTTTTTTTTATAATTAAATATAGTTATAATGTTAAAAACTATAGGAGGTTTTAATGAATTTAAAAGATTCTATACTTGAATTAATAAGGCGGGCTGCAACAGATCTTCCGCTTGATGTTGTAGAGGCAATTACACAAGCTCACAAAAATGAAGATGATGGAACTCCTGCAAAAGGAGTATTTACAACAATTTTACAAAATATTGAGATGGCCAGGGAACAGAGCACGCCTCTATGTCAGGATACTGGATCACTTATTTTTTATGTTGATCTTCCAGAGGGAAATTCTGAATTTGAAATAAAAGATGCTATTAGAGATGCAGTAATCGAAGCAACAAAAAAACAGTATTTGAGACCAAATGCAGTTGATCCCGTTACTTCAAAAAATAGTGGAAATAATATTGGAGAGAATGCTCCGCACATCCATTTCCATCAATGGAAAAAAGATGATATCAGGATCAGATTAATGTTGAAAGGTGGCGGAAGTGAAAATGTTGGTACTCAGTATAAACTTCCATTTCCTAAACTCAAAGCAGGTAGAGATCTGAAAGGTGTAAGAAAAGTCATAATTGACGCAATAATCAATGCTCAGGGGCTTGGTTGTGCTCCCGGCACATTGGGAATTGGAATAGGGGGTGACAGGATCACATCTTATATGCTTTCAAAAGAACAATTCTTCAGGAAAATTGGAAGTAGAAATGAAAATAAAGAACTTGCTGAACTTGAGAGTAGTTTGAAAGAAGAATTAAATGAGTTAGGGATTGGACCCATGGGGTTTGGAGGAAAAACAACTGTACTGGATGTTTTCATTGCTTCACAGGCGAGACATCCGGCAACTTTTTTTGTCTCTTTATCCTATATGTGCTGGGCATTTCGAAGGAAGAGTATGGTTATTTCAAAGGGGGATGTGAAATATGATTAAAATGACAACACCAATATCAGAAGAAGATATAAGATCATTAAAAGTTGGAGATGAGGTTTTCTTGTCCGGGACTATCGTCACAGCAAGAGATGAGGCCCATAAATTAATGGTAGAGGAGAAACCTGAGTTTATTAGAGAATTCCTGGATGGTTCTGTTATTTATCATTGTGGCCCGGTTGTTAAACAGGATGAGAATGGAGAATGGAGTTTTGTCTCTGCCGGCCCGACAACTTCTGCAAGGGAAGAACCATATCAAGCAACTGTAATGTGTGAGTATAATGTAAGAGGAGTTATTGGAAAAGGGGGAATGGGAGATAAAACCGCTGAAGGACTTCATAGATGTGGCGGAGTTTATTTTCATGCTGTTGGCGGTGCGGGAACACTTATTGCAAATTCAGTAAAAAAAGTAAAGACGGTTTTTAAATTAGAGGAGTTCGGATCTCCGGAAGCATTCTGGGTAATTGAAGTCAAAGATTTCCCATTGGTTGTGACTATGGATTCACATAATAAGAGTATTCACAAAGATATTAGAGAAAAATCAGAAAAAAAAGCTGAAGAGCTTTATCAAAGATAATATTAGACTTTAGAAAGAACGAAAGATTGAAGATTCTTCAATCTTTCGTTCACATTTACAACTCAAATCCTTAAATATAAGTTTTACAAATTATTCATAAATTTCATATTCAATTTTTTTGTAAATAAATCTTACATTCTTTCCTAATGCCAGGAATTCTGAGATATCCGGGGATTTATTCAATAAGTTAAAATACGCTTTACTTAGAAATTGTACTCTTTTTGACTTCGCAATACCCTTATACCCTTTGTCCTGTATTTTTGAGTCAATCCAGGATTTTCCATTGTTATATATTGCTCTTCCCTGGATATTTTTAAATTGATTTGTCAAATTGACTCTTTTACCCTCTTTATCTGAGATATACATCCTGGATTTTGCAGGTTTTTTCTGAGCATAGTTTGATGCTGTATTTAAGGATTGAGCTTCAGAACTCATTCTAACACTTCCGCTACCAGATTTTGATTTCATATAATCTTTTTCCATTTTACTTTCTTCATTAAATTTTTTATTTCCCGCAAGAACCGGAACTAATAATTGATCATCTGAATGTAATTCTCTACGGCTGACACGCATTTTTTCATCTTCGACTATGAGGTAGCTGGTGTAGGGAGTTAAAACACCATATTTTTTTGCCAGAAATATTACTTCATCTTTGAGTTCTTTACTCTCTCCATTTAATCTGATCTGATCAAGAATATATCCAATTCTTCTTGTTGCCCATAATTGAGGTATAAAATTCTCCTCAATATTATCTCTGGCAAATGTTTTTTTGAATGTGAAAACTTTTTCTTCTCCATTCATATCTCCCTTCAGTAATATTTCACTTTCTCCATATCCGGAATATCTTCCAAAAACGGATATTGAAGAACCTTTAAATAGATCTGGAAGCGGTTTCGGATACATTTTAGATGTTCTAATATTTCCATTAAAGCTCAGTCTGAGATTTGTCAGGACTGGTGATTGAATCTTTGTGTAAAAATTTGATACTTTGACTTCAATATCTTCATTTGGAGATATATATGTCCTGGATGCTCTTGAATTTTTAGTGATCTTGTCAAGCAGGTGTGTGTTTATCTCGTTGCCAATTCCAAAAGTAAAGATTCTCGTTTTTTCCTTATTATTAGTTTTGAGTAGATCCAGTAATCTTTTTTCATTAGTTTCACCAATGGTTGGTTTTCCGTCTGTTAAAAACATTATCGTAAATGGCCTTTTTCTGTTTTTTTTCATATTAAGAGCAAGTAATAATGCTTCTTCAATATTGGTTCCACCAATGGCTCTCAAATCCTTAATGAACTCTCCGGCTTTTTCCAATTTTTCACTATTTGTAATTGATAGATTATTGAATAGTGCCTCAGCTTCAGTTGAAAACCGGATAATATTGAATCTATCACCCTTATTCAGGTTTTCAATACAGAATTTCAAGGCTTTTTTTGCCTGTTTCATTTTTTTACCGGACATACTTCCTGAAACATCAAGAACAAAAACGATGTCTTTTGGAATTATTTTAATATCTGAATTGGAGAAGCCCGGACTTAAACTTAAGAAAAAATAACCTTTTTTATCCTTTCTATAGGTTTTTAATAATACGCCCATTTCATCTCTACCGGTGTCCAGGTATAGTTTGAAATCAGTGTCAGGTTTAATGTTTTTCTCAGAATAAGCAATATTTGCTTTTTTTCTACTTAATCTCTTTATAGTGATATTATGTGTTGGCGAATATATTGTTCTTATATTATTCTCAGAGCTTATTGATATATTTATACTTACATTCCTGAGAGGTTTTGATGAGAATTTTTCTGTATTTAATGGATATAAATATTCAATTATTGAGTTGTCCATATCCAGGATTTCAGTATAGGAAATTTTTACTCTTTTTTTTGAGTATGGCTCAATTGGATAAATTCTTGCTTTAAAAAGACCGTTGTTACGATATTCAAGTAATGCGGGGTCTTTTAATCTTCGGACTATATCTTCATATATCTTTTTTGCTTTACTTGCATTTAATAATTCAGCTTCGGTTTCTCTGCCATTTATAAACATTGAAAATTTTTTTATTACAGCCCCTTTTGGAATAGGAAAGAGATAAGTCCCTTCAAGTCTCTGTCTGGTCGGATTGTAAAATTCCTGATCAATATATGTTGTTGAAATTCTGCCTTCTATCTTTACCTTTACAAAATGAAAGGAAACCTCCAGTGGAAATGGGTTGTGATGCCTGGTAGGATGTGGTCTTCTTATTATTATAAAACCATCAGAGAATAAATTGTCAGAAATAGCTGGGAAAAGTAAAATTATGAATAAAATAGAGAATACAAGGTTATTTTTTATTTTTTTGTGTTTTTCCATTTGTTCCTCCAAAAGTATTTTTTTCTCTCTCGTTTTCTGTTATTTTTTTTCGAATTTATATTTTTTCTTTTCTGCCTGTTTTTTGATGGCATTTATAATTGCTGAATCAAGTGTTTTTCCATCTGCATTTTTCTTTCTTTTTTCTGCAACAAATTTATCCCTTTTCATTTTTAATGCTTTTATCTTTTTTTGTATCTCTTTTCGTTCTACACTCTTTTTTTTAATATATGCCTTTTTCTCTTTTAGGGTCATATTTTTCATCTCTTCCGGCAGAGATTCGTTTTTTATGGTTTCTAAATTTACGGTGCCTTCTTCTTCAGCATCAACCATATCCCATTTCTTGTTTTTATAGTACCCTGAGGATTTTGTTACAGATCTCTGTACCATTACAGCAGGATTTACTTTCATCGCATTTTTATCCTGCATTTTTTGTCTCTCTTTCAGTTTTTTCCCCTTTGCCCCATATGCAATATATGTTTGATTTAACTTTCCACCAAGTTTTATTATCTCTGCATCCTGTGGTGCTGAAATATGAACTACTTTTCTATTATGATCTATGTTCATATATTTACCGTCAGCAAGGTCTGCACCATCCTTCCACTTTGTACGGATTCCAGAATTATAATCTCCACAAAATATTGTATTGATAATTATTCCATTTGATATTGCAGTTTTACATGCAGTCTTATATGAAACCTTTCCCTGTGTAAATGGTTCATTCCCGGCAATGAAGATTACCTTATATTCTTTATTGCTTTTACTCCATTTTAAGCCTTTTACAGCCGAATCAATAACAGCTCCACAGTATTCATCTCCTCCATTTGTCCGTAATTTGAATAATTCCTCAGATATTTTGTCAAGATCATTTGAAAGAGGGACAAGCATCCTCAAATATCCCTCTGAGGCAGGAATGGAGGATTTTCCATATTCATATAGTGCAACTTCAAGATTTGGTGATATTCCTTTTCTCTTAGCTGTAGCCAGTTCATTTACAATTTTCCATAATTGTGTTTTTGCCTGTTCGATCAAACCCTGCATACTTCCACTTGTATCCAGAAGGATTGCAAGTTGAATAGTTTCACTCTTTTTTTGTTTCACAGTTGATTCTAAAGATAAAAATGTCCCTAATACTAATAAAATAGACATTCCCAATACTAATTTCAATTTTAAATTTTTCATTTTTCATTGATCTCCGAATTTATTGGATCCGAAAATCTTTCCTCCTACAAATTCATTTGTCGGACAAGTTAAAAAAACTCCCCCTACTAAAAAAAAATAGATCTTTCAATTATCATCTTTATTTAATAAAAAAAATTATGATGATACTACCATGAACAACGATTGATATTAATGGTATGATAAGAACGCCGATCATATTTAAGCGAGATCCGGATTTAATGGTACCATCCGGCTGCAATTTTAATCTGGAATTTAATGAATCAAACATGACCGCATCATTGGGGTTTTTATTATTATATAATAATTTTTCCTTTGGTTCATCCTCTAATCGGTAGGTTTGATGGGTCCTTGTACTTACAAAATACTCCCTGCCGTCTCGAGCATGAAATTTGAAGGTCATCTTATAAACCGTTTGATTATTCACCCTGGTATTGGTTCTATCTTTGTCAACCAGTTCTCCCTCTGTCATATAACCGATCTTTAATAACCGATTTGCTTTAAGGCCCTTTTTAAATCCGAAAAATATAAAGACAAGTCCGATCAATGGGAATATCAGTGGGAATAATCCAAAAAACCCCATCATGGACCGGCCCATATCCTTAATTCTGGACTCCTCAGGTTTATTGACTGGATATTCAATTGTTGTCGCAATCCCGGATGAGGTTGTATGAGAGCTGGAAAATGAAGAACTGTTCCGTTCTTGGCCGTAACTGTCTTCAAAAGTATAAAAATATTCATATACCTTACGATCATTGACAGTCATATTGGTTGCGTTTATTGATGTGATGGTCCCTCTGGTTTTAATTACCTCTCCTCTAAAATGATACCAGCTGGTAAGATCGGACTGCATAGTAAAAACCCATACAAAAATTAATCCAAAACTGAAGAGAATCCACCCGAACTGATTTGAAAATCCACCAAAAAGATTTTCCACTTTAATCCTGATTGGAATATCCCTTGGCGGTTCTGTGTAATATGAATTCATTAGATTGCCTTTGCTAACTCATAAACCTTTATCAGCTAAAAACCGGCCAATTGAACGGTCATATGATTTTTCTGCTGAATCAGAAAAATAACAGGCTGGAAGTTGGTTTTGTTCCCTATGGTATTTGATACAGTCACAGCAAACTCCTTTCTTAGAACAGGAGTATGAGCAATTGCAGTTTTGCATATTTGTACTTTTTTTACATTCCAATATAATATCTCCTCATTTTTAACGAAACATTCAACTTAGGTTATATTATAAATATAAATAAAATTCAATAATTCTATTGAATAAATATAAATACATTAATTGTTGAAGGAAAAATTGATTTTTAAAAATATTTACTTTAAAATATCCATATGTGTATAATATGGTTATCAATAAGACCTATGGTAACACCAAAAGTTCCATGAAAGAATATGATGGAATTAAGGAGCGTTAAA
>CBDUZW010000010.1:0-100182 GCA_965371805.1 uncultured bacterium | reverse complement strand
AATTTTATTTTGTTTATCAGATTTTGGAAAACACTTATAAAAATATACAACCAAAAACCAAAATAACTTATTAAAATAATTAAAAATGAAAAAAAAAAAAAAAAAAGAAGCTTATACCTCTTTTTCATTTTCTTCTTAATTATTTTAACTTGTTCAGTTATTTTGTCAGTAATTTCCATATTTTTTGTTTTTATACTATTTTTTTACTTTTTCCCAGTCACTTAAAAATTGTTCCATACCAATATCGGTTAATGGGTGTTTTAATAATTTTCCTAAAGTTGAAAATGGAATAGTTGCAATGTCTGCACTTAGAAGCATAGATTGGACAAAATGTAGGGGATGTCTAACTGAAGCAACAATTATCTCAGTATCTAGTGCATAATTATCAAAAATACGTTTGATATCATCAACTAATTCCATACCATCACCTGAAATATCATCAATTCGCCCTACAAATGGAGACACAAAAGTAGCTCCAGCTTTTGCAGCCAAAACAGCTTGAGACGCAGAAAATATAAGTGTAACATTTGTCTTTATATTTTTCTCTGATAATGTTTTTACAACTCTTAAACCTTCAAGATTAATAGGAACCTTAATTACTACATTCTCTGCGATTTTCGCATACTTCTCAGCTTCCTTTATCATATCTTCAAAATTAGTCGCTGTTACTTCAACAGAGACGGGACCAGGTACGAGCTTTACAATTTCTTCAATTAATGGCAGAAACTCTTTGTCCTCTCTGGCAATTAATGAAGGATTTGTAGTAATCCCATCAATAACCCCATATTCCATTGCTTTTTTTATTTCATCAATATTTGCTGTGTCTAAAAATATCTTCAAAAGTGCCTCCTTTAAATTTATAGTTAATAATAAAAAATTATATCAGAATAAATAAAGAATGTAAATGTTGTGATTTTTTTTTATTTATAGTATATATAGTTATAAGAGGTGAAAATTGAAATTTTTTTATTGTTCCGAAGCAGCAAAAGTTAATGAGATATCTCAAAATGGTATAACTGCAGGCGATGACAGAACAATTCCAATTATTGCACTGGATGAACGGTTCCTGATGTATCAATTTGTTGTTGATGCTTATGCATATGAAGTATTAGAAATTGAAGAGTTTTGCTTTTTTGAAATTTCTCCAAAAGGCATTGTTGGCGAAATAGGTAATTTAAAGACAAACGATATTTTCGCTCCTTTCTATAAAATGCTTAAACAGAACTCAATTGATAAGGAGCATTTAACTCCACAAGTTACAGACAGATATGAAAGTATGGGGTTTGGGACAGGCGTTTTTCTTGTAGAAAATAAACAAAATTTTAGTGACTCTTACAAAAGAAAAATACTCGAATATGCAAAAGAAGCAATATAATTATTTTTTTTTGAGCCTGTTTTCAAGTCTTATAATTTCACTATTAATTATATCTACTTCATATTTAAAGGAATTTTGTTCTTTTTCAATTGCCATCTGAATACTCACAATGTGATTTTCTTTTTTTCTTTTAAGTTCATCTTTAGTCTTATAACAATCAATGACTACAGAAGTAATAATCAATCCAGTAATTAATATCCCAAATAAATATCCAAGCATAAATTAATAGTATTAATAAAAAGGATAATTGTCAAGTAAATAATTATTCTTTAATCCAGGAGTCTAGATGCAAATCTTTTAATAAGTATCGATCCAATTGGAGCAGCAACAACTATACTTAGCACAGCTATTGCCAGTATTATTTCCCCTGAGGCAATTCCCATTGAAAGAGGAATGGAACCTAATGCCGCCTGGACAGTTGCCTTAGGTGTATATGCAAAAACACAGAATAGTTTTTCCTTATTGTTTAGATCGGTTTTTAGTAAGGATATCAGTACACCAATACTTCGCCCAATCAGCCCGATAAATATGATCAATAATGCTGATGCTCCAACTTTTGAGATCTGGGAAACATCAAGTTCTGCACCTATCAGGACAAAGAGAACTATTTCTGCAAGCACCCATACCTTACTGAATTTCAAAGCTAATCTTTTTGCAAGAACATCATAACGGTCCAATACAATATATCCCATAGTTATAATACCAATAAGACTTGCTACCGGGAAATAATCTACCCTTTCAAGATAGTTGAATAGGACTGCTATTGCCATAAATATAAGAACCTTTTTAGTATCCCTGATATTACGCTTGTGTTTAAAATAGTAAACTAAAATATGACCAATCAGTACACCAAATAAAATACCAAGAATTATACTTACAGGAATGCTTAGAAGAAGATTTACAACCCCTACACCTTTAGAATTTCCTATTCCTAAAAAAATTCCAAAAAATGTTATAGCAAAGATGACATCAATTGATGCTCCGGCAAGCAACATGGTTGGAATGGACTTTTTTTTTCCTAAACCTTTTTCTTTTAAATCGATCATTCCGGGCACTATTATCGCAGGAGAAACAGCAGCAATAACAAAAGCAAGTATCCCTGACTCAATAAAATTCAATCCCAAAATAATTATTCCAGCAAAGACCAAAAAGGCGGCTTCAAAAAGTATCGGTATGCTCCCCATCTTTATGGCATTACCGCCTACTTTCTTCAAACTTTTCTTATTTATGCCAAGCCCGGCTCTAATTAATATCACTATCAATGCCGCCATTCTTAATTCTGGAGAGACTTTGAGCAGGCTATCTGAAATAAAAAACAGATCAATTATTTTTTGCGGCAAATTTACTTCAGCAAATCCTCTCGTAAACGGTCCAAGAAGAATCCCTGTAGCAATCATTCCAAGAAGTTCCGGTAGTTGAAGCTTCTTAAAAACATTGGCAAACAATAAGGCAATTATTATAATAACAGCAATATTTGCAAGCATATATCAGTTCCTTTTTCCGGGTCTATCTTTTATCAGGGATTTGAGTTTATTAAATATATTTGATTTATAACCAAATTTAAATTCAATAGATTTACAGTCATTGAACTGTGCAAAGGTAATAAACTTCTCTGCTAGAAGAATCAAAAATTCATTGTCAGGATCAAACTGCTCTTCAAAAACCAGATTGTTTATATACAGGTTCTTTGTTTTTCTATCTGCCTTAGGATCCATTCTGCCCACAAGTTCATTATTATAAAGAATTGGTAGCACAAAATAACCATACTCTCTTTTCAAAGCCGGCTTATAACATTCTAATGAGTAATTAAAATTAAAGATCTCATTTGTCCTTTTTCTGTCAATTATCATATTATCAAAGGGGGAAAGAAAGTGAATGACCGGGTCTTTCTTCTCATCCGGATCAAACATATTAATAGTATCTGCAAGAGAATAATAGTTTTTTTCAGGTCCATTTTTGATATGTACTTCAATTAATATTTTACTGTCTATAAGTCTCTGAATTGAATTATTTATAATTTTTTTATCTGCAATTAGCAGTTCAGAATCACGGGTTGCAGATGATTGCATAAAAGAAGCAACCTCTTTCTCTGCTGCAATACCCATTGCCAGAAGAGCTCTCTTAACAAGGAAATCTCCCAGCTCATTTTTATCAGGCATTTTAAGACTGATATTTTCCGGCAAAACCCTTTTCCTGAGATCATAGAACTTCCTGAATCCCTTTCGCTCTTTTATCATAAGATCTCCCCGCCAGAAGAGGTATTCCAATGCAAATTTTGCAGGTTTCCAATCCCACCATCCATTACCCTTTCTTCCATCAGACTTAAAATCTTTAGAACTTAATGCTCCTTCAGCCTCAATTCTCTTAAGTACTTCTTTTAATATATTCTTACTTTTAGATAGATGATTTTTAACCCATGAACTGGAGGGCTTTTTGAAATTTTCCATTTTTGGAAGCATAAAACGATAATCCGACATGGGGAGAAAGGACATCGCATGTGTCCAGTATTCAAATATTTTCTTTTCCTTACTTTGGAGATTAAACAGATCTTCCTCTTTATAATTCTGATTTCTTACCCAGAGAGAATGATGATGAGCCCGGTTAATTGTTGAAATTGTATCGATTTGGATATATCCCAAGTGATTAAAAATATCAATAGATTTTCCCTGTTTTTTGTCAGACAGGTTTCCCAGTAATTGCGAACTTACAATAATTTTTTTTGCATCATCTAAAGATATCTCAACCCTAACCATGAAATATTATCCCTTATAGCCTAAATAAATGCAAATAATATATCGCCTAAAACTTGACAGAAAAAAAAGAATTGTGGTAACTTAGCTTTATGGAAGAAAGTAAAATTAGATTAGTTGCGGCACTTGGTAACCCGGGGAATGAGTACTTAGGGACAAGACATAATGTCGCATGGCAGGCTATTGAATATCTTAGTTTTTATGATGAATTAAACTGGACAACAAAATTTAATAGTGAATACAGCACAATTACGATCAATGATGAAAAGGTTTATTTTATTAAGCCAATGACATATATGAACCGGAGCGGTGACGGGATTCTTGCGCTATTAAAGTATTTTAAAATAGAGACAAGTGAGATTATTATTATCCAGGATGAACTGGAACTGGATTTTGGAACAATAAGTTTAAAGAATGGCGGTGGACTCGCAGGACATAATGGACTCAGGTCTATTGCGGCAAATTTAGGAACAAGAGATTTTTACAGGTTTAGACTGGGCATTTCAAAACCCCCGAATAATGGCAATATAACCAATTATGTACTGGGAAATTTTAACTCCCATGAAAAAGAGTTACTTCCTGATTATTTTGAAAAAAGTGCAGAAGTCATTGAATCTATCTTAAATAATGGTTGCAAAAATTACGAAAAGAAATATAAAAAGTTTAAAATATTTGAAGATTAAATTTATTTAGATTTTAACAGCAAATCTTTTCCATCAAATATTGCATAAGAGAAGGAATTTATCCAATCTCCGCTATTGATGTAAACTTTCCCATCCAACTCTTTTCTGACAGATTTATGAAGATGACCTAATACAACAAAATCATAGTTTTCCTTAAATTTTGACTTTGCAAAATCAAAATACTCTTCCTGCCAGTCCGGTCCGTCATTTCTATGTTTTCCACTAGTTTCTGAAGTTTTTTTTGCTATCCACATACCTAGATCAGGTGGAATGAATGTTTTAAACAAAAATATTGAAAATTTATTTCTTATGATTTTTTTTAAAAACCGGTACCCTCTATCTTTTTTAGCATAGCCATCCCCATGTGCAATAAAAAAACTCTTTATGCCGGAATCTGTGTCAATTTCAAATTCAGTTTTTTCATCATAGCAGATAAATCCTATTTCATCTTCCAGATAAGAGTTAAAATAAAAATCATGATTTCCTGTAAGAAAAGATATTTTTACCCCGTTTTTGATCAGAATTTTGAAATGAAAAAAAATATTAAACCAGTATTTTGGAATAACAGAATACCATTCAAACCAGAAATCAAAAAGATCCCCTATTATATAAAGTTCTTTCGCATCATCTTTAATTGACAATAAAAACTCAATCAATTTTTGCTGTTTGATCTCCTCTTCTTCATCCTTAACAAATTTCAAATGTATATCAGAAATAAAATAGATATTCTTTCTCTCTATCACAATTTTCACCTTTCACTATTTTAGCATAATAAAAAAAACAGAATATTGAATTAGTATCAAAAACTTTAAATTAGAGAAACTTATCTATATCTTCTCCAATTAATTCAGAAGCTTTTTTTTTTAAGGAATCAACCATTGCCAGATCATCATCCAGTTCACTAGCTATTTTTTTTGTAATCTTAGACATTTGTGAAAGCCTGATTCTTCCATTGTTTCCCTTTTTTTCCTCTACTATGAGAAAAATTTTTTCAAGTTCTTTACCCATAATTACTCTCTTATTAACTCACTAAGGCTTCTTCAAAAGCATCAATAACCCTTGGAATCCCAATATTTAAAACAAGCCCGAGTTTTGCACTTGTTTTATCTAATAACATTCCACACATATAATCACCAAGTGGAATAACAATAACCATTTTATTGTCTGCTAAATCAAGAATATAGTATTTCCCAATTATAGGAAAACCGGACCCACCTAAAGTTTCATTCATTTGCAATGTTAATTGAGTAAAAAGCGCACATGCCTGAGGATTAGAGTTAAAGCCAGCTAAAGTTTGCCCATCAGCAACTACAAAAAAATCTGTTGCTAAAAGTCCACTACCAAGATCCCTTCTAAGTCCCGTTATTGCGTTTTCAAGTTTTTCTACATTCATACCATCCTCCATATTATTTTTCGATTTTTTTTGTTCCTCTTTTTTTTCATCCAATATTCTATATGCTTCCAGAAGAATATATTTTAAAGTTTGTGTGATATTTTTTTCTTTCCCTTTTTTTTCACTAATTTCAATTTCAGGTTGATCCCAGACAACCATATTGTATGCTGCTTCATCTCCAATCAACTGGCCTGTCTCCGCAAATAATAAAATCCCATTTTCAAAAAACACCTCTCCTCTTTTCTTTTCTGAATTGATCATTAAAGAGCATGTTTTTCGTTCCATCTCAATTAACTGAAGAATTGAAGATAAAGTAATACCTTTTATAAATCCCTCACTTTTTTTTTCTAAACATTCATTAATTTTATCTGTAAGAACATTGAAATCCAATGGTTTTTCTAAATATTGAAATAAACCAATCTCATTTATTTGTTGTTCAATTTTTTCCGTTCCAAAAGCAGTTATTACAATAACAGGAATATTATTATGCCTCTTACTCATATGAGCAAGTAACTCAAAACCATCCATCACTGGCATCTTCAAATCAGTAATAACAAGATCTATATCAATTGCGTTTAGAATTGTAACTGCTTCCTTACCATTAAATGCTGTTGATACCGAATATTTTTTATTATGAGACAAAAGGCCATCTTTTAAACTTAATAGAAACGATTTGTCATCATCAACAATTAATAAATTTTTCATTTTTTTATTCCCACCAGTATTTTCTAAAAAACAAAAAGAAAAGTCAAGTTATAACTGCCATAATTTCAAATTTTAATTTTCTTATTCATTGGAAGTGACACTATAACATCTGTACCGGTACTATTTGGACTGTCTATTTCTATCAGCCCTCCCATCCTGGACAAATTTTTTTTAACAATTACTAAGCCAAGTCCAGTTCCATGTGCTTTTGTTGTCATAAATGGTTTAAATAAATTTTCTTTCTGATCTACACTAATCCCTACACCATTATCTTTTATAATAAGTTGAATCATATCTGAGTTTGTTTTTACAATTATATCAATTCTAGCATCTGGAGTTGCCACAAGAGCATCAATGGCATTACTAAAAATATTTAATAAAACATGATGTAGAGCCCTTGGATCAGCATTTACACTATAGTTAACAGAATCAGGATCTAAATATATTGCTATATTTTTACATTTATTATCCTCTTTTAAAATGGAGATAAATTTATTTAAGAAATCAATCAAATAAATATCAACAGGTTCTGGATCTTCAAATAAATTAAAATTTTTAAATGACTTTAATAGGTATTCGACTCTATATATTCCAGATAAAACTCTTTCAATATATTCAGACAATCTATCTTTTGATAAATCTTTAATATTCATTTTCATAACGCTCATAGTCATTTTAATTGCATTAATCGGATTCCCAATCTCATGCCTGATTCCAGAAAATATATAACCTAAATTATTCATCATATTTACAGTTTCAGCAATAGATTCCATATTCTGTTCTTTCGTTATATTTCTATTAATCAACATATAAATATCTGATGTTAAAGCTACAACCCTTACTTCAAAATAATATTTTGCTCCATCATAATTATCTGAATATTTTAATAAAAGTACTGGATTGGTTTTATTTTCAATATTAATTGCTTCCAATATTTTTTCCCCTATACCAAGAGGAAAAAAACTAATTAAATTAGTATTTGGGAAAATTTTTGAAAAAAACAACCCCTCCTGTCCATCATTGACATTCACATCCAGAATTGTTCCATTTCTATCTAATCGAATATATTGCCCTGGTAAAGCCTTTAGAACAGTTTTTAGTTCCGTTGCGGCCCTATACAAATTTGTTTCAATTTTTTTCTGAATTGAGATATCTTTAAATAATGCTGTAACAAAATAATTTTTAGAATTTTTAGAATCTATAGACTCAACAGGTTTATACTGAATAAACAGATGTCTATTTAGTACAGTATCATAATATTGATATTCAAAAGATTCTTTTTTCTCAAAATTTATTTTAGCTAATTTCCAATATGTTATCAAATGGCATTTATTATGTGAACACTTTGGATGAAAAAGTTGATGAATAGAGTTGTTTTCAGTAAGAGTACTCAATGACAAATTCCATTCTGCAATGTTTTCAGGTTTAAAAATTATTTTCCCATTTTCATCGAGCAGGAAAGCTATATCTGTAAGTAAATTAACAGCAAAATGAAAGTTTTTTTTTACATTTTCTATACTTTCTACTGTACTCAAAGTATCTTCATTTATATCTAATAATAGTTCTAATTCTGATAAATATTTAGTTAAATCCATTCATTAAATAACAAAAATTTTTACAAAAGGTTCAAAACTCAAATAAGTCATTAACATAGTAAAATATTAGCATATTATAAACAAAAAATATATAAAATCCTAATTTTTTTTTTTAATTATTCTTTAAGTAAAAAATGTAAAAAACAGAGGGATATATAGTCGGAGAGACAAGGAGAAAACCTTCTAAAACATTAAAACTAACAACATCCGGATTTGGTATCCCCACTACATCCACAATCAGGCTCGGTTCCCTTTAGTTTTCCCATAACAATTGCATAAGCACAACCTACTCCCTCTCTTACTTCTATTGCTCCGGTAGGACAGTTCCTTTTACAGGCACCGCATTCCATACAGGCATCCTTATAAAGAAGAACAGCTTTCTTTCCTTCTATAACAAAAACACTATGAGGACAAACTTCAACACAGACCCCGCATCCAATACATTTATCTGAGTTATATTTCAAAGTTGATACATTTTTTAAATATTTCATAGTTTCCTCCTAGAATAAACTATATACTTTTAAAATAATTCCTAAAACTAAGGAAATCATCATTAATGGCAAAGAGTATTTCATCTCTTTAACAACTCCGGACAGATTTGTATAGGTCGAAGCTCCAGTAAAGTTTAATCCCAAATAGGATGAAAGAGGTGGGAATAGAAGTAAATATATGATTAAAAACAAAGTATTTTCCCCTGAAAACAAGATAAGAGGCAGAATAAATATGACCCCCAGCAGCCATCCCTTAGCTGCAAATGAACGGAATGGAATATAGGGCAGCAGCATAGGAGTCAAAATAGTTCCCGCCAGGACAGTTATCAGCAATAAACTTATCTCAAAGAAAGTTTTCGCAACAATAGGAAAATTTCCAAATACATTTAAGATCAACAAAACAAATGAAATCATCGGGATGTATTTTAAAGTACTAACTAATTCCATAGGCGTCAGTTTTAAGCGTTCTTGAATTGGAAATTTCACTTTTGTCATAGCTTTGGTTTTTACAAAATCATTCTCTACATATTCAGGTATATCCTTTACACTGACAGGTCCATAAATCACCTTAAATCCAGTCTCCTTTTTAACTAAATGTGCCGCTACACCAGGAGCCCCAAGTTGTGGCAGAATAAGTTTTTTATGTGAAACTATCTTTTCTAAATTCACAGATTTTAGTCTAAAATTGAGCTCTTTTGTTCCAAAAGTTCCCTTCCCTGCTGCACACCAGACATTGATCCCATTTGTGTCCAGAACTAAAACCCAGGAATTAATGTTATTTAAGCTCTCTCTTAAAACATCAAAACTCAATTTATAGTTTGCAGAGAGGAAAACAGGTGAATTCTCATTTGGTTTTCCTATGCCGTATAAGCCTGGAGGAACTGAATACTTCATTCTCTTTTTATTACTCCATCGTACCTGCCTATGTTCAATAAGGTCATTTTTGTCAAGTACAGATTTAATTAAGGGGATCTTCCCACCATCAGTTAGAATTTCGCCAGCCAGCCATCTCTCTTTTTTGATAGGAGTATTCAGCTTTATCTTACCTGGCAAAATAACCTTAGAGACAGAAAACCCTTCTTCTTTATTTTCCATATTCATATCTTTCTCCTTTTCTCTTCCATTCTATTGCATGATTTTGAACAATATTCCAGTTCATCTTTATTAGATGACAACATTGCTTCTACAAAAAAATTTAAAGACTCAACTACCTGTTTATGTTTATTGCCGGGAATTTTCTCAAAAATATTTTTATAGTAGGAATCACAATAATTATTAATTGAATTACAGGTAAATTTCCCATTTTCACTCAAGGATAGTTCAATATTTCTCCTATTATTTTCATCCGCTTTTCTAATCACTAAACCCATTTTCACTAGAGAGTCAATACCTCTACTTACGGTACTCTTGTCAAGACCTAATATGTCCGCAAGTGTTTTCAAATTAATCTTTCTTTTTGTTTTCCCTAACTCAAGGATCGTATGGCATTGCTCAATTGTAACATTACAACAGTTTCCCTGTTCAGATAACTGAAAGGCCAGTTCTCTTTCAAGTTTTCTTAAAGTCCCTCTTAATCCCCGAATTTCATCTATTTTCAACATGTTTGCCTCCCAACATTATGCATTGTATCGCACAACTGTTGCATTGCGCAACATTAATTTTACTTTTTTTTTATGAAAAACACTTGAAATAAAAGTAAAAACATTGTTATAATACTAATTAAACAGCGACGAAAATAAAAATATAAGAAAACCTTTTGACTTTAGGGTAATAACCAAATGGATATAATCTCTATTGCTGGTGGGGTTCTGTCGTTTACAGGAGGTAATAATGGCTGCGAAAGGTTATGTGGAAATATCGGTTGAATGCTGTAAGGGCTGTGGATTATGTGTAGAAAGTTGTCCAGTTAAATGTCTCGCAATAAAAAATACCGACACAAACAGTTTTGGACTGCACTATTCTTATCAGGCTGAGGAAAAGTGTATTGCATGTAAAAACTGTGCAATTGTATGTCCTGATGCCTGTATTACAGTGTACAAAAAATCTGAATGATTTTTTTAAAAGAAATTTATTAAAACGGAGGAAAATATGGGTGAAATTAGATTTATGAAAGGAAACGAAGCCCTTGCTGAAGCAGCAATTAGAGCTGGTATGCAGGGATATTTTGGCTACCCGATAACCCCTCAGTCAGAAATTGTAGAATATCTGGCTATGCAGGAACCAAACCATGATTATGTGTTAGTTCATGCTGAGAGTGAGGTAGCGTCAATAAATATGGTATATGGTGGAGCCGGAGCAGGTGCAAGAGTTATGACAACTACATCTTCTCCAGGTTATTCATTGATGCAGGAAGGTGTATCCTATATCGCATGTGCTGAATTACCATGTGTTATAGCAAATATCTCAAGAGGTGGTCCCGGCCTAGGAACAATTCAGGCAAGTCAAGGAGATTATTTTCAAGCTGTAAAAGGTGGCGGTCATGGAGATTATAAATTAATCACTCTTGCCCCTAACTCAGTACAGGAGATGGTCGATCATACTATTCTGGCATTTGAACTTGCGGATAAATACAATACGCCTGCTCTGATACTGACTGACGGTGCCATTGGTCAAATGATGGAAAAAGTAGAATTACCAGAACCTATTGAATATAAACCCAATAAACCATGGGCAACAACTGGAAAAACCAAAGATAGAGATAGAAATTATATTACATCCCTCTATATTCAATCTGAAGACATGGAACAAAAAAACTTTAAATTACAGGCAAAATATAAAGAGATTGTTGAAAATGAAGTAAGATATGAAAATTACAAACTTGATGATGCTGAGATTATATTAGTCTCTTATGGCGTATCCTCAAGAACTTCAAAAAAAGTTGTTGACCTTGCAAGAGAAAAAGACATTAAAATGGGATTATTAAGACCTATTACTCTATGGCCTTTCCCTACTGAAGCGATTGCTGAATTATCAAAAAAAGATTCAACAAAATTTTTCCTCTCGGTTGAGATGAGTGTTGGACAAATGATCGAAGATGTAAAACTAAATGTAGAGGGTAGAAAGCCTGTACATTTTTATGGAAGAACTGGTGGTATAATGATGACCCCTGAAGAGATACTTGAATATACTGTCAAAAAATACGAGGAGGGCTAAAATGAGAGAAGGATATGAAGTAGTATACGAAAGACCCGAAGCTCTAATAAAAACAAGAATGCACTATTGTCCAGGTTGCTTCCACGGAACTGTCCACAAACTTCTAATGGAAGTTGTGGAAGAGATGGATATTCAAGATAAAACAATAGGAGTTTGCCCTGTAGGTTGTTCAGTCTTTGCCTATGATTATATGGATGTTGATATGCAGGAAGCTGCTCACGGTAGAGCTGCTGCAGTTGCAACAGCCATTTCAAGACTTCATCCTGATAAATATGTTTTTTCTTATCAGGGAGATGGAGACCTTGCCGCAATCGGGACAGCTGAAACTATTCATGCATGCAATAGAGGTGAAAACATAGTCTTTATTTTCATCAATAACGGTATTTACGGAATGACAGGAGGGCAGATGGCACCGACCACGTTAAAAGGTCAGGTAACAACTACGAGTCCCCATGGAAGAGATCCAAAAAATGCTGGAATGCCTTTAAAAATGTCTGAGATAGTTGCTAATTTTGATGGCGTTGCATATGTTGAAAGAGTTAGCTGTAATACTGCTGGAAATGCACGAAAGACAAAAAAAGCTTTATTGAAAGCATTTAATGTCTCTAAACAGAAGATAGGAACTTCATTTATTGAGGTTGTATCAAACTGTCCATCAGGATGGAAATGTACTCCAGTTCAGTCTCTGGATTGGATAAAAAACGAACAGATTCCATATTTCCCTCTCGGGGTAATAAAAGAACCGGGAAAGTAGGAGAAGAATAATGTTATATGAAATGATATTTGCAGGATTTGGAGGACAAGGAGTCTTGTCTATGGGAAAATTAATCGCATACGCAGCAATGAAAGAAGGAAAAGAAGTTAGCTGGATGCCTTCATACGGACCTGAGATGAGAGGTGGTACCGCTAATTGTATGGTCAATATTAGCGATGACCCTATTTCCTCTCCGGTTGTTAATGAATACGATGTAGTAGTTGCTCTTAATTTACCCTCTTTAAAAAAGTTTGAACACAAAGTTAAAAAAGGTGGTATTCTCATTTGGGAAAGTAGTACTATAAAAGAACCTCCAACCAGAACAGACATAAAAATTTACCCTCTACGGGCAGTGGAATTGGCTAATTCAGAATTAAAAAATGGACAGGTAATGAACATGCTGACACTTGGAGCATTGGTCAAGATCATTAGTATTGTGAAAAAAGAATCACTTATTATTGCACTGAAAGAAACACTTCCTGAGAGGCACCATAAATTAATACCACTAAATGAAAAAGCAATAGATCTCGGAATGAGCAAAGTATAATTAGTGAAGAAAAATTCTTTTTTAACACTTTATGTCACATTCCTGATTTTTTTATATAGAGGCAGTACACAATGGACTGCCTCTTTTAAAACTAAATATTAAATGATGAAAACACTGAAATTTTATTTTTTTTTTATTCTTATCTGTTCTTTTTTTGTAGGAATTATATTTTCAGATAAGAAACAAAATACTGAAAAAATTCAAAAACAATTTGACGATATTGAGTTAAAACTCTCAAAGATCAACAAAGAGAAAGACTCTATTCTAAATCAAATTTATAAAATAGAGCTGACATATGAGAAAGAACTTTTAAAAAAAAACAAGCTGCAATTAGATATAAAAAAATTAACCCAACAGATCAAAACAAAATCATTTAAAGAAAAAGAATTATTAGAAAAAATCAATATATCAAGAGAGAAGATACAAAAAATACTACGGGTTTTATATAAACAGGGCAGCAATAAACATATTAGAGTATTTTTAAATACAAAAAACATTAATAGATTGTTTAAAAATTATAAATTCTTTGAGTCACTGATAAGCTATAATAATAAGGAAATTATTAGTTTTAGATCAGATATTAATAACCTATTAAAAATAAGGACAGAATTATCAATCAAAAATAACGAAAAACAAATAAGCAAAACTGCGGTTGAAAAAAAAATTGTTCATTTAAGACAGATAAAAAAGAATAAACTCGCATTAATAAGAAAGATCAATAATGATAAAGAAAAATACACAAAATTAAGAGACGAATTGGCACAGGAGTTTCAAAACTTCAATGAAACTGTAATAAAAAAAATTCAAAAAAAACAACTCATTAGTGATACTGAAATAAATAGACTAAAAGGTAAATTCATATGGCCTGTAAAAGGTAAAATAATTACCTCATTTGGAAAGCAAAAAAGTATTAAATTTAACACTTATGTAATAAATACTGGAATAGAGATCAAACCTGATGGTTCTCAAAACAATGCAAAATCAATATATGATGGAGACATTGTCTTTGCAGATAATTGGAAAGGGTATGGAAAGCTTATAGTTGTTCAACATTCAAAGAATTTTTTGTCATTTTATGGACACTGTGAAAAATTCTTAAAAAACAATGGCGATACTGTAAAAAAAGGAGATCCAATTGCAATAATTGGAGATACCGGGTCAGCAAATACAAAGTCACTATACTTTGAAATCCGGAAGGATTTGATTGCAAAAAACCCCATAAACTGGTTAAAAAAATTATGAAAAAAAAAAAAAGGGTAAATAAAAACAAACAAAAGTCCAACTTTTGGATATTGCCGGTATTTTTTATACTTGCTATTTCTACGATTATTGGATTAGAGTATATAAAATACAAAAAAGGAGAAGCTTCATTCATCTTCAAAAAAAAATCGATTGTCAAAAAAAAGATTATTGAACAAAGTAAATTAGGAGAGTCAGTCTCATTTGATGATAGAGTTCAAATACTCTTTAATAAAAAAAGAATTAAATATGATCATTTTATTGACCCTACCTGGAAATACCATCACTATAAACTGGAATTAAAAAAGAAAGAGTTAATATTGATAAAAAATGAACTGGAAAAACAGGCAAAAAAATATAAGGGACTATTTCAGGAAATTGAAAAAATTGAGAAAGACCAGATATATCTGTACTCAATAAGTTTCAATAAAAAAATGACACATAAATTCCTAGTGTCTATAGATATAGAAAAAAAAATAATAAAAAAAATAACGCCACCAATAAAAAAAAACACTCCAAAAATAGCATTTATCATCGATGATGTTGGATATAATAATACCGACGCAAATGAATTAAAAAAGTTGAATATCCCAATAACAGGTTCCATCATCCCAAGTACTCCCTATGCAAATGGAGAAGGAAAGAAGTTATATGCATTTGGACTCGAAATGATGTTACATATCCCAATGCAGGCAAAAGACCGAAATTTACTATACCCAAAAGATGAATTCGTCATTTTGTCTTCAAGCATTGCAGATATAATTGCAATAATTGATAATGCCATAAAAATCATTCCACATGCGAAAGGCTTAAATAATCATATGGGTTCATTGATTACTTCAAATAAGGAATCAATCTCCAGAGTACTTACGATTGCAAAAAAAAGAGGATTATTCTTTGTCGATTCACGAACAACCACTACGACTGTTGCAAGTGCAATATCAAGAAGCATGGGGATAAAAACAGCTGAAAAGGATATTTTCATTGATCATATAAAAACATATAAACACTCAATGGAACAGATCAACAAATTAATCAGAATAGCGCTATACAAAGGGAAAGGGATCGCTATCGGGCACCCAAACCCAACTACATTTCAAGCAATAAAAGACTCTATAAATAAAATCAGATCAAAAGGAATTGAAATTGTTTTTGTATCAAAGTTACTATATTATTGACAGATGAAAATTTATAGGGTAGAATGTAACTTAATCGTAAATATGGTTTAAATATTAGTTTTTTGAAGGATCTATTATAACTCAATTTATTTCAATTTTTTCAACACTGTTTGCGTTAAAATTTAAAAAGAGGTGACAAATATGCCACAAGGTAAAGTAAAATGGTTTAATTCCCAGAAGGGATATGGATTTATTGAACAGGAAAACGGAAAAGATCTTTTCGTCCACCAGAACGAAGTAACAGGATACATCAACGAAGGCGATGATGTTGAATTCGAAGTTGGTGAAGGACAGAAAGGACCCTGTGCTTTAAAAGTAAAAAAAGCGTAAATTAATCTAAAAAAAGAATTCTTTTATCTTTTTTTATATATTAAATCGAATCAATATTGATTCGATTTAAAGACTAGATAAATTTTTTTTTTGAACAAATGATGGACTGATGTGTCTGTGTAATACAAAAGCATCAGTTCATTTCCATAAATCGTCTTATCAGACAATTTTTATCACATTTATTTTTATAAAATTCAACAGGTAATATATTTTTTTGCAATTGTCTCCAAACATTCATATAATATAATTTCGGGATATTTTTGAACATAAAATAAACTACTTAGGTGAGATAGCATGAAAAAAGAAATCTATATCGGTAATGTTGGAATAGGTGGAAAACATCCGGTTTCAATTCAATCAATGACTTCAACTCGCACTTCTGATCCGGAAAAAACATTGAAGCAGATAGAAGAGTTATACGGTGCAGGCTGTGAAATTATCAGAGTTGCAGTCCCGGACCAACCTTCCCTGATTTCATTTAAAGAGATAGCCGACAACTCCCCTATCCCTGTTATCGCTGACATCCATTTTGATTATGAACTTGCAATTGGTTCTATTGAAAATGGGGCAAAAGGCATCCGGATAAATCCGGGAAATATTGGCAGCGATATTAAAGTAAAAAAAATACTTGATTGCGCCAGGCAAAATAATATAGCTATCAGAATAGGTGTAAATTCGGGATCAATTGAAAAGAAATTTATAAAACCAGGGATTTCCAGAGTTGAATCAATGGTAGAGTCCTTATTGGACAAAGTCAGATTTTGTGAAAAAAATAACTTTGATAATATCAAACTATCTATCAAATCTTCGGATGTAAGAGAAACAGTTATGGCATACCGTGCAATTGACAAAAAATGCAATTATCCCCTACATCTTGGAGTTACTGAGACTGGTACTTTTCTAACTGGAACTATAAAATCAGCAATAGGAATTGGCAGTTTATTATTGGATGGGATTGGCAATACAATCAGGGTGTCCCTCACAGATCATCCGGTAAATGAGATCAAACCAGCACTTGAAATATTGAAGATTACCGGAATGCGTGAACATGGAATAAATCTTATTTCCTGTCCAACCTGTGCAAGAACATCTGTGGAACTAATTGAAATTGTAAATACTATAGAGAAAAATATTAAAGAACTTAATATAAAAAAAAACATGAAAATAGCCATTATGGGATGTGAAGTTAATGGTCCGGGGGAAGCAAAGGATGCTGATATCGGGATTGCATTTTCGAAGAACTTTGGCTATATTTTTAAAAAGGGCAAATTAATAAAAAAAGTGGAAGCAAAATATGCAATTAAAGAATTTACTGATTTAGTCGCTCAAATATCATAAAAAATAAAATAAACAGATACAATAATTATAAACTGAAATCCGTTCTACATTTTTTTAATACTCCTTAGATCATTTTGCCCTAAGTATGCAATTACATCCTATATTGGATTAATTTTGATACCTAAAAAATTTTAATATAAAATATCCATTATAACGATATCCCATCTACAAACTCATCTTTGCTATCCTGGTTAATTCCAATATATCGTAATGTAACGTCCTGTGATGAATGATTAAATATTTCCATTATAGATACTATATCTTTGGTTTTGATATAAGCATGATAACCGAATGTTTTTCGCATTGTGTGAGTTCCTAGATTTTTTACCCCAATCTGTTCTCCGGTCTCACATAATATTTTGTAAGCCATGATCCTGGACAACGGTTTGTTGTTTCCGTTTCTTGACTGAAATAGATATTCATCATTTCTATATTTATAGATTCTTAAAAAATTATCAATTTCTATTCTCAAATTCTGGTTGATTTTAAACTTGTTTACTTTTTTTGTTTTAGATTCTCTGAGGATTAGATGTTCATTATATTTTACATCTTTAACTTTTATGGCTAGAAGATCAGAAACTCTAAGAGCTGTATTTATTCCCATGAAAAATAAAAAATAATTCCTGTAACTTTGTTTCATTAAAAAGTCTTTCATTCTTGCAATATCATCTGGATTTCTTATGGGTTCTACAAATTCCATTTCTTGCCTCCCAGACATATTTTTACTGAAATTCATCTGATTATGTTTACTTCAGGTGTACTATAACACAATTGAACTAAACCGCGGAGCGGTTTAGTTCAATAAGAAAAGTGTTTACTTTATTTTCTTATTTCTTTATAGGGGTCACCTCACGATTCGGACAAAATCGTACGTTAAGGATTTTTCCCAGGCATTTTTTTCAGTAATAAACGCATTTTTTGAAATGTTCGAAGATTTATTGTCTCAATGTTGATTGCAAAATCACAGATTTAACAAACCCCTATATAAAATTGTTATTTTTTCTTAGCGTACGATTTTTTCCCTTTCGTGAGGCTACCCCAAATAGACCCGCTGGTCCTAAATACAAGAATATTTCCCGACCAATTTTTTTCAAAGTTTTCTGTTTCAAATGACAATTTTCCAATTGCCGGGTCCAAAATAATGATATTTTTATTTACATTTATGTCTAACACTACAAAATGGTCATTTTTCAAATGAAGAATCGCAAAAGATCTAACCTTTTTTAAATCTTTTATATTCATCTTATAGGCAGAAACTTTTAATCCTTTTTCTTCAGCCAGTTTTTTTATTTTTAGCATATTTGTTCCATTTTTAGTAAGTGTTTTTTTTGAAATTTCCGATAAGTCAACATTGATTTTGAAATAATTAAAAATCATTTTTAATGATGCAGCACCACAATCATTTTTACCCTTTTGTAATACTACTCCGCCTTTACCAATATACTTAGCTCCATAAAAATTTATAAAATCATTTTTTGACTTCATTCCACTTTCTAGTATTGAATTACTAATTATCAGAAATGCCATTAAGATATAAAAAAATTTATTTAAGTAAATATACATTTTACTATAAATATACTATTATAAATGTTTAATATGAAGTATCCATTCTTCATTTTCATTTTCCTTTAATTGATAAAGAGTGAAGTTGTCGAATGTCATAAGAATTCGTTCTGTCTTATCCAGCCCATCTAGATTAATATCATTTTCAACTATTATTTTTCCTTTAAGATCAAAAATTTGTAACACAATTGATAATTCCCTGTTCTTCCGTCGCTTCCTACCCACTACATAGATCATTTTGTCTGAAATCATCAAACTTGAAATTTCAGGGTAATATTCCGGCAATACAATACTATTGCTAATGTCTATTTTTATTTTATTTAAAGATTTGTGCCCATTTAAAAGTTCAAGAAACTTAAGTTTTTCTTTTTTATTAACTTTTATCTTTTTAAAACCATGTTTAAAACTATTAATCTTATCACCTTTATAGTTTAAAACATCTATCTCGGAGTTATTTTCACCTAATATATATATATTATTTTCATAAACAAAATAACTATTAAGGGCCATCAGAGGAGAAAAAACAAACACTTTTCCATTTTTAGTTTGTTGTACTTTTAATAGTTCTTTTTGTCTATTAAACTCTTTATCAAAAACACTTACACAAAAATAAGAATTTAGCCGTTTCATATCCATAGCAATACCTACAAACTTGTCCTTTATTGGGAAAAAATTAAATTGAGGAGGTATAATTCCTGTTTTTATTGATTTAATTAATTCTCCATCCTTACTATAATAAGATAGACTTCCAACACTATTTACAATAACTTTATTATTTGTTAATACTATTTTTCCTATTGCATTTTTAAACTCTCCCGGTCCTTCACCATGTTTTCCAAATTTATTAATTAAAGTATCGTTTTTTAAAGAATATATGAAAATGGATGTACCTTCACTTATATAGATTCGTTCATTACCCACATAAATAGCAGATGGTTTCATTAATTCTTTTAAAATAATTTGTTTACTATGAATTAAACTTGTTAATAACACAAGTATTAATACCATTAAAATGCCAGTTTTTTTCATGAAATCTCCTATGTGAATTTATTCTTTCATTTATTTACTATCTCAACAAATAAGTCGTTAAGGCTGAGCTCTTCCGATTTCACTTCCAAATTAGTTTCAGATTTTATATATTCCTGAACCAATAGAGGCTCCCTATGCGTTATAATATAATATTTATTTTCTGCTTTTTCAAGTTTATAAATACTATTTTTAAGTTTTTTAAAGTCTATATTCTTATCTGTTTTAAACCTAAATCTTCTCCAGTTTTTTATTAACAGTTCTTTTGACTCATCAAATACAATTTTCCCTTTATTTAAAAACACAATACGATCTGCAATATATTCAATATCGGACATAATATGCGAGGTAAACAAAAAAGTAATTTTTTTATGTGATTTTAATTTTTGAACTTCTTCTAACAAAATATGTCTTACAGCCGGATCAAGCCCTGATGTTGGCTCGTCAAAAACATAAAAAGATGCTCCTGTCGAGAGTGCTATAATAAAGGCTAACTTCACCTTCATTCCCTTTGAAAACTCTTTAAACTTCTTATTATCTTTAAGATCAAACTTCTCTTTAAGTTCCTCAACTTTTCCCCAGTTCCATTTTGGATAGAATTTTGAGTAAAATTTAATAATAGAATTCATCTTAATATCCCTATAAAAATACTGTTGCTCAAGAATTATACCCATTTTTTCTTTAATCTCAGCTTCATGCTTAACATGATCCAGCCCAAAAACCCTAATCTCTCCCGAGTCTTTTTCAACCATATTCAGTAGTGTTCCAATTGTAGTTGACTTACCAGTTCCGTTAGGTCCAATCAATGCAACAAACTCACCCTCTAAAATTTTAAAATCTATATCCAATTGAAAATTTTTATACTTTTTTTTTAAGGATACTATTTCCAATACATCCATCTATACCTCTCTAAACTGTTTTTTTTTATAAATTTGTTTCCCCATAAAGACAATAAACAAATTTGCTATAATACTAAAAAACAAAGAATACTTATATCCCTTGATAATAAGCATTAATTGAATTATATTTTTCAGGGATAGTTGCTCATAATACCAAATGAATGTAATTAAGAGTAAAGCTATAATAATTGTCATAATAAAGAAGAGTCTGTTTATTTTTATTACAAAAATAGTACTAATTAGTATTACAAAAACTATTTGAATCCTAATGAAATTATAAATAAAATCAAAAATTTCTGAAAAATTAATAACAATTGAAAAGATTAAAATTGTTAAAATAGACATAATGAAAATATACAAATATAATAACAGTAAAAGAGAAAAATACATATAATCGCTTTTAATCGGAAGGGTTTTTAACCTTTTATAAAAAAAATCAATTGTCCTCCATTTCATCATAACGTTCATTATATTATTTGTAAATACTAAGTTCATAAAACTACAAATTAAAAGATAATTTTCGGAATTAAAAATAAAATTAATTTTCTCAGAAATAAAATACAATAAAACATTTGCCATAATAAAAAATACTATGGAATTTATTATCACTCTACTATTATTTAACAACTCAATTTGTATTAAAATTAAGATTTTGCTTAAACTTGTTTTAATTTTCATAGTAGTTATATATCTTTATAAATCTGTATTCTATATTTTTTGAAACCAATAAAAAACATATAATAAATTAATAATATAATCAGAAAACCAATAATATAAAAATGATAAAATGAATTCCCTTCAAATAACCACCTTTCAATATTTATATTTGGAGCATCAATAAAATGTATTTTTAATTTATTTCCAAAAACTAGTATAAAAAGAATTAACATATACATATATTTAATAATTTCACGAAATCTTTGATTTAAAAATATTATACCATTTATTAATATAGTAATAATAAAAACTATAATCAAAGGTAATAGAATATGTATAAAAAACATCAAATAGTATAAGGATATATTTGTATTTTCTAAATATTTAATAATAGTATTTTTATAAATAAAAGACAATAATAACAATGGTATGTTCATCGTAAAGAATAATAACATTGGCGTTACAAAAAATGTGAGATAAATATCATCAGCACTTATTGGTAATATTTTATAAACCTTAACCATAGATGCCTTTTCCCTTTCATTTTTTATAAGAAAAAAAAACGATAATGTCAAAGTAACGATAAGCATATTAACAATCGCAAAAGTCATCATATAAAAGTTTATTTTAGAAAAAGTATAATAAAATGCAATAATCATAATACCTGTAAGTAAAATAGATAAAAATAAAATTCGCTTTAGTAATATCATATCATTCAAAAAAAACATTTTAAAAATATTGAAGCGTCTCATAATTAATAAGATTGTACCACAATTCATTTTAAATAAAAATGAATTGTGGTCTGTCTATCTTTTAATTTTCTATCTTAGAATATTACACTCATCGTACATAGCCTTTAGTGCCATTGATAAAGCCACAGTATAACCAGCAGGAGCAGCAGCGAATCCTGCTGGTGAAGCCATTACTAGTGATGTCCACGTAACCGTAGCCACTGTACAAGTGAACCAACCTTGCCCATTTAAGTTTTCTAATTCTTGATCACTTAAAGTGACTGATTTTTTTGAAAATTGAGTCTCTTTTTTTACATTATCTGAATTCACTGGAACAGTTGCAAATACAGAAACTGAAATGAATAACACAATAATAAACATGATAACAATTTTTTTTAACATTGTAAATCTCCTTTTTTTTATTTTTAAAACATAAATAACAAAGCTACTAATATTGAAAACATTAACAAAAGACACAAAGATTTAATATTATTGTAGCTTTTTATTCATTAACATGCTAACAAAAATTTTTAATGGGCGCAACACCCCAAAATGTGACATTTATGATTGTTTTTGCCTGATTTTTATTTCAGATGGTTTTTTTTCAAAATTTTTTTTAACCATACTTCTAAAGGTTTCCGGTTTTACATAACCAACAATATTTGAAATTTTATTTATAGTTAATTCTGGATTATCCTTTAATAATGTGTAACCTTTTTGCATTTTTTTATAAAATATTAATTTACTTAAATGAAAACCTCTTTTTCTCTTGTATGCTTTTCTTACTGCAATATCATTTTTTCCTATTTCTTCTGATATTTTTTTTACAGTCAGTATTTTTAAGTCTTTTGTTGGAGTTTTATCTATAATCTTCTCAATAGTAGTATTAATTGTATCTTCTCTAACACACATTTTTTACCTGCTACATTAAATTTATAATTTTTAGAAGGATAAACTATAACAAGTATTATTGTAAAATACAATGCCACAATATAGGGGTGCTTTAAATATATTTAGAAATGGTATTTATCTACAAACTAAAATCATCCAGCGCATTATCCATGATGTCCTGGTTGATCCCGATGTACCTGAGCGTGATCGACGGCGCTGAGTGATTAAATATATTCTGCAATAGAGCAACATCCTTATTCTTTTGATAAAAATGATATCCAAATGTCTTCCGGAGCGTATGAGTCCCGATCTCTTTTAATCCAATTTTATTGCCGGCATCTTTTATTATTTTATAAGCCATAAACCTCGAAAGAGGCTTCACCCCTTCTCTTGAAGGGAACAAAAAGGCTTCGTCTTCTAATATAAAAACATATTCCCGGATCTCATTTTGAATATTTGGATTGAGCTTAAATTTTTTGACTTTGCCGGTCTTTTCTTCTACTATATCTATATGAGTTTTGTTCCGGACATCTTTGACCTTCAGTTTGAGCATATCCCCTATTCTAAGGCCTGTATTCAGCCCCATAACAAATAAAAAATAATTGCGCACACTGTGCGCCTTTAATATCGCCTTAATTTTTTTGATCTGTTCCAGATCCCTGATTGGCTGAACATATTTCATGAGTTTTTCTCCTTTATTTTCATACCAACTGTGCCAGTGAGCTGTGCCGACTCCCTCACTGAAGGTTTAATTAGACTAATTATTAACTGCTTTACCATTGCTACTTCATCAGCTTTGCTTATTGCAATAAAGAGCGTTAAAGAAGCAAGAGCTTCATTACTAATAATTGGTTGATCGTTTACAAACAACATATTATTTTTTTGCAGAAAATATAAAAAACATGCAGCTCCAATCCTCTTATTACCATCCACAAAAGAGTGATTTTTTACAATAAAATACAATAAGTTTGCAGCTTTTTCTTCCATTGAAGGATAAAGCTCTACTCCATCAAAACTCTGTCTTATTTGATTAATAGAGCTTAAAAAACTTTCATCTTTAGGTTTTGCAAATACCTGAGAATCAAAATCAGAATACATTTCATTAATAACACCCATATAATCTTTAAAGTCTGGATAAACAGTTTCTTTTTTAGTTAAGCCGGTTTTATCTAATGCCTCGTGATCATAATCATCTAAAAGTTGAAGACCTTTTGAAAAATACAATAAAAAATCATTTTCCGGATCTTTGAGTAGTGCTTCATCCAATTTGCTTTCAATCGTTCTTCCAATTATTCTAATCCCTGTTTTTAAATACTCTACTTCTTGTTGCTTCTGAGCAAGTCGTTTTTCATTTATAGCATATCCTTTAACTAAGAAGTCATTTAATCTTTTAGTAGCCCATTGCCGGAACTGTGTACCTTGTTTAGATTTAACTCTATAACCGACCGAAATGATCACATCAAGATTGTAAAACTCTATTTGCCTTTCCACTTGCCTATTACCTTCATTTTGAACTGTCCGGAAATTCCGGATAGTTGAATTTTTATCAAGTTCACCTTCAGAAAAAACATTGTTGATATGTTCTGAAACAGTACGTACATTCTTACTAAAAAGCTCACCCATTTGTTTTTGATTAAGCCAAACAGTTTCTTTATCAAAATTAACATCAACCTGTGTTTGTCCGTCTTTACTTTTATAAATTTCAATATTATTTTTCATTTTTTCCTCTACTTTATCTAACTTTAAAACTAAATTCATTAAAACTAATTTTACTTAAAAACATACGTTAAGTTAAATTAAGTTATAGTGTACCATACAATATGTTGAATTAAAAATATAAAAAAACACTCAAGGCTCAATACTGACGGTCTTATCAGACTCGCTGTGCGAGTTACACTCATTATATGTTGTGTGTAACTCAAAACAATAACGAATGAATTTACTTCTCTACTTTTGAAGCTTCTGGAGATGGTAATTTTTTGAAGCGTAATAAATAAATTTTCTCAAGTAATTTACAAAAGATAACCAAAGAAGCTATTTGAAAAAAAAGTGAAAATGCTAGATACATCAAAAAGCTACTCCAAAAATCTTTATCTCCTTGCATTTTATGAACCCCATAAATTGTTAAAAATATCCAAGATAGATACATAAGACAGACTATTCCTATCTGGAAGATTATAAATTCTAATTCTTTTTTACGATAATTAATTTGTATTATTAATACTCCAATGATACTAATAACCCAAAGCGTAAATCCAATAGACGATATATCAAAATTTTTTATTTCTAAAAAAGCAAATCCAATTGGAAGTGGGAAGGTCACACCCACATCAACAAATGCAATTAGATATGTACCCAAAAGAATCCAAAATTTATTATTCCAAATTTTACTTTCTTTTTTATTATTTTCGGTGGTTTTTATCATTTATGATTTGAACATAAAATAGAAAAACTTTCAAATCCATGAATTCAACTCAATATAGTTTGTGTGTAACTCAGACTAAAATACTTAACGCACGGTTTTTTCCATTTCGTGGGTTGATTTCTGATTGAATAAAACATTTGAAAAAAGCTCCCACTCTTCGGTTTCCTCACTTTCCTGTAGGAAATAGAAAGTGCCATTATGTATTGAATACAATTTTTGTTTTATCATTTTATGCTTATCTAGAACTTCACCTTTATAACTAAGCACCCATACTTCGTATTTTTCAAATTCCGGAATATCTCTAAAAACATAAATCTTCTTGTTGTCTGAAGCAACATTTCGAAACGGTGGAAAATATTCTGGAAATACGATTTTCCTTTTTTGGCGGACTTGACTCATCATAGCGGAAAACTGTGTGGATCGATCCGGCTTTAGATATTGTTTTCGATAAGAATTTTTGTAAGTTTTTTCTATTCTTAATTTTGGATATTCGATGTTTAAATCCTTAATCAACTCCCCTTGATGCGAAAAAAGTTTTATAGAGAAATCCTTTCTTGCATCATGTAAAATAATATAATTATTATCTAAAGTAGCAAATACATTACCCTTTAATGCGGGTACAGGTCTGCTTGTGTCCACTTTTGTAGTATTTATCTCTTTATGCAAAATTTTTTTTTCATTTAAATCTTTATCTAAAATAGCAATTTGATAAGTCATTCTGTTTTTTTTGAATTCAAAATGGAAGTGGTAACTAAAATATCCTCCATTAATCGGTTTCAAATTACGTATAATGCGGCTCCATTTTTTTTCATTAAGGAAATCTCCATTTTTATTATAGGTTAACTCTTTTCTAAAACTCCCTATATAGAGTTTTTCATTGAAATATTCTAATCTAATTCCTCCAAAAGAAGTATTGAATTCCTTTGGACCTTCCCCTTTTTTTCCAAAGCTTTTTTGGTGTTTGAAATCCTGTACTGAATAAATATGGACTTTATAAGCTTCAGCTATATATATATGACTGTCTGTTACAATCAATCGGGTAGGCTTTAGTACTTCAGGAAATGTTGCCAACGGTTTCTCACAAAATGCAAATGCTTTAATAAGCAATAACAAGATTACTAATACAATTATCCGCTTTAGAATGGGACACCTCTAATCAAGAAAACTCCAATAAATAGAATTATAAACTAAAATGAACTTCAATGCTAATTTTTGAGATTAACTCTCTATATCTTGTGTGTAACTCAAAAATTTTTGCAAAGCCTTGAAGCAGGCCAACGGCACTAAAATAAAAGCAGCTAAATTATTAAATATTTCCAGAGTTTATCTTGATACATTAATGAAAAAATATAAAATTTGATATTAATTTTCCATCCTGTATAATAGAGGTAGTCTGTAGAATAAAGGAGTATTTTGATGGTCTGGAAAAGTATAAGTAAATTAGAGTCAATAAAATATAAATGTGGTTATTGTAATAATTTAGTCGCATCTTCCGACGGATATTATTCTTCCCACAATTACCAAAGAAATATACGAATATGTCCAGAATGTCAAAAGCCAAGTTACTTTGGTAAAGAGGAACAAGTGCCTGGTCTTATCGTTGGGAACCCTATAAGTAATGCTCCCGATGACGTGACCGTACTTTACGATGAAGCTCGCAAATGCATGTCTGTAAATGCATATACATCTTCCGTATTGTCATGCAGAAAACTTTTAATGAACATTGCTGTAAACAAAAATGCAGATGAAGGAAAACGATTTATTGAATATGTTGAATATCTTTCAAATGAAGGCTATATTCCTCCAGATGGCAAAATTTGGGTAGATCATATAAGAAAAAAAGGAAATGAAGCAACTCATGAAATAGAAGTTATGAAAAAAGAAGACGCAGAAGATTTAATAGCCTTTTCAGAAATGTTATTAAAATTCATTTATGAATTTCCTGCAAGAATCCCGAATCCCAACCCCCAAACGCCATAATTATTGAAATATGGAAAAAGCTCTAATAGCGCTAATCGGTGTTTTAATAGGTATATTGCTTACTGAGTATTTTAGAAAAAAAAATAGGATTGAAACCTATTCACAGCGTATATTTGATAAAAGATTGGAGGTTTATGAAAAACTGATGGTTCTTGTACAAAGGGCATCTGATGTAGCCACTGCAGTAATTGAGGATACTGATTTAAGCAAAGAGAGACGACACGGTCTGGTTTCTATGGCGATTCTAGATATTGCCAAATATACTGACACAAACATCCTTTACATAAATAAATATATTGGCGTTCAAGCTACAAGTTTCATGATGGGTGTTGAAGATATACAGGATATTGAAGATGGTTCAGAAAAAAAGTCAGAGATAACAGCTTTCTATAAAGATTACGAAATCACGAAAAAAATCATTGCTGATGAATCCGGTATTTCAGAGGTAAATAAACATTTTAAGGGCATATCTAAATCAAAACCAAAATCACCAATGATTGATTCTATAAAGAAGTTAGAGAAATATAAATAAATTAAAATAACAAACCCAAATGCCACAATTATTGAAATATGGAAAATTAAAAATTTCCAACATTCCAACAATTACTTGCAAAATTAACGATCAAATTTTTCACATTTATATATTTTTTATAAATAAATTTTGAATAAAAATTTAGGTCAAAACCAGATGGAAGATCCAAATATAAAAGGTCGAATATTTGTCATACACCTGATGCAACCCTTCGAGTTTGCCGAATAAATCTGATATATTTACAGATAGAGTGTTATTTGATAAAAATATTTTTTGTGAGTGTGTACGTACATTTGTATATTATTTTATTAAATTTTACCTATATCAAATATTTTTTGTGTATATACAAGCCAACATACATTCCGTACATGCACTCTTATTTCAATTTGTGTGTTTTTGTAGCTTTAATGGAGTGATAATAAACTATTTTTTTTTTATTTTTTTATATTCTGCAATTCTTATATCTTCGGTAAATGCCCCAACAATTATATCAATCATTTTTTTCATATCTTCAACATTATAATCTTCATGCTTTTTAACATAATGTACTTGATCATTCCCTAACCATGTTGATGCTTCTATTAAAGGTTTTATTTTGTGATCTCCTAAATGATCTTTAATCACATTCCCCAACCATTTTTTTTTTATGTTCTCTTTTTCTTCAGGATATAAATATATTACATAATCATTGATTAGAAATTCAATAGCTTTTCTTAAGCCAACACCTTCTATTTTATCAAGACTAGTTTTTCCAGCATAAACAGATTGATTATATATTTCACAAAAATCAGGTGATAATTTTACAATTTCTTCTGAAAATTCAGTTTCTTTAATTGTATATGGATAAAAATTTTTTAATATATATCTTGGTGAATCTGCACTTTTAACCGTACCAAGTGGATACTTCTTATTTGAATATTCCGCTAAAATCAATGATAAACATAAGTTGCCTACACATCTATATATTATCTGAATTTTATCTTCTTTTGGCATATAGTTGCACTCTCCCGAAGAACCAGACACTATATTTAACGTCCCATACCGATGACATACTGGGCAATAATCAAGTAGGATATTTATATATGTTTCAAATGTTTTATTATTGTATGAATTTCTTGCTTTTATTTTCATAGAATACGAATTTGGTGCTGTTAAAATATTTATCATACTGGATTATAAATAAAACAGAATAAAAATACAATATTTCTTGAATCTATAGGGTTTCTATTCGTTTTTCATTCACAGGAGGTTTTCGGTTTTGATCAGCGATTTTGACCTTTTTTTTCTTTAATTTTCAAACAATTTATAATATTTCTTCTTTATATAATCTTTTAACTTTGGGTGTAATTGCACATTTAGGGCAAATCTGTCATAGGAATTATTTGTTTTTGAAAAACTTCATATTTCATAAAAACAATCAACCTACTTAAAATACTCCTTTTAAATTGCCTTAACCAAATAAATTTCTTGTTATTTTTTGTTTTTTGATATCTATATTAATTATAATTTAGGGTAAAACGGCATATTTAGGGCAAATCCGTCACAGAAATCTCTGTATATCTTTTATTATCATTCATATAGATAAAAAAACATTTCCAGCTTTTAAATAAAAAAGCCAGTAAAATTTCCGGGACTAAAAATATTTTGAAATTTTCCGAAATATAAATAAATTTTTTTTTATAGATATGGGCTTTAAATGATAAAAATCTAATCATAATTACATAGATAAGCTGTTCTAAAGGTAATATAATACATAAACAATCAAATACTAAAAAATATTTAATTTCTCATAAATCTTAAAATCCTATGACGGATTTGCCCTAAATATGCAATTACACCCGATTATCAAGTAAAACTAAATCGGAATAGGCAGCAGGAACAATTGTATGCATTAGATCTCTCCATTCGGGATTAGGCATGGACATATTTGTATTAATAATAAGAAACTCCATGTATTGTCTATGGAAATCAATTGTATGAGGAAAATCTTTTTTATTTAAATCTTCTCGTTTACCATATGACCTTTTGTTTCTACTTACAATTACAGGATCATTTCTATAATTATCCAAAGTGGGGTTTATTTTGGCTTCGAAATCTAGGTTATTTTCAAATTCGTATATTTTATCTGGATGTTGCCTTACATGATGAAATGCATGTACTAAATTAAATGGCTTAAATGGAGGGTGGTCTATTATAAACGCTTTTAGCATTTCCTGTGGACATGCCGGGGTAATGAAGTTAAGATCATTATCGAAAATAGGAGCCTTTTCTTTATCCACTACATTTTTATGGTTTGTCTCAATGAATGCTTGGTCAACTTGTTCTATCATATTTGTAATCGCATTGTACCGAGGTACATCATCAGGTCTGCATATTTCGAATAAATTTATATCAGATATAAGCAGAGTACCTTTTTTATCGTTTAGGAGTTTGATGAATTTATTTGATAGATAATCATCTTGTGCAATTACATTAGAAGCCCAGGTATCCAGGTAGATTGTTGGTGGATTTGCCTCTTGAATTATCATAAGCTCTTCACCGTTCATAGTTAGTTTTATACTCATTATCACACCTCACATTTATGATTGTATACATGGGTACGGTCAAATGTCAAATATATTTTTCTTGTTGCATTATATTTTATTTTTGGATAATATATAGGCGTCATTGTTTGAAGGAGATACAAATGGATAAGCTGTCCAATCCCAAGATTTTATACAAATATGAGAGTATGACTAAGTATAAATTGCAAGGGTTAATAGGAGCATATTTCTATTACTCTGCTCCCAAAAATTTCAATGATCCGTTTGATTGTTCGTTGAATACTATAGCTATAAAATACACAGATGAACAGATAGTGGAAAAATTTTTAAGATACCTAGATATTAAGGGTGATACTATAAAGGACCCTAATGATATGTTTTGGATTTTATTCAAAAAAGATTATATATCAACAATATCTAAGAAAAAAAATGTTATGGAATTCTTAAGAAATGGTATTGATACATTACATAATGATATTTTGAATAAATGGGGTGTTGTATGTTTCGCAGAAGATCCTAAAAATATTTTAATGTGGGGGCATTATACGGATAGTCATAAGGGTTATTGCTTAGGATTTGACAGACAGTTAATCGAAAAATCAATGAATGATACAGTTTTTTATAAAGTAGATTATAATGAATCGAATGAATTTCCAAAATTACAACCAGAACATTTTTTTGAAAATGATTTACAGAATAATGGTGATCTAAATAAATATATTGAGTCAAAATTCTTGGCGCCTTTAAAAAGTAAAGGTAAGGATTGAGCATATGAAGAGGAATGGAGATTGATTTTTCCTAATGGAGCAGGAAGCAACATTTTATACCCACCAGGTTCATTAAAAGAAATTATATTCGGAGCTATGATGCCAGATGGTGATAAACAGACCATTAAGGATATTTTCAAAAACAATCCTGATCAAGACCCAAAATTTTTTGATGCTCGATTGTCTGATCGGGAATATAAAGTAATTATTGATGGCTAGATGAATGATAAACGTCAAATGACGCTTACAAAATATTAATTCATTTTAAGCACAATATTTAAGTATAAGTTTAGAGAAGAACAAAATATTCAATTCTAAGACAATTAGAAATCCTATGACTGATTTGCCCTAAATATGCAATTTTACCCAATTTTATACATTTTTAAAACAAAAAATGGGAAGTGGTTTTTTAATCTATAGTATTGATAATAAAGAAAATGTAGAAATTTCTATGACAGATTTGCCCTAAATGTGCCGTTTTACCCAATAATTTTTAAATTCTATTTCTTAAAAAAGAATGGTTTTTAAATAAAAAATATTATTTCCAGAAAAAAACCATCAAATTACTATAAAAATCTGGAAGGTTAAAAGTAAGGATCAGGAAGTTATATAGCTGTTTTACAGATTTTCTCGTGGGGAATTCCTCCTAAATGTTTAATGGAACCCAACATTGATAATAAAAGGTTTAAGAACATTTATTCCAGAATAAAATTTTAAACGTTGTTTTTAACGGTTTTACTATTGAAAATAAACAACCACTCCAAGCCATTTATGGGTGTATTCTCTTTATAATGTTCATATTTTTTACCCCAAACATCAATAAGGAGTTTTTCTTCCTCATTTATTCTATCTTTAAAAAATTTTCTACATGCTAATACGCATAAGGCTACTCCTAAGCCGCTTCCAGCTGCTAAAGCCCAAAATATTATGAAGATGGCCCAACCTAAATATGATGGATGACGGCATAATGCATATGGCCCTGTTGTGCACATTATTTTATCACCTATAGGTTTACCTAAGTAATGGTTGAAGTTTTTGTTTTCAATAATTGCCCAAAATCTAAAACAAAGACCTATAAAGCTGATGCAACTTAAAACTAAACGACTATCATTAGATAAATAAGAATAATCTAAAAAAATTTTAAGTATTGCAGATTCTGTTAGAATAAAAATTATTACAATTAAATATTGATATGTTACCATTATGTTTTTTAAACAAAATTTGTGTTTTTGAATGAATAAAGAATGCCAACCCTCAAATAAATGATAAATAAGTAACTGTATAAATAAGAATATGTAAATTTTCATTAATTCATTAATATTTTTTTCTCATTTTTTATTTTTCTGAGGAGTGCATTCAAACCTAAGAAGAAAACATTACAAAAATAGTTATTAGCTGTACCATGATCATTCATAATTTTAATATGGCTAATAAGTTTGTCAGAAAGAGATATAACTCTTTCGTGGTATGTCAAAAACTCTGCAACTGTCTTGATATAAGGTTCATCGCTTTGCTCCTGGTCTTCCATATAATCAATCAATGGATCAGACATAGCAATTATTTGACCATATAGATTCGCAATTTTTAATATATTTAATTGAGGCGATATGATATTTATGGAGCTACATAATTCCTCAATCAATAATTCTGATAATATTCCTGTTTGCTCTATGGTTATATCTAATGAACTTCTATTAACAACAACTCTATTTATATAATCATTATATCCAGTTACCAATTTTTGTGATAAATCATTTGTGAAAGTTTTTGATTTTTTTTTATACATCCGCCAGAATATATCATATAAAAGCCCATCATTATCATGTTTTCCATCAATGATTTTAATCCATGCTAATAGGCTACTTAGATTTGCTCCAGTAATAATAAGATTATTATCAAGAATCTCCTTTTTTTTTAAATAAATATGACTATGACACCTGATTTTTTTTATTCGGACCAGCGGGGCTATTTGAACGGAAAGGTACGGTTTGAAAGAAAATTGAAATCTATTTCTGTTCATTGCAACTAGCAACAACCTTTTTTTTCAAAATATTATATATGTTTTTTAGTTTCAAAAATGTAACATTGGGTAAAACTGCACATTTAGGGCAAATCTGTCATAGAAAAACCTGCAATTACTTTATTATCAGCACTTAAGCTTAAAAAATCACTTCCCATTTTTTTCTTTAAAAATGCATAAGATTTCAGGAAGTAAAAAAATGTTGAATTTTTTCTGTTTTGAAAGTATTAAAATTATAATAAATATAGACACAAAAAATAAATAATAATAATAAATTTACCTGGTTAAGGCAATTTAAAGGCAATATTTCAAGTAAATTGTATTTGGTTTTGAAATATTCAATATTCCAAAAGCCAATAAATCCTATGACAGATTTGCCCTAAATGTGCAATTACACCCAATTATATAGTTAATTATAGAGACCGACATTTTTACGGTGAAACAATTAGTTCGGCATTTGTTGAATCTACTGTAAATGAGGTTATAAGTAAAAGAATGAAGAAAAAACAACAAATGCGGTGGACAAAAAAAGGTGCTCATCTGCTTCTGCAGGTTAGAATTAAAACTTTGAACAATGATTTGTTAACTACCTTCAAACGATGGTATCCGGGAATGGAGAAAGCATGTTAGCCCCCGTTTTTGAGTGGTCTCCTAAATATGCAATTGCACCCAACTATAACAACTTTTTGGAATAAAATTCCCATTCTTCTGTGTCTTCATTTTCAATTATGTAATAAAGAATACAATCAAAAATATAATACTTTTTTATAATTTTTTTTATTAATAGTTTATTTTTAATTACCCCATTTGTATCAAAGACTAATAATTGATATTTATTATAATCAGATATATCTCTAAACAAATACATATGGTTATTATTTACTTTATAATGGTGATATGGTGGGAAATATTTGGGAAAAATATATTTATATTTCCTTTTTAAAAGTATATTTTTGCTCTTTTTTGCAGTTTCTAATAAAGCATTTTTATAGCTATTTGGAATTTGTGTTTTTTCATATGGTATATTGAGGATTTTGATTTGATCTCCTTTATTATTATAACGTTCAAAAATCAAGCCTTTTTTATTTGATGGAGTTCCAATATATATAATGTCATTGTCAACTTCTAAAAATGTACCTTCTGGAATAATAGTCAAAGTTTTTGTGTGTGAATTAAATTTGTTTTTATATTTTGACAGTGTTTTTACCTTTTTTAAATTATTATCATAAAGATTGATTACATCAAAAACATAATTATTTTTAAAATCAAACTTTAGCTCACTACATACATAACCTGAAATTATGGGATATAAAAATATTTGTGTATTATGTTTTCTGTTTTCTTTTATAAAATTACCCTTTTCATCAAACCATAAATATTTCCCTGAAGCAGAAACAAGGATTTTTTTTTTATAATATTTTATATTAAGAGTTCTTGGAAATTCTTCAGGTCCCTGTCCTTCTTTCCCAAATTTTTTAAAGAACTTTAAATTCTTTCTTTCATAAATATATATAGATTTTCCATCAGCGTATTCTGTTATATATATGAATTTATTGGATATAATAATTTGGCCTGGTTTTAACAATTTAGGAAATTTTCCTAAATAAGTGTCAGGCCTTAATTGCCAAGAAAAAATTACTAATATAAATAAACAGTAGGCTGTACTTTTCTTCATATTTTTGTCCTTTATAAAAGAATAAAGTATAATAAAAAAGGAATGATGTCAAGTTACTCTCTCTAATATATTTGACAATTTTATTTAAATATGTTATGTAATATGAAATAATATATTTAAGGAGAAAATATGAAAAACAAAACACTGGTTGCTTTCGCAATTGGATTAGTAATTATTTCAATGTCATCTATAGTTATGTATGCTTGGACTATCCCTAGTATGCCTGGTGTGGATATAGATGATAATTTGATGAGATGTCTGGCATTAACAAATCACAAATATCCAGGTATAGAAGATGTAATGGAACAGGGTACACCATGGCGTGATTACTTCCTTGGTTGTTATGATGGTCTAACAAACTGGGGAACTTAACTAAAATTTTTCTTTATGAATAAAATCAAAAATACAACAAATATAATACTTTTTACAATTATTATAATTCAATCTTTTATTATTGTTTTTTTCTTTTTTAAATTGACTCAATTAAACGGTAAAGTAAATGCATTTATGCATATCAAAAAAGAGTTTAGTAAAAGACTCAAGCCTAGAGGTGGAATAAGCTTAAGTAATATAAAAGGACTTGATTTGATGGGAAAAGAAGTTACTATAAAATTTAATAGTCCAAAGAAAGAAAAAAAATATATAATAATTAGAATATCTGATTTTTGCAATTATTGTACAGATTTTATAAATGCTTTTAATTCTTACCTTGATGTTAATAAACTTGATCCTAATATCGAAGTATATTATATGTCTGCTCATGACTATTCTAAAACTTTTTTAATTGACCGCTTTAAATTCATGAAAATAAAAGGAACCGCATTGCTCCAACTTGAAGCATTCGTTCCACAGATATATGCTATTAATAATGAGGGTAAGGTGTTAGCTAGGGGCAATAAACCAAAACCAGAAACATTTAAAGCTATTTTTGATAGTTTCAATAAAGAATAAAAATATTCGGTAGAGATTGGATAGATAATTTTTTTTCTACCGCCTTATTTCATTTTTGAGATTGGGTGTTTTTGTCCAAAGCCTCAAAAAACACTAATAGGTTTTTATAATTAGTATTCCAAAAAGAAAAAACATCTATTATAAGTATATGGACCAGCGGGTCTATTTGGGGTCACCTCACGAAACGGAAAATATAGTACGTTAAGAGATTTAAAAAAACAATATAATAAGGACCAGCGGGGCTATTTGAACGGAAAGGTACGGTTTGAAAGAAAATTGAAATCTATTTCTGTTCATTGCAACTAGCAACAACCTTTTTTTTCAAAATATTATATATGTTTTTTAGTTTCAAAAATGTAACATTATCAATTTCTTCTCCGAAATGGTTCCATCTTCTATGTTCTATATACAAATGACATCTTAATTCACTAATTGAAGAATGCTCTCCAGCATTATTTAAATCATTTGCTTTTTCATAATAATAATCTAATTTCTTTATATCAAACGAAAGAATAAAATCAGATATCTCAAAATAATCTTCATTTAAATCAGGCATATCTTCGATTTTTAATTTATCACTTGGTATCTTTTTAATATAGTTTCTTCGCCATTTCATATTAATCATTCCTCACTATAGCTTATTCTAAAATTTTTGTTTTTTTAGCCAATAATGTAAATTGCCTTCAGTAGTCTTATATCGATTTGCAATAAACTTTTTGGTTGATCCATTTGAGAGCAATGCTTTAATCTCTGGTTTAAATTTATCCAACTTACTTTTTCCTGGTCCTTTTGGCCTACCTAAAACCATACCAGCTGCTTTTTTAGCTTGAAGGGCTTCTTTTGTACGACTTGAAATCAAATCTCTTTCAATTTCAGTCGCCATTGAAAATGCCATTGCAATAATTTTACTCTGAATAGTTTGGTCTAATTGCCAATTCCCTTTTACAGCATAAATATTAATTTTTTTTTGCGACGCAATAGACAATATTTCCATACATTCCAACATACTACGTCCTAATCTGGATAGTTCACTAACAATAAGATTATCACCTTCTTTTAAATCTTCAAGAATATTTGCAACCTTTCTTTTTTTCCAGGAAACACGTCCGGAAATGGTCTCTTCAACAAATTCGACATTTCCAAGTTTTTTCTCATTCGCTAGAGAGAGTATATTTGCTTTATTTTTTTCAATATCTTGATCTGCTGTTGAAACTCTTAAATATGCAACTGTTTTACTCATTATTTATCCTTTATTAATTCAAATTCAATAAAAACCTAATTATACTATTTATTTTATATTATTTATTGTAAAATAGTCAATGATATTTGATATAATATTAATATTATTTTAAATGAACGTTTTTTTTTAATTATTATTAAACAATGTATAAAGATAATAATAAGCAATTATCATTAAGAAGAAGACAAATTAAATCTATTTCTATGCCACGAGATTTTTCTAGTGAAGAAATGGTCAAAGATTGGACTCTCACTGATTTAGATAAATTAGAAATACAAAAATATAGTAAAAAATATCGTTTATTTGCATCAGTACAAATGTGTTCTGTGCGCATATATGGAAGATTTTTAAGCGATATAGACAATTTGTCTCCCAAAATAATTAATTATCTTAATTCACAATTAGGTCTTCCGCCCTCATTGAAAATATATTCTCCTGAGCGAAAGCATACATATCTTGAACAGCGAAAGAATATTTTAGAGTATTTGGGTTTTAGTCAATTTGATGGAATTAATAAAGAATTTTTAATCTCTTGGATTACGAAAAATGCTGAACAAGGTATGTTGCCTAATGAATTAATAAATACAAGCGAAAAGTTTTTAATATCAAAAAAAATAATGTTACCGGGTTCAATTGTATTAGAGAGGTTAATAATTAATGTTTGCACTCAAGCCCATGAAAACATATTTGAATCAATCTTCAGAAAGCTGTCACCTTCGTTAAAAGAATCAATCGATAAAGTACTCTCAGTTGATGAAGGAGAACAACGATCATATTTTTATAAATTGAAAGAATACCCACCATCTGCAAAGATTGGTTCCCTAAAAAAATATTTAAAGCGTTATAAAGAATTAATTTATACTGGAATAAATGAGTTTACTGAAAATATTACCGATTCTGCATTTTTAAATTATTTGTTTCGTTTAACAAAAAGTTATAGTTCAAAGCACCTTAAACAATTTAAAGATGCAAAAAAATATGCAATGATGATTTGCTTTCTGCTTGAATCTCAAAAAATTTTATTAGATCACATAATAAAAATGCATGACCAATTCATGATGAACACAACTCGTGAAGTACGGAATATACATGAAAAAAAGTACCGAGAGTTTAGAAAAAAACAATCTAAAGCGATTGATACTGTAATTGATATGGCAAATATTATCCTTAACTTACCAGAGAATAAAGCACTAAGTAAAAATGATATTTGGCAAAGAATAGAACATGATAAGCTTTTAGAATCATTAGAGGATTTACATACATTTAAGAGAATTGAAGAACATGGCTATAGCGATATATTACTTTTAAGGTATCCCAGTTTTAGAAAGTATTTTACAGATTTTATAAAGTTACCATTTGAATGCAAACCAGGCAGTGAATATTTAATTACTTCAATAAATATTATTCGGGATATTGATTCAGGATTAATCACCTCATTACCCCAAAATATTCCACTATTTTTTGTTCCAAAAGAACTGAAAGCTGCTTTATTTAATACTGAAAATGATAATATAAATAGAAATGCTTGGGAAATGGGATTGGCTTTGGCGATAAAAGATGCAACCCGATCCGGAGATCTATATTTGCCCAAAAGCAAGCAATTTGTGTCGTTTTGGAATCTAGTTTTGAGTGAGAAAAATTGGTTAAAAATAAGAGATGAATCTTATATTGAACTTAATCAACCTAAAAAGGACAAAGCTAGAGAAACTATCATCTCACAATTTCAAAATTCTTCCAATTGTGCTATTGAAAAGTTTAACAATGACGATTTTGCTATAATAATAAATAGAAAATTAAAATTGAAAAGAGAAGATAAAGTTAATGTTGACAAATCAGTCAACCTGTTACAAAAAACTATCGATGCAAGTATGCCCTACATAAGAATTGAACAATTATTGATGGACGTTGATAAACAAACTGGTTTTTCCAAACACTTTATTCCAATTCAACACCATCGTTCAAGACCAAAACATTTTTATAAAACTTTAATAGCAGGCATCATTTCACAAGCAACAAATCTAGGTGTTGTTACAATGAGTAAAAGCGTAAAAGACATTACTATAGATATGATGCGTCATGTTTTACATTTTTATGTTCGAGAAGAAACTATTCAGAAAGCCAGTGCAGAAATAGTTAATCATCATCATAAGTTGCCATTTAGTTCTATTCATGGAAGTGGTTCTATCTCTTCATCAGATGCACAGCGTTTTAAAATACGTGCAGATAGCTTATTAGCATCCTATTATCCAAAATATTTTGGATATTATGAAAAGGCAGTCGGAATTTATACTCATGTATCTGACCAATATTCTGTATACAGTACAAAGGTTATTTCTTGCAGTCCTCGAGAAGCACTTTATGTTTTAGATGGTATTTTAGAAAACAATACTATATTGAAAATTAGAGAACACACAACTGATACACATGGATATACAGAAATTATTTTCGCACTATGCCATTTACTAGGTTTTTATTTTATGCCAAGAATTAAGGATTTAAAAGACCAACAATTATATCGTAGTGAAAAAAATGAGGATAACGGGATTTTTTCTCCCTTGTTAAACAAAACGGTTGACATGGATATTATTGAAGAACAATGGGATCAAATGATAAGAGTGGCTATATCTTTAAAAAAACGTACTGCACCAGCTCACATTATAGTTCAACGGTTAACAAGTAATCATCCTTCTGATAGATTATCTAAAGCCTTTACAAATCTAGGAAGATTAATTAAAACGGAGTATATATTAAGATATATTACAGACCCTGTCTTAAGAAGAACTGTTCAACGTCAACTTAATAAAGGGGAATATAGACATAAGCTTCCAAGGTGGATATTTTTTGCAGATCAAGGAGAATTTACTGTAGGCGATTATGAAGAAATAATGAATAAGGTCAGCTGTTTAAGTCTTGTTTCTAATGCTATTTTATACTGGAATACTATAAAGATTGATAGTATTATAAAAACACTTAGAAAAAACGGAGAAATAGTAGAAGATGAGCTATTATCACATATTTCATTACTTCCCTTTAAGCATGTTTTGCCAAATGGGACTTATTTTATATAGAATCATTGCACAAATATTCCAAAAGGTACGGTTTTAAAATGAATTTTGTTTTTCAAACCGTACCTTTCCGTTCAAATAGACCCGCTGGTCCAAGTACTGATTGATCATAAATCATCCTTTAGGGCACAGCCCTATTAATTTTAGAAAGTTTAACCCACTATTTGGGTGATAGATAAAATTATAAAACTAATTGTTTTTTATTGCAAATATTATCTGAGTTCCACTCAGTATCTAATGAGTGTAACTCAGGAAAAAAATGGAAACCCATATACAGCACCCGGTTATATTCGCATTTTCGCACATAGAAAACCCGGTGAAATATCGTAAAATCGCCTATGCAGGGGGCAACTCACGAAACGGGAAATATCGTACGTTCAGGCTTTTTTTGTCCTGTAATATACTCATTTTTGATATATCTGATATTTCATAAATGAATTAAAAAAAAACAAAAATCTACCCGCAAAAATCTACCCGAAGTTTTGATTTTTTGATTCTTTATTTTTAATATCATCTAAAAATACAAAAAAATCTAATAAATACTAAATATTCCCTTTTTTCTAAGTTTACAGAATCCGGCAACATTAGTTTAAATTTAATCAAAACCTTGTTTGAACATTATATTCCTTGATGTTCAAATCTTTTGTAATTATTATAAGACCTTCCACCATTGCCTGAGAAATTAAAATTCTGTCAAAAGGGTCTCTGTGTATAAAATCTAACTTTTCATATTTGATTGTATGGTTAACCGTTATTGGTAATATTTCAAAATTATTATTGTATATGAGTTCAGAAATTTCTTTTGTATCTCCATCAAATTCAAGCTTTTTTAGTCCAATCTTAATTGAAATTTCCCATAATGAAGCAATACTGATATATTTATTATTCTTTTTATTATTTATAAGTTTTTTTGATACTGTAGATAGTCGTTTGTCTCCATTTAAAAACCATAGAAGGATATGTGTATCTAAAAGCAAGTCCACAATTACATATAATCTTTAAAATCTTCCAAAGGTTCATCAAAATCCGGTGACATTTTAAATCTTCCCTTTGCACAACCAAATTGAGGTTTTCTATTATCATTTTTTTTTTTTTGTTTCTGCAATAAAAAATCAATAAAATCTTTTACTTCATTCTTAAATGAAGCCTCTAAATGATTTAATTTGTTAAATATTTGTAAATCAGTCATAATCCTTTCTCCAATGATAATATAGTATTAATAATATATTTTGTCAATTAAAAAAACCAGAAGTTAAAAGAACCACACCTATAATCAAGGTAAAATAAAAGTTCATGTGACGATATAAATCCTCTATTGTTTAAAATAAAATAACCAAGAGTTTTGATTTTTTGATTCTCTTATCACATCAATCTTATTTACAAAAAAAAGAAAACTAATTAAAAAGAGAACAAAAACTTTTTACACCTGGTTAATAAAAATAAAAGATTTTTCTTTTTTTTGTTGACATATAATTCTTAGACATTATAATTATAATACAGGAGAAATTAAAAATATGAGTGCAACAATGGTAATAGTTTTTATTGTATCGATTATAATTTCTGTTGGTTTTTTAGTTTTGGTTTTATCACTTGTTCCAATGATAAATCAACTTAAATTTCTGCTTACTGACCTGGAAAAAACCTCCGGTGAAGTTAGGGAGTTAACAAAAAACCTAAAAACAACAACAGATAAAGTAAATATGGAAATTGATAAAGCAGATGAGATTATGGAATCGTCAAAAAAAATTGTTAATACCGTTTCAAGATCTGTTGAACATATCAATAAAAGTATGCTGGCAAAATCTGCAGGATTGATTTCAATGATTCCAATTATAAAATTTGGAATAAGTTTAATAAAAAAATACAAAGGAGGCAAATAAATGTCAGATGAAAGAAGTAGTATAGGACTAATGTTGGGCTTTTTAACAGGAGCAGCTATAGGAGCAGGATTGGGATTACTTTTTGCGCCACAAGCCGGAAAAGAGACAAGAGATCAAATTAAAGATGGTTATGATAAAGCATCTGTGAATGTAAAAGAAGGATATGATAAAGCAAATGAATATGCTCAGAAAGGATATGAACAGATCAAGGAAAGTATGGACAAAGGTTTTGACCAGATCAAGGTTCTTATAAAAAAAGAAGAAGCCGCTAAAGAGGCCCCAGCATCTAAAAAAAAAGCTGCTAAGGCATAACAAAAACTGGAATTGAGTTATTATCGTATTTGAGAGCACAGAAATAGCTCAATTTTAGTGAAGAGAAAAACAGGAGAAAAATATGTATATTGAAGAAATTATAGGGAGAGAAATACTTGATTCAAGAGGAAATCCCACAATTGAGGTCTCACTTATGCTTGAATCAGGCATTTCTGTAGTTGCTGCCGTACCATCAGGAGCATCAACAGGGACACATGAAGCATTAGAGCTGAGAGATGGAGACAAGAATAGATATAAAGGTAAAGGCGTTCTAAAAGCTATTGAGAATATAAACACTGAAATTGCAGATGAATTAATTGGATTGAGTGTTATGGATCAAAAACAAATTGATGAACTCCTCATTAAGCTTGATGGAACAAGTGGAAAATCAAGGCTTGGTGCAAATGCAATGCTGGGAGTTTCAATGGCAGTATGTAGAGCTGCTGCTGCCTACAGCGAACTTCCTCTCTATAGATATATAGGTGGAATTGGTGCATTTGAATTACCTGTCCCCATGTTTAATATCATAAATGGTGGTTCTCACGCAGATAACAGTGTTGATCTTCAGGAATTTATGATCATGCCTGTTGGAGCACCAACTTTTAAAGAAGGACTTAGAATGAGTGCTGAAATATTTCACACTTTGAAAGATGTTCTGAAAAAAAAAGGATATAGTACCGCTGTAGGAGATGAGGGTGGATTTGCTCCAAACCTCAAATCAAATGAGGAGGCCCTTGAGGTTATAGTTGAAGCTATAGAACAAGCAAATTATAAACCTGGAAGTGATATAAAAATCGCAATGGATCCCGCTGCATCCGAATTCTATGAAGATGGTAAATATGTATTCAAAAAATCAACCGGAGAAAAATTATCTTCTGCTGAAATGGTTGATTTTTATGCAAATCTTGTTGAAAAATATCCAATTATTTCTATTGAGGACGGACTTGCAGAAGACGATTGGGATGGCTGGAAATTAATGACTGAAAAACTTGGTAAAAAGATACAACTTGTCGGCGATGATCTTTTTGTAACAAATATTGAAAGATTACAAAAGGGAATTGATATGGGTATTACAAACTCAATTCTTATCAAACTGAACCAGATTGGAACAGTTACAGAGACAATTGAGACAATCAAACTTGCTCAAAAACACGGATTTACAGCAGTTGTTTCCCATAGATCTGGTGAAACCGAAGATACTTTTATTGCAGATCTTGCTGTAGCCTTATCAACCGGACAGATTAAAACTGGCTCTACCTCAAGAAGTGAGCGTACCGCTAAGTACAATCAATTATTAAGAATTGAAGAAAGTTTAGGTAACACTGCAGTATATAAAGGAATAAAAACATTTTATAATTTATAAAAGCTTAAGGGGCAGGGACCATGCTGCCCCTTTTTAATATGATACGCGAAATAGATTATATAACTGAATCGGTTATTGCTCTCAACGACAATATGTTCCCTTTATACATACTAAAGGGAGACAAAAACTATTTAGTAGATTGTGGGATAAGTGCACGGTCTGAGATTTTCCTAAAAAGAATAAAAAAAATACTTGACACAAAAAGCATTGATGTAGTTTTACTTACCCACTCTCATTATGATCATACTGGAGCATGTTCCTACCTTCAAAACATTTATGATTTTGATATTTATGGTTCTAAGAAAACTATAGAATTACTTAATAAACCCAAAGTTATATCTTTTATTAATAAACTTAATCAGGAATTTAATATGATTGAGAAACCTTCAAACAAGAATCTAACATGTGATTCCTTAAGAAACTTAACTGCCTTGGAGAATAACCAGAATATTCAGATAGATAAAGATCACAGTTTGACTGTAATTGAATCAAAGGGACACACTCAATGCTCAGTTTCATATTTGCTTCAGCCGGAAAGAATACTTTTCCCTGGAGACTCATCAGGTGTGTTGGAGAAAAACGGATCAATAAAACCTCTTTTCCTCTCCAGCTATAATAACTACATAACATCAATTAAAAATTTATTAAAACTAAATGCAGACATACTCGCATTTCCTCATAATAGATATATTAAAGGCCAAAACAAAGTAAACAATCACCTGCAGAATGCAATTGAAGTCTCAGAAAAATTAAAAGACAGTATTATAAAAGAATTAAATTCAGGTAAAAACACCACAATGATTGCTGAAAACCTTCTAATTGAACTATTTCCGAATCCAACTGTTAGAGGACCTGAAGAAGCATTTAGCATAAATCTAGAAGCAATGGTGGAGACTATTAATAAGGAGTTTGTTTTATAAATAATAGAATTTATAATAGTAATAATTTCGAATAACTAATTTAACATAATTTCTTGTTTCAGTAAAAGGAATCATCTCTATAAACGCCTCATCAGTAACATTTCCAATTTTCGACAACCAGTTGTCCACTCTGTGATCACCAGCATTATAAGCAGCCAATGCATAATAAATATTTCCATTATATTTGTCAATGAGTTCTTTTAGATATTCGACACCAAATTTTATATTTATTTCTGGACTGAAAAGATTTGCCCTATAGACCTTTCTATTATATTTTTTTGCCATTAAGTTGGCTGTTTTTAATAATAACTGCATTAATCCATAAGCTTTAGATGGAGAAACTGCTGAAACATTAAAAGAGCTTTCCTGCTTTATTAAAGCCATAATTAGATAAGGATCAATCTTTTTATTATTGCTGTATTTGTGAATAAGCTCACTATATAGTAAAGGAGCTACAATCTCTTTGAGATATTTGGGCAATTGTATCGATCTATAATTCTCAAAGCTCTTTCTGTAACGCCAGATAACTTGACCATATTTACTCTGTTTTATCGATAAAATTAGAGGAATAAACTTTAGAAAATTTCGTTCAGTTATATTGAAGGGACTATTTTTTATTCCGCCATCAATATAATTCACACATTCTTTAACCAGTCCATATTTTAATAATAATTTTATATTTTTTAAAGTTTTTTCAAAAATCTTTGTCTTTCTTTTTGGAAAAAGATCCAGGAAAGAATCAGGAGATGGCTTAATCCTCCCGTCATTTTTTTTACTGAAATAAGCTATATAGTAATATGAATAAGGAAATTTATCAATAATGGTCGATTTCCTTTTCTCAAGTTCTGCAAGCCAAAATTCGGAAGAAATTCTGTAGGATAGAATTTTCGAGCCGAGAGACTCTTTTAATAATAGTTTTACCTTAGCCATATCTTTATCTACATAATAAAGCCAGGTAAGTCTCCACAACGCACTCCAATACTCTGAAGTTTCAATTTTTGACATATTTTTAATCGGTTCTTTTTTACATAAAGTTAGGTATCTTTCAAACAAAAGCTTTGATAAATCCGGTCTGTCTTTCATTGATAATTTTGCAGAATTTAGCAGAAATCCTTTATGTGCTTCTGGAAATACATTAAACTCTTGTGCCTGTGCTAAGAGAAGATCATATCGTTCTCCCCTCAGCATAATTTTAAAGAGGATCCTCTTTTTAAATCCCAGCAATGTCTTCTCTTTAACCCTTTTTAGAAGATTTTTGGCTCTTGAATATTTCTTTTTAACATAATTATATTCAGCAAGAAATAAATCAGCAATTTGGTTTGACCTAACATACCCTGACAATTTGTATAGATTTCCTTGTCTATCCTCATTTACAAAAATCACAAAGCTTTTAAGCCAATCCTCTACTGAAAAATCATTAAAAAGTAACTTTAAATTCTTTTTTGTTAATAGAGATTCCAATTTTGAAATCCTTATTGGTGCATCTAAATACCACTCTTTAAAGATATCTATTGCTTTCTTATTATCATTTACACTTAACAAAGAGCCGATATACTCCAATTTTAACTTTTTCTTTAATTCCTGTTCAGTATTGTTTTCATAGTCTGAGATAAAAGGGTTATACTTTTTTTGTTCAAATTTTAATTTTAACAGAATATAATCTCTTGATAACTGAAGGTACTTATCCTTTGTAATAATTTTATTCAATAAAGTCTGTACATCTATTGAAGAAACGGCTTTATCATTGGCTTTTGAATTTAATATATATTTGATCTTTTTTAAATAAAGTATGTTTACTAGAAGTTTGTTGGTATTATAAAGCTCTTCAATAGCAATAAATGATAAATTCTTGATATCAATAGCTTCATTTATGTCTAATTTCCAATTTAAAAAATATTCAAAATCCTTTCTTGTAATGAAAGATTCTTTTATAACTACTTTTTTTACAGTTTCATTTTTAGGGATTTCAATTTTTTTTTTATCTGCAAATTTGTAGACAGCCGCAGCACATAAAATGGAAAAAATAAATAAAATTAAAACATTTAGAAGATAACTTTTTATTCTATCATTCTTCATATCTGTTCAAATTTATAACCATCTAAAGCACTCCTGTCCCCTTTTGCCAGGATTTCTACTAATTGTTGTTCAAAAACAGATATATCTTTATATTTTCTTTGAAACTCTTCTTTAGCCTGTTCTAAAGTGTCTTTAAGTACCACTCCAAGATTCTTGTTTTCCAGACCTTCTTTAACTACATCTGGATTATACATAATAATATCATTTATAATTACTCTTGCTTTTCTTGCCGGATCATTCATTTTAATAGACTGAAATGGGATTTCAGGACTTTCTTCCGGTTGAGTCTCTTCCTTGACAGAATCAGTTATTTCAGCTTTAGTTTGTGCATGAGGATCCTCTAGAAATTCCTGTGTTTTAACTTTTGCCAAAATTTTCTGTTTCAATGGAAGTAGATCAAGACTCATCTCACCAACAGTTGATAAAATCTCAATCTCTTTCCTTTTAATTGTTTCTCCTGAAAAAACATCTGCATAAATAACAGCTTGCGGTTTACCTTTTACAAAAAAAGGAAGGATGAAAATATTTTCAGGTAAGTCGCCTCCAAATCGGCTATAAATGAGATGATCATCTGGTTGAGAATTTGGAGCACCAAGATAACTCTCTTTAGAGTTTAAGACACTCTTAAAAATTGTATTTGCTGACAAAGAAAAGAAAACTTTTTTTATCTCTTCATCCTCAATAGATCCACTAAAACCTGAATAACCTTTTCCCTTCCATCCAACCAACTTATCATCTCGTAAAAGAAAAAGTGCTGATCTTTGACAGTAGTGATTTATCCCCTCAAGAAGATTATTTATCAAACTAAGTTGATTTACCGAGGAAGATATCTCTTTTGTATATTTATGAATATGATCAATAAAATTCTCGCTAACACTATCTTTTCCTGCAGAAACTCCTTGATCTAGTCCTTCTGGCAAATCAAATGTGTCAAATCCGTCTAATTCCTTTAAGCTTTCTAACTGATTCAGAATTTCTTCTTCAACTCTATGTAATTTCGATATAAGCAAACTTTTTTTATCAATTAAAATATCCTTGATTGTTCCTTTAATAGTGTCTGACATCATATGCCTCCTTTAAATTCCGGATTCAAGGCGTGCAGCAAGAACGTCCGGTAACCCTGCATCCCTTATTTTTTTTTGAGTTTTCTTAATGCTGTATGAAAATCTCTGAAATAAAAGTTCCCTTTTATTTGAATCAAAAATTATGAAGCTAGGACGTGGGTCCTTATCTCTAGGTTGCCCTATAGAGCCAGGATTTATTAAATACTTTGTATTTGGGTCAAGCTTGATCTTTGTTTCTTTAGTAAATGGGACTGTATCAATTTTATTATTTCTTAACAAGTACATAACTGGAAAATGTGTATGTCCAAAAAAACCAACAGAAGTACTCATGTTTTTCATTGATTCAGATGCTTCGAATATTGAGAACACATAATAGTCTTCATCAAAGGTTGATCCATGACAAATTGTAGAAAAATGATCAACAATCTTTGGCCCTATCTCTAAGTTTCTTAAGAACTCGAGGTTCTTTTTTGAAATTTGGCTTTTACTCCATTCAGCTGAAAATGCTGCAACCGGGTTAAATAAGGAAGATGATTCAATTCCAGCAACAACCTTATCATGATTTCCCCTAATTAGAAAAGTGTTTTTTAAACTTAAAAAAAGATCTATGACTTCATTTGGATTTGCTCCATAGCCAACTAAATCACCCAAAAATAAAATTTTATCAACCTCTTTTACTTTTTTTAAATTAAGCAGCTTTTCAAATGATTCTAAATTACTATGAATGTCACTAATTACCAAATATCTCATACACTTCCTTTTCTTCCATTTTATATAAATAGGAACATTTTAACATATTCTTTTTTAAATTCCCATATCCAAGTATAAATATTTTAAAAAAGTTTTTCAACCCTTTTGGCTTTTTTTTATTTAGTTTTAAAACATTTACCCTAATTTTTTATCAAAATTGTCACTAAATGCTCTAGGTGGTCGTTATAACAAGCAAAGGGATTAAATCGAATGAATAATAGTTTCACTATTTTGAGCCGGAGCAAAGCGGAGACCAACAAAGTTAAATGAAGATGATTGAGGTTTATGAAGTTAGAATGGTCATATTGAGTATTGCAGTAGGTTTTGATTAAAAATTTAGGGTTTAATTGTTATTAAGAATGTAATAAGATATAATTTAACATAAATTTTTATTAATAAGGAGTGCATTAATGAGATATATTCTTGCTTTTTTAGTATTAATCGTATTGAATCTTAATACACCATTGACTGCAGAAAAAGACAAGGGACTTAAAAGTAATACTAAAATAGAAAAAATTATTTCTACAGAGGGCATTGAATATTCCTATATAATAAACTGGGAAGAAATGAAAAGAGTAAAACCTCTTTATAAAGAAATACTCAAAAAGGACAAACCAGTATATAGACTAGACAAGTTACCCTTAATCATATCAGACTTAAAATCAATTACAAACACACACCCATTTTACATAATCTCACAAAAAATAATGAATGACGACAAATCTGCTTTTAAAATCATTTTATTTAAAAATGTAATTGAGAATTTTTTCAAAGAAAAACTCTTACAAATACTACAAAAAAACATTCAAAATGACTCAAATATTATAAGTCAGACCAGTTCAAATTCTTTTTATCTAAAACTACTTTTGCATCACTTGTCTCATTTTTCAGGGCCTTCAATTATTAATAATAGTTCAGGAGAATCCGTTTCTGTTGATGAAATTCTTGTAAACAATTTCAACTTAATTGAAGAAATCAGAGCAGATATGTCAGCACTTGATATTACAAATAAACTTGTTTTAAAAAAGATAATTACAAAAGAGGAAAAAAATAATATTTATAAAGCACATATTGCACATATACTTTATCAAAACAAAAAAGGTTCGAAAGAACAGAAAAGCATTAGCTCAATTCAATTAAAATTTTTCAAAAAAAAAGGAGGCATTTCATATAATATGCTCACAGATAAGATTTCAATAGATATGCTTGAACTTGAAAAAACAGCCAATAAATTATTAAAGAAAACAATGAATTTCGAAATAAAGGCGACTGAGTCACTAACAAAAATCAATGAATTCATCGAGAAATTTTCTGGAGACAAAGTAGAAAAAACTAAAAAGAATATTAAAATAATCACTCCAAATGGAAATGAAAATTGGACTCTTGGAGAAAATCAGAACATTAAATGGACAACTGATGGAATTTCAAATTATGTAAAAATAACTCTATGGAAGGGGAAAGCTAAAATAGGGACAATTGCTAAAAACCTAAATCCTTCCACAGGTGTATATCATTGGAAAGTAGGGGATTATAAAAAAGGTAAAGTAGATCCAGGAACCGGTTATTTTATAAAGATAAAGGAACAATCGTTTAAAACTAATTATGTAAGCAATAGCACATTCAATATAATTCCCAAATAAAATTCGAGGATGAAATGATCAATTATACTTTTTTAGGTTTTGTGGTTTACTTAATTGGTGTCCTCACTGCAGGATTTCTGACATATAAGATGAACAAGAGCCATGAAGACTATCTTATTGCCGGAAGAAAATTAAACCCATGGGTTGTTGCTTTTTCAGAGAGAGCATCAGGGGAATCTGCATGGTTATTATTAGGATTGCCGGGATTAGCATTAACAATAGGACTTATTGAAATATGGACTGCCATTGGTTGTGTAGGCGGAATAATTCTATCATGGTATATTATTGCAAAAGACTTGAGAGTACAGACAGAAAAGTATAAATCAATAACTCTGCCTAATTTTTTCCTTGAAAAAACCGGTGGAAAGAGCAAGGCTATTCCAATAGTTTCAATGATAATCATTATTTTTTTCTTTACTTTTTATCTTGCAGCACAATTTAGTGGTGCAGGAAAAGTATTAAAGGTAACCTTTGGAATTGATCCGCTAATTGGTGCATTAATTGGAGCTGTTGTTATCATTTTTTATACAATGATGGGCGGTTTTTCTGCAGTTGCATGGACAGACCTTATACAGGGAATTATCATGATTGCAACTCTTGTGATTTTACCAATTGCAGGTATGATTGAGCTTGCAGATCAAGGAACTACTATATCTGTTGCATTACAAAAAGCAAATGAAGGATATAAAATTGCAAATAGTGATTTTATGTCTGTTACCGGTGGTAAGACAGGCTGGGCATTATTAGCTGTGATTATTAGTGGATTAAGCTGGGGGTTAGGATATCTCGGGCAACCTCATCTTCTAACACGATTTATGGCAATAAGGTCAGCAGATGAAATAAAAATAAGTAGAAGAATTGCAATAACCTGGGCAATCCCAGCCTTTACAGGTGCATTTGCAATAGGACTTGTTGGTTTAAGTCTTTATGGTAGAGAGCTGTTTACAGATCCGGAATTTTTGATGCCCTTCCTTGCGACAAAACTACTTCCAAGCTGGGTAGCTGGTATTTTTATTTCCGGAGCAGTTGCAGCAATGATGTCAACTGCTGACAGTCAAATTCTAGTCATTACATCAACTGTTGTAGAGGATTTCTATCATAAGGCCTTAAAAAAAGATGTCTCTGTTAAAAAACTATTGAATTTAAGTAGAATTGTAACTGTCATAATAGGCGTATTCGGATTTATACTTGCCATTACTTCAAAAAAACTGATATTTTCCCTTGTCTCCTATGCCTGGTCAGGACTCGGCGCATCATTCGGTCCTGCTCTCTTATTATTATTAAAATGGAAAAAAACAACACAGGAAGGTGTATTGGCAGGAATGATAACGGGTACCGTAACGACAATTATCTGGTCTGAAATAACTGTATTGGATAATTTTATCTCAGTCAGATTTATAGCATTTGTATTTGCCTTATTTGCTGTAATCACAGTGAGTCTATTGACTCAAAATAGAAGAGAAAGGGTATAAATCTCAAATGGCAAAAAAATATTATGCAGTTTTTCAAGGAAGAAAACCAGGAATATATCTAAACTGGGAAGAAACAAAGGCTCAGGTTTACAGCTTTAGTAAACCAATATATAAAAGCTTCACATCTCTTCTGGAAGCTGAAAACTGGATGTCCCTTCCAAAAACTGTCGATTCAAAAAAAAAAAAATCAGTTAAGACAAAAGAACAAGAGATTAATACTGAAGTTGAAAAACCATCTGATAATAGTATAATAATATATACTGATGGCGCATGCAAAAACAATCCAGGTCCTGGAGGCTATGGCATCTTATTATTATCTAAAAGCAAAAAAAAAGAAATATCCGGTGGTTATAGATTAACAACAAATAATAGAATGGAACTCCTTGCCTGCATAATTGGCTTGGAAGCAATAATAAAAGAAAGTGTTGTAAATATTTATAGTGACTCAGCCTATGTGGTAAATTCAATCAATAAAGGTTGGGCGAAAAAGTGGAAAGCAAATGGATGGAAAAGAAATAAAAATGATTTTGCCGATAACATTGATCTCTGGGAACGTTTTTTAAATATTTACGACAAGCATAAGGTAAAAATGAATTGGGTCAAGGGGCATGCAAATAATCCAGGAAATGAAAAATGTGATGAACTTGCAAGCAATGCAGCAGTAAGTACAGATTTACAAATTGACTCTGCATATGAAAAAAAGGTGAAAAATTAAAAACATGAATTACATTTACAATTATAATTTACAGGAACTAACTGAAGAGATGAAAGAGTTAGGAATAAAACCATTTGTCGCTGATCAGATTTTTGGATGGTTATATAATAAGATTGAACCGGAAATAAACAATTGGTCAAACATAAGTAAAAAAAACATTGAAACTATACAAAATATTTTTGACACAAATCTGGATGCAATTGAAAAAGTTGAATCAGACAGTTCTGGAACAAAAAAATTTTTGATCCGGTTAAAAGATAATTTACTAATTGAATCTGTATTAATTAAGGAAAGCGATCATTATACGTTCTGTATTTCTTCTCAGGTCGGATGTCCTTTAAAATGTGCTTTTTGTGCAACCGGGAAAATGGGTTTTTTTAGAGATTTAACATCCGGTGAGATATTATCTCAAATCATACTTTTAAAAAGAGAACTGGGGGACTATAAAAGAAAGCTAAACCTTGTTTTTATGGGCATGGGCGAGCCTCTTTTGAATTATAATAACTTAAAGAAGGCACTATCAACTATTACAAATGAAAATGGGCTTAATATCGGACAAAGAAATATCACAATTTCAACTTCGGGATTTTTAGAGAAAATTAAGCAGCTGGAGAAAGACTTTCCTAAGATTAAAATCAGTTTTTCTCTTAACAGTCCAAATCAGATGAAAAGAGAAAAATTAATGCCTATCTCAAAAAAAGAGCCACTTAAACCAATCTTAAATTATTTTAAGACCAATAAAAGAAAATTCCGAATTACTTTTGAATATGTAATAATAAAGGGAGTTAATGATTCACAAGATGACGCCATAGAGTTAGGAAAGCTTTTATCAAAAATTTCCTGCAAGATTAACATTATTCCATATAATGAAAATGAAAGTATAAAATTCAAATCACCTGAAAAGAGAAAAGTAGAAAAATTTAGTGACACCTTGTTTAAAAGAGGTTATACTGTGATGGTTAGATGGTCAAAAGGAAGAGAAATTAATTCTGCATGTGGTCAACTTAGCGCAGATAATAAATAAGTATTAAATAGGAATATAAATTGGACAAAGACAGAAAATTTCACGGGTTTAAACTGGATAAATTTCAAAAAAAAGCTATTGAAGCTATAAAAAACAATAAATCTGTCCTTGTATCCGCTCCTACAGGAGCCGGTAAAACTATTATTGCTGAATATGCAATCGAGCAATGTTTGAAAGAAGGCAAGCGAGTTATCTACACAGCCCCAATTAAAGCCCTTTCTAATCAAAAATACAGAGAATTCCAGACTGTATTCCAGGATATGGTTGGGATCATTACCGGAGACGTATCAATAGATCCCCATGCGCCATTATTAATAATGACAACTGAAATATTTAAGAATAGAATTCTGGAAAACGAAGATAGTTTTAATGGATATTCCTGGATCATATTTGATGAGATACATTATCTTGATGATGTTGATCGAGGAACCGTATGGGAAGAATCACTCATTTTTATGCCGAAACATTTTAATTTTATTGGATTATCAGCAACAATACCAAATATTAATGAATTTGCAGAGTGGATTCGCTCAATTCACTCAAAATCAGTTGAGGTGATAGTAGAGACAAAACGACCAATACCTTTAAGCTATTATTATAATTGCTGTGGAAAAATTTCAAGCGATATAAATAAACTAAAAAAATACGGTTATTGGAAAAAAGATAAATACTTAAGCAAAGAAGATCATAACCTCCTAAAAGGTGAGTTTAACAACTCTTATTCAAAAACAGCAAAACTACTTAGATCTCTTAAAAAGAGAGACCGTACTCCAGCTATATACTTTACTTTCAGCAGAAAACGAACTGAAGAACTTGCTAAATCTAATAGCGTTATTAATTTTTTTAAGAATGATGAGGATTCAAAAAAAGCTTTAAAATACTTTGATGAACTCTGTGAAAAATTTGGTATCTCCGGCTTAGACAGAACTTTAAGTTTGAGAGAATTAATAAAAAATGGCATCGCCTATCACCACGCAGGATTACGGCCAATGCAGAAAGAAGTTATTGAACAGTTGTTTTCAAAAAAAATGGTGAGAATTATATTTACAACTGAGACATTTGCTCTTGGAATAAATATGCCGGCTCGTACAGTCATTATTGATGATTTAAAAAAAAGATATGACAGGTTTATAAAATTAATTAAGATCAGGGATTTTTCACAAATGGCAGGCCGGGCAGGAAGAAGAGGAATTGACGAGAGAGGTTATGTTTACAGTTTTGTCAATCCGTTTAATATAAAGTTTGAAGAGTTAATGCATTTAAATACAGGAGAGCCTGAACCTGTAATCAGCAGATTTAATGCAACATATTCTACAATTCTAAACCTTTTTGAAACACATGGGGATAAACTATTATATATTTACAAACTTTCATTTCATTATTTTCAAACAAAAAAAAAAACATCTATACAATATGAACAAATTAATTCAAGACTGAAAATACTAAAAAAACTCAAATATATAATTGATGGAAAGCTTTCACCTAAAGGTGAATTTGCAAAAAAAGTTCATGGATACGGGTTGATACTATCTGAATTATTTGAAGCCGGTGTTCTTGAAACACTGGATTATAAAGAAATGGCAACACTGGCCCTGTCAATAGTCTATGAACCAAAACCAGGTGCCAAAATGCCTAGATTACCAGAGAGTTTCAAAAACATACGATTTCATACAACTGGGATTATCAATAATATTCATAATTTAGAAAATTCATACGGCATTATAAATCTTTCTAAAAGATGTTTCTTTGATCTCTCTATTCCCCTCTCTGAATGGATGAGAGAAAAACCTTTTGATGAAATTATCTCCATGATAAAAATAGATGAGGGTGAATTAATCCGGTATTATAGAATGGGTATTCAAGTTATGCGAGAATTGCTCAGGACACCCGTTTCAGATATGGTTAAGGGGAATCTAGAAACAGCAATAGCCTTAATAAACCACGATGTAATCGATGCAGAAAACCAGCTAAAAAACGTTATTAATACACTAAAAACCGAAAGTGAAGAAGAAATATTGTGAAAAACAACCTTATAGCAACCAGTTATCAAAGACTTCCCTTGTTTATAGCTATTACTGTTTTATGGATAGCAATTTTTATCCCTTTAAACTCATCAATGAATCTCAATGATGGGCATCTAATATATACTCTAGATGACTCGTACATTCATATGGCAATAGCCAAACATTTTTCAGAGGATGGGGTTTTTGGGGTTACAAAACATAATTTCACACCTTCCTCATCTTCTCCTCTCTGGACCTTATTGTTGTCATTTTTATTTTTTGTATTTGGAGTTAGTGAATTTACTCCATTTATATTGAATCTTTTTTTGGCTTCAAGCCTGATAGCAATACTATCTTATTATTTTGAAGACAGAGGCTTTTCACAAATTTCAAAAACATTAATTCTTCTTTTATTTATCTTTTTTATCCCACTGCCCTACCTCGTTCTTACCGGATTAGAACATATACTTCAAATATTGTTTAGTTTAATTTTAATATTTGGAGTTTTAAATTCTATTGAGGCAAAAAATACTGATAGATTTATGATAACAAAACCCCATATATATATAACAGCATTCCTATTAGTAAGCACCAGATATGAGGGTCTGTTTCTAGTTGGGGCTATCTTTCTTTTTTTGTTTATAAAAAAAAAATTTTTAAATTCTCTATTGCTATTACTCTCAGGAATATTACCAGTAATAATATATGGAATAATATCAATATCTAAAGGATGGTATTTTATTCCTAATTCTATTCTGCTCAAGGGAAGAACATTTGACCCATTTTCAATTAAAAGTATAATATTATTTCTTTATAATGGTTTAAGGCAGGTCATTTATAATATTCATATTCTCGTTTTATTGATAGTGGTTGTTTTCCTCCTTTTAATTGTTATAAAAACATATAAAAGAATATTCAGCAGATATACTCTAGCCGGGTATATATTTATTATTGTTACAACCATACATCTTTTATTTGCAAAAACAGGATTTTTTTTAAGTATAAATTACCAGATAAGATACGATTCATATTTATTGGTTATTGGACTTATCTCTATTCTTTTTATGCCTCTCCCGGAATTGTATCAAAACATAAAAAAAAACAGAATTGAAAAAGTCATTCTGTTTTTTTTGATATTTCTTATATTATTGCCTTTATCGGAAAGAGGCACAAAAATATTATACAAGACGCCAATGGCTTCATCAAATACATACTCTAATCAATATATGTTGGGTAAATTTGTTGACAAGTACTATAGAGGCGAAAGCATTCTTCTAAATGACATTGGTGGAATAAATTTTTTAACAGATATCAAATGTCTTGATATTCTTGGTTTAAGCAGCAAAGAACCAGCAGATCTTCTTCTAAAAAATAAATTAAATACAAAAGAGATAGAAAAACTTGGAAATTCATTTAAAGCCAAGATAGCAATAGTTAATGATGCCTTGTTAAATCTATATGGTGGTGTTCCCACCAGCTGGATCCTTGTAGGTCAATGGAAGATTAAAGAAAGCGTTATTTCTCCTTTGGATACTATATCATTTTATGCTATAGAAGCAAATGAACTTAAAAATTTATCGAATTCATTAAAAGAATTCTCCAAAACTCTACCAAATACCTTGTTTTCCAGAGTTTTAGTAAAAAACAAATAAGTATTAATGTTTTTGTTGGGCACTATTATATAATGCATACAAATAAGATCCTTTTTTTAAACTTTGGCTTTTCCCCTTTTTTATTATCTTTTTAATTTTATTTTTAAATTTCTCTTTATCTTTAAAAAAATCAAATTCATGTTCCAGGAGTATCAATGCATCCAGATATTCAGGTTCTTTCTCTAATGCATTTTTTAATTCTATACGTGCCAACTCTCTTTTATCAAAATCCAGCAATAGTTTTGCTTTCTCAAATCGTAAAAATGGATTATTCCTGTCTACCCTTTCCCTCTTATTCATTAATTCTAATATTTCATTCATTACCGGATCTATTATTCCTATATTTTTTGTTAATTTTTCTATATTCTTATATACTTTATCTTTAAGAATATATTCATGATTCAATATACTAAGGAATATTAAAGATACTATCTCTTTTTTTAAATTTTTTCTTATTTCAATAATTGGTTTATAATAGTATTTAAAAATCTGAATTTCAATATTATATATTTCTGAGTTATCCGGAGAGAGCCTCTTTGCTCTTTTAATCAGGTCCATAGCAGAAAAACAGAAATCAAAATTGAAATTTTTTGTAAAGGCTTTGAAGTGAAGTAAAGATCTATTTATTAATGGCATTGAATTTATAGGCATAAAAAAACTTGCCTTTTCCAAATACTTATCTTTTTGTTTAAATGATAACCCACTCTTCCTTACACTATTAAGATAATTATTCGATAAATACGGCAATAGATGACCTATTAGAAAAACAAACATAATTGTAGAAGATATGATCAGTTTAAAGCTTCTTGTTATATTGATAAAAACAATTTTCTTTTCAAAAATTATTTTAAGCAGGAAAATAAACATAAAAAGAAAAAATGGTTTGAATAAGATATTAAAAAATAAGCTCTGGAATAATAAAAAGAGAAGAAGTAATTCAGGAAGATTCAAAACTTTATCCTGTTTTATTTTTCTTATAAAACCAAAGAGAAGAAGCATAATCATTAAAAACCCTAAAAGTCCATTTTCCGCAAGCAGTTTAAAATAATCATTATGAGTTTGACCTGGTACTTTAAAATAATTTGCAGGACCATGAGTTTGTTTGAAATTATAGCTTTTGGCCACATTTTTAAAATTGTTTGGTCCAACTCCAAAAAAAGGATTATCTTGGAAAATTTCAAGAGACATCTTCCAAATATCAATCCTGCCGGTAGAATATTTTTCTTTGTATATTGAAAATTCAAAGCTATCCTTTATAGGATTTGATATAAAAAAGGTAAGAACAACAAGTAATATCACAATTAATATAATTTTTTTATGTCTTTGAAGCAGAAATAAAATCGAAATGAAGACTATTCCAAGAAAAGCGCCTTTTGATTTTGAACAAAAAACTCCAACAAGATTAATCAATAGAAACAGGATATAAATCCAATTAAACTTTTTCATCAACATAACCAGGGCAATTATAACGCCTAGTCCTGACACAACTCCAATTCTTATTGGATTGTCAAACAAAATGCTTTCAAGACTTTTTTTTAACAACATATCATTGATTACTTTTACAGAAGAAAAAATTGTAACAGTTAACAATAGAAGAAAAAATAGTTTATTTAAATTCAAAGAATTTGTAAACAGAATAAAAACAAATAGTGAAATAATTAGAATATCAGAAATTAATAGAATAGAATTAAAAATATTATTAGAAAAAAAAGAAGTTATTATAAAAAAAACATTTATTACTATCAGAAGATTAGAAAAACTGGATATACCTAAATTTCTTTCTGTAAAAACAGCCCTAAGACTAAATACTAATAATAAGGCAGATATTACTAAAAAATAAGATAAAGAATTTTTGTCTGGAAAAAACAGTAAAACTGAAAATATTATTAACAGTTCAATTTCTTTTGATAGTATTTCGCGAAGGTAAGTTCTTTTTAATAAATTCATACCAGTTCCTATATTGTTTATTTAATTGATTTTTTTTATTTGCTGCTCCAGCGTAATAGAGAGCAGACAAGAAGTGCCCGTTTTTATATTCTATAACAGATTTTTGGAATAAAGCAACGCCATATTCGGGAAACACGTCTAATGCTTTATCAATTAATTCTAAACCCTGCTTTGAATTTATTCCATTGGGTAAAAGAGAAGCTTTTCCAAGCAGTGCAGAATAATTTAATGGATTAATACTTATACTCTTCTCATAAAATTTTCTTGCACTAATTATATCATTCTGATTTAAAAAGATGTTAGCTTCAGATAGATAGTCGTCAGACAAATACATCAAACCATATATAAGAGAACATAAAAAAAACATAAAAATCTTTATCACAATTTTACTTGTTTTTTTACGATATATTTGTGACAAAACAATGCTGAAGATTATCCCAACTGAGAAGAAGTATAAGCCAATATCAATTAAATTATAAAATATTAACATAATCAAAACAGATATATAGATGGATTTCTCTTTATAATCAGGTGGAATGAGTTTTCGTCTATAAATTAAAAATATAAGAATTAAAAAAAATAAAGATGGAATCCCAATTTCTGCAGTTATTTGCAAAAAAAAGTTATGAGTATAAAGAGACTTTGCCTCACCTTGTTTTGTATAATAAGAAACCTTTAATCCATAATTTCCTAATCCAACACCAAAAAAAGGATTCGCGGTAATCATTCTTACCGCCTGATTCCAATTAGTTAATCTTAATTTCACAGGTTCAAGATTTTTTGCCTGCTTATATCTTAGACCAACAACAATAAAAATCACAAGGAACAATGTCATCACAATTAAAGATATGTATTTGACATTAATTGTTCTATCAATTATGAGATAGATAAACATTCCAACTGAAAGATATATTATTGCGCCAAAAGATTGAGTTAAAATAAGATTATAAACACCTAGACAAAGTAAAAAAAAATAGAAATAAATTTTCCCAGTAATTTTCTTCTCTTTTAAAAAACTCTCCCTGATAAAATGAAAAATAAAAACTATGAAAATTGCACAAATAACACCATATAAAGTCGGCAAAGTAAATATGGAGAAAATTCTTCCTGTACTGAACAGGCCATATATTGAAGTCGAAAAAAAATCTTGTTTTTGAGTATAATTGCTTATAATTTTTGGAAAAATATAATATTTTTGAAACAAACCATAAGAAAATATAATGCTTGATACCCAGAGAATAATAGGTCGTTGTATTTTGGAAAAATCAAATTCTCGAAAAACTAAAAATGTGAAAATTAAAAGAAAAATATATAAAACTTCCCTAAAAAAAAAAACACCAAATGCATTTAGAGAATAATTTACAAGAAAAAAAAAGGCAATTATTAATAAAACATAATTGCCTTTTTTCATTATTTAAAAAAAAATAGAATTATTTTTTTGGTCCGTAAGTATATGCACCATTACTATAAATTAGATCATACTCAAAATGAGCCATATCTATTACAATATAAGTTCCACCTGCCAAATTCCAAGCAGGTTCAGCATTATTACCGTTTTTTGCAGGACTTCCAACTGAATAATTTGACTCAGCTGCATCCGAGTTAATCCACATATTAAAACCCCAACCATCTGTTAGAACTCTCTGCTTTCCAGTAATTCTTCCCAAAACAGTACCTGGAGCTACAGCGCCATAAGCTAATAGAGTAGTTGTCTGATAAGTAGGAAGATTTCCAACTTGTGTTCTGTACATCTCTATACCTGTTGCCACACTCTTCATATCTCCTAATGTTCTTGTTTGTTTACCATTCTGTAAAGCCCTAAGAAGATTTGGGATAGCAATAGCTGCAATAATTCCAATAATTGCAACAACAATTAATAGTTCAATTAAAGTAAAACCTTTTTTGTTTTTCATAAAATGTTTCCTCCTTTTTTTTTATATATTTTATATGCAAAATCACTGCCAAGACAAATAGTAAGACCGCCATTGACTTAGAAGAAAACCCAAACCAGAATAAGACAAATTTTGTCATTTATTTTGACAAAATTTGTCAAAACTATTCTTGACAGCAAAACCTCATCAGCACATAATCCGAAATGTCAAATAAGTTGCTGATAGAGAAGGGTGAAATGAAAAAAAATATATGCTCTTAGATAGTCCTAAAGCAGATCTTTGCAGTAATTGTGAAGATCATTGTGAAAAACCTGTTCATATGGAGTTCCAATACAGGGAATGCTGAATATGGCTCATAGCAATTTAAACAATATTAAATTATGGCTTATACTTTTTGATAGCAGAAAGCAACTGACTTTCTTATTCTTCTATTGTTATTTTATTTGACAATAATAAAACATTTTGATAAAACTAAATATGACAAAAGACAATTCTGTTGTTAAATCTGGTTTCCTTTCTAGAAAGGAATATTCAAAAGTTTTTATTATTATATCAGGTTTAACCCTGATATTAATTTTATTATTATTAGGTAAATTCATTTTTTTTAAATCCAATGACAAAAGACCAAATATTGTCCTTTTAATTATAGATACACTTCGCAGTGATAAACTTGGTTGCTATGGTTTTGAAGAGCCTGTGTCTCCTGAAATTGATCAAATGGCAGCTGAAGGTGTACTTTTTGAAAATGCGATTGCCCAGTGCAGCTGGACTCGTCCTTCTATTGCATCAATGATAACCTCTCTCTATCCTCGCACAATTGGCATTGAAAAAGAAAATTTTGATATTTTACACAATAAATATCAAACTTTTGCAGAAATTTTGAAATTCAACGGATATAAAACAATTGGAATAACAGCTAATCCGACTATCAATAGTGTTTTTAATTTTCAACAGGGCTTTGACCGTTATATTGACAGTTGGGTGGTTTGGGATTGGATGAAACCTAACGCTGGACAGAAAAAATTTGGGAAGAATTCAAGTATTCCTGGTTCAGATGAAATCTTAGATAAACTTATAAAGCAGTTAAAACCATCAAATGGAAGTCCCACATATTTACAAATAAATTTAATGGATGTTCACGCACCTTTTGAAAACCTGCGGGCTGAGTATAAAAATGCTTTTAATTATTTAAAAACAAAAAGACCGAATAGGTATTATCCCGAAAGCCTTCTCCAATATATTATATCAGGTACTCTGGGTGCGATTCGTCAAGTATCCTTCGATTTTCGTATATTTATTAAAAAACTAAAAAAAATACCAGGATGGGAGAACACATTATTTATCATTACAAGTGATCATGGGGAGGGATTAGATGATCATCCCAATGTAAAAGAATCCATTGGACATGGATATTTACTATATGAATCTCAGATTAAAGTTCCACTTATTTTTTATCATACATTCCCTAATAAAAACAATAAAAAGGATACATCACTCTTTAAACCAAATAGAATAAAACAAAAAGTAAGATTAATGGATATAATGCCTACTGTGCTAGACTTTTTAAAGATAAAGATTCCAGAATATTTTCATGGAACATCCTTATTACCTTTAGTTCGGAATAAAAGAGAAAAAACAGAATTACCAGATTTTTTTATAACTGAGACAAAATGGAGGAACATTCATAAAGTAGGTGTTTATTCAGATAAATGGAACTATATTGAAAACCGGGACTACTGGGGTGAGGCCGAAGGTGTGGAGGCGATTGAATTACAACCTAATGGGATTAAAGAGAATGGTTTTAAAACCAGTCAATTTAAACAAAAAGCTTCCATTGCATTTTCTATGAAAAAATATTTACAACAATGGGAAAAAAAACATACAAAGTCTAAACGGACACTGCCAGAAAAGAAGATTAAGAATAAGACTATAGAAATGTTAAAAAGCCTTGGATACCTCGGAAATTAGTATAATTACTTTAATTAATTGAGTGATTATTAATTTCTAAAATATATTATTATATGTTAAAATAAAACATGGAGAGTTCAATTAAATCAATAAAAAAAGAAATAAAAATATTTCACCCGTTTGCCTTTATTATTTTCGAAATTATTAATATTTATTTAACTGTTAATGAAACTGCCTCAATGGACTATATAATAAGACCGATTATAATTTTGCTGATTTTTGTTTTCCTATTTTACAAATTATTGATTTTTTTTTTAAAAAACAAATATAAAAGCGCTATTATTTCAACAACTACGGTAGTCTTTATATTCTCCTTTTTTTACTTCTACCAATTTTTTAGTAAAGCGATTAAAGCTTCTCCAGGTCTTGTTTTTATTCCCATTTGGATTCTTATATATCTTTTTATTGTTTTTATTACACTAAAATCTAAAATTGATTTAAAAAAGACAAATAGAACTTTAAATTTAATATCCATATTTGTATTATTCTCTACCTTATGTTTTACACTATTCCTTGAATTCAAAATTACGAATTACGATCTAAGTGATATTTTTAAAAACAAATGGATAAATGAAGACAAAAACAATAATAAAAAAAACCAATACCTTACAAATACCAGCTATATCAATAAAAATGATTGGATAAGTAAAAAAAAAAAAATCGAAAAACAAAAACTACCGGATATTTACTATATTATATTAGACAGTTATGCTCGCCAGGATGTGCTAAAACATATATATAAATTTGATAATCAACCATTTATTAATTATTTAAAAAAAAAGGGATTCTATATTGCTGACAAATCAAAATCTAACTATAATCTAACATATTTTTCACTTGCTTCATCACTAAATTCAGATTATATTAATAACCTTACTTACATTTTAGGTGAGAATTCAAAAAGACTTCGTCTGCCAATCAGTCTACTTCAAAAAAACAGAGTTGTTAAATTCCTAAAAAAAAAGGGTTATGAAGCGATCACTTTTGATTCCACATTAGCTGGAACATATTTAAAAGAGTCAGACAAAAAGAAAGGACCTTTTTTCTGCTTTACTGAATTTGAAACCATAATATCAAAAGTATCTATTTTTTCTTTTATATTTAACAAAACTTTATACAGTTCTCATTATAACTTCATAAATTATACCTTAAATAATCTATCAAAAATTAATAACACAAAATTGCCCAAATTTGTTTTTGCTCATATTTTATCACCACATCCACCATTTATTTTTAAAGCTGATGGAAAAATAAAAGCTTTAAATTATTCATTTAACTTCTTTGATGGATTTCGTTTTTTAAGTCCAAAAAAAACTTATAAAATGTATTTAGATGGCTACAAATCTCAAGTACAATACATTAATCATAAACTCAAAATTATTATTGACGAAATCATTAAGAACACAAAAACACCGCCCATAATTATTTTACAAGGAGATCACGGACCAAGGTCATCATATCACTCAGGAGATATTAATAAACCGGTTATGCAAGAGAGATTTTCTATATTAAATGCTATTCTACTTCCAGAAAAAGCAAAACATTTGCTTTATAAAGGAATTTCCCCTGTAAATACTTTTAGAATAATACTTAATCATTTATTCAACACAAAATTACCCTTACTTCAAGATCTTCATTTTTTTTCAAAATGGACAAAACTATTTAAATTTAATAAAGTATTTATTAAATAATTTTTTATTGTTTTTTTTTAACCATTAAATATATTATTCTATCAGAATCCTTAAGCTTTATTATATCCTTTATTATAAAATATTTTTTAAACTCTAATTCAAAATTTTGTTTGGTATAATCAGGAAAAATGTCTTCTCTGGTAAATAAGAGTTTTTGTACTTGTGAATCTTCTTTTGGAATAAATTCAATAATAAGTGAGAAACAAATTTTACTAAAGAAATTAGCAATTTTATATAGGGGTAAATTATTTGAAATTGCTAAATGATGAACTAATGCTAAAGCAAAAATTGTATCAACCGGTCCTCTTTCCAGTAAAGACATTCTCTCTTTATTTTCCCAGCCATTGCCTGAACTTGGATTTGTTATATCAAGTAATATAGGTAAAATGTTTTTTTCATTTTTTTCTACACCAAAAAGATAATTTTTCTCAACAGCAGCAGGATCTATGTCAAAAGAAATTACCTGGATATTTTTTTTTGAGGCAATTCGACTGAAAACGCCCGTATTAGATCCTAAATCCCAGATCAACTTAGGAGTTATTCTATCGATATAATCAGAAATAATTTGTTTTTTTTGGATTAATCCGTCTTCTGAATAATTTGTGTTCTCATAATAATCACTCCATTCTGTTCCATGAGCTTTCCATTTCATTTTTTTTATAACAGATTCCAGGCTATTTAAAAGCCCTCTAAAAGAAAATTCCGTTACCTTTTTTTTTGAAGTATTTAATGCCTTATCACTATAATGCTTCTGTGCTTTAGCATGAAGATGAATATGGACAAGTAGCGAAAACATCAATTTTGTACGAATTGGAAGAAGAGAACTGGCAAGGTCTAAAGGAATTCCATCTAAATAAACCTGTAATAACTGATTTAACCTGATATCCTTATAGCTCATCAAAGCTAAGGGTGCTAAAAAATGCTGACAAAATTGTCTATATGCAACCCATGGTTGTCCTTTTTTATACTCTTCAAAAGAAAGTGTGTCAATAAAAATTGGCTTACCTTTTCGAAACTGTATATTATAAGCGCTACAATCCTTCAAAGACATACCAAAACTTAATGCTTTTTTTTGAATCTCAAGTGTAAGCAAAGCTGCATCTTTTAATTGAGAAAAACTCCATTCATATGGATATGAGATAAATGGTATCATTTCTGGTTTTATTACTTTATAAGCTTCATTGGATTTTATATTATCTAAATCACATTCAATGTGAGATATCAACAAATCTGAATCTATTAAAGTTTTATATAGTCCCGAATTTATTAGTTTATCATAATTATTTTTATAAGAAATATTTATTTGACGATAAATCAAATCTTTATGCAAAAAAATAAATCCACTGGGATCACGAAATGAGCTTGGAATACTTTCATTAACAGTTAATTCATTCATTTATTTTTCTTATTTCTAGAGAATAATTTTTTAAAAAAAGAAATTATTTTTTGCCAGAATAGTTTAATCGCAAAGAACCCACCAATTACTGTAGCAATAATTATTTGAAAAATGTAACTTCCCGTTCCTGGATCCAAGTATGCATAATTCACTTTAAAAGAATCATCATTAAGCAATAAAGATAAAAAAATAACAAAATAAATATCAATAGAATTCATTTATAACTCCAATTTTTAATTATATGTTTCGCCTGCAAGTGATTTTTTAAAGTATTTCTTTATTAAGTCTGTATCTTCATACTGGCCTAAAAGAAACATCAATTTTGTGATCACTGCTTCAAAAGTCATATCTTTCGAATGAACTACACCAGCCTCTAATAATTTATTCCCGGATTCATATAAGGATGTATCAACTCTTCCAGCCTTTGTCTCACTTAGTAGAGCAACAATTTTTCCTTGATCTATCCAGTCAAGTACTTTTTCATAAAGGTCATTGTTTTTTAGAGGAATATTACCGGCACCATATGTTATTAGTAATATAGCTCTAATATCTTTATCCGGTATAAAATAATCAGTACTACAACCGGGAAATGTTTTAAAAACAGCTATTGAATGATCAAATTTATTAAATATATGGAATATTCCATTATTTTTTAAAACATTCTTTTCATATATTTCAACATCTATCCCAACCTTTCCAAGCAGAGGATAATTGGGAGAATCAAAAGCATCAAAATGATTTATATGCTTTTTTATAGAACGATTTCCCCTCATTAACTTATCATCAAAAAATATTGACACTTCATTTACTCCGCAGGTTGCCAGTTCAATTGCATTAATCAGATTTGATTTTGCATCTGTTCTTAATTCACTTAAAGGCTTTTGAGCCCCTGTTAATACTACCGGGATAGGGAGATTTTGAAGCATAAATGAAAGAGCTGATGCAGTATAAGTTAAAGTATCTGTTCCATGCGTAATCACAACCCCATCAACAACCTCAACATATTTACCAATTAAATCTGCAATTTTTCCCCAATGCTCCGAATTTAATTCAGAGCTGTCCACAACAAAGGGTATCTCAGTTATAATATCTGCAATATCTGATAGTTCTGGAATCATTTTAGATATACTGTTATAAAAGAAATCTGGCTTTAAAACGCCACTATCCTTATCTTTTACCATTCCTATAGTACCACCTGTATGAATCAATAATATTTTTTTTTTCATTCTACTTTCTTCCTAAAATCCCTTTTATTCATTTATTTTATATTCAATCTTTAAATGACTTTTTAAAAATTTCTTCAGCCTGCCTTTTTTTCTCTTCTTTCAATTTTCTTGCAAGCTCGAATTTTTCATCTGCCTGTTCCTTCTTTTTTTTTTCACCAAGAATTAGATCTTCAAAGGAAGAAAAGTTCTTTTTTTCACTTTTTTTATGCTGGATCACTTTTTCTGTTTCACTATCCACCCATAATTCTTCATGACATGAAGGACATTCAGTTTTTATTATTTTTGACATAATATATTTTATAATATTAGCTTATATTAATCAATACAGTAAAGCCTTTCCTTTCAACTATTATTTTTTGCCACACTTATTACACTAAGTCCAATTTTATTTAAAACTAATTTATCAATAATTTTAAATACTGGAACTAAACTATTATATATTTTCATCTGGTTTGATGGAATCTCTTTTTTCTTTAAAATACTTCCAAAAAACCACCACCCGAAGATGCCTATAAAGTTAAAATACTGCGAATGCAATATTTCAAAGCCATTTCTTTTTAAAAGAGAATTTACATTAGAAATCCTATATCGCCTGAAATGGCTTAATTCTTTATCAAAATTATTAAATAATTTTTGATAAGCAGGTACAAGAATTATTAGCTTACCGTTTGGTTTTAAAAGTTTTCTGCAGTTTTCGATAGCTCTTTCATCATCTTTAACATGTTCTATAATATTTAATGCAAAAACCGTATTAAAAGTACCTAGCATATGTTTATATTTGATTGCAAAATCATCCAGAGAGATATCAATCAATTCAGCCCCACCGAATGTATTCATATGTTTAAATTTATCTTTAAGAATAGACAAATATTCACCCTGGATGTCACTTACAGTAATATCTTTACTGTCAAACAAAAACAAAGATGAAATGTTTCCAATACCACTACCTATTTCAAGTATATTTCCAATACACCATGGCTCAATTGTTTCATACATCCAGCCATTAAATCTATCTGCTTTCGAGATTGTCCTAAGGGTTTCAAAACCCATGTCAAAATTGCTGTTTTTGAGTTCTTCCATATCTATTTGTCCCAGATATTATATTTAAAAACACAATATATTGCCTTAAGTCCATCTTTCCAGTTTATTTTTTTACCTTCTTTGAAAGTTCTGCCATAGTAAGATATTCCAACTTCATATATCCGAATATCTTTTACCCTTGATATTTTTGCCGTTATTTCAGGTTCAAAACCAAATCGTTTCTCTTTAAGATTGATGTTTTTTATTATGTCTGTTGTAAATAATTTATAACAGGTTTCCATATCTGAGAGATTAAGGTTAGTAAACATATTTGATAAAAAAGTAAGGGCCTTGTTTCCAATTGAATGCCAGAAGAAAAGGATTCTATGGGGTTTACCACCAGCGAATCTTGAACCATAAACAACGTCGGCAAATCCATCCAGTACAGGTTTTAGAAGAACATTATATTCTTCAGGATCATACTCAAGGTCTGCATCCTGAATAATCAAGTGATCCCCTGTGGCAGTTTGTATGCCGGTATGTAATGCTGCTCCTTTTCCCATGTTCTTTTCATGGTTTTTCAGCACTATAGGAACAAGTGTGTTTTTTCCTATATACTTATTAATAATTAATTCTGAGTTATCTGTCGAGCAATCATTTACTAGAATTATCTCTTTTTGTATATTATTGATAAGCTTCACCTCAATCACTTTATCAAGTATGGCATTAATTGTGTTTTCTTCATTATAAACCGGGATAATTATTGATAGTTTTTTTATTTCCATTATTTTCCTATTTTATACGAACTAGAGAATTTTTTCATCCTATTTAGTTCAACTTTAACCATTTTTTTATTATTTATATTTGACAAAGCTAAGGCTTCTTTCAATACTTCAATTGCTTGCTTATAATTCCCAAACTGTCCCAATATAACACCTAAATAATACTTTGGAACAGGATTATCCTTTTCAGTAAAAGACCAATTTCTATAGATGTTAATAATATCTTTTTCAAAATAAACAGGATCCAGTCGTCTTTTAAGTGCTTTTAGGTAGACAAAGGCAGCTTTTCTGTATTCCTTCAATCTTCCTAAAGTAACAGCATAATAAATCAGTGCTTTTCTATAAATCGGGAAATACTTAAGCACATTTTCAAAATATGTTTTTGCTAATTGAGGATTCCCAAGCTCTAATAAAGCTTTGCCAATAAAAAAATCTGCATCTATTTTATCAAAATACCTTATAATTTTGTTTTTATACTCCTGGTTGCCAGTTAAAACAAACATTTGTGATAATGCAAAAGGAGAACCGGGATTGTTTTCTAATGCTCTTTTGAAATATCGGATTGCTTTATTGTAATTCTGCCTTTTTACTTCAATAACTCCTAAATAATAAAGAGGTTGAGATGAATGAAAAAAATCCCTTTTAAATTGAAAACCTTTTTGGAATAGTTCCAATAATAATTTTTCACCTTTTTCAAGTTTACCGGATTCAACAAAAAATATTGCATTAGAAAAAATTTTTGAAAAGCCACTTTTGTTTAAACTTTTTTTTTCAATAATTTCAACCATTTCGTTTGTATCAAATGGGATATAAGCCAATCTTCTTTTATGGACCATCCATGGAGAACTTGAAATTGAATCATACATTTTTGCTTTAGCACCATTTACATTTGACAAGCCCCTATAAGCTTTTGCCTCTATCCAATTATCATATGATTTATTTGTGACCTTCCAAATATAATCTTCCTCAGCCATAAAATCAGTTTTCACAAAGAGAAAAAAAAATGAAATTATAAGAATTGGTATCAGAAAAACTGCTTTTTTTTTATTCTTCATAAAATAGTCAATTGAATATAGAGTAAAAAAAACAAAAACAGGTAGAACCGCAACTCTTTGTCTATCAGAGACATAACTTACTATTAAAACAGCAAACTGTATAAAAAAGAGAATTAAAAAGATAAAGTTTTGTTTCCATTCATATCTTGACAGAAAAATACCCAGTAAAGCCAAAATTGAAATAATCCAAAAGGGAAACAATGGAAAGTGAGAGTGTTTTAGAGCAGCATCATATATATAAGCATTATTCAAATCATGTCTTCTATAGTTATGAAAAAAATACTGTATCTTTTTTGAAATAAGGTTAAAAAAGATCAATGGTTGGTCAAATATATAATTTTTTGCTTTATCTCCCCAAAAGTTATTTACTTCTAATATGGATAGGTCTTCTCCTTTTATCTTTCTTGCAAACATCCTGTAAACTTCATGGTGAAAATCAGGTTTTTTAGGAAATTCAAATGCGATATCATTAACCAAAGGAGGATATATTGCACTCTGCCCTGAAGAATTTGGATTATTACCTTCGAAAAGTATATAACCGGGGGCAGAAGCGTATGGAGAAAACTCTCCTCTAATATTATAATTTCTAATTATAAGGAATAAAACAGAGAGAATAACAGGGATAATAAATAAAAAAGTGTTTTTGATCCAATTTCGTTTGTCTACTTTATTAATCCATAAAAATAATGGGATAATAAGTACTAATGGCAAGAAATTTGACCTTGTTAAAACCCCGAGACTAAAGAAGATTCCTGCAAAAACAATATCTTTACCTTTGAAGTTTTTTTTATTTATGAAATAAATAAAACCTGACAGAAAAAACATCACAAATGATTCAGGTTCTATTATCTTTGTATAAACTATTAAGCTATAGCTGAATGCAAATAAAAAAACACCCACAAAACTTAACACTTTTGAAAAAAATAATTTAAAAGTATGAAACAAAAATAATGCTGAAAATGAAACTATAAAGACATGAATAACATGTATAACTTTAACAGATACCATAATAGATTTGAAAAGAAACATAATTAAAACATTGAAATAAAAATAAACAGGACTGAGGTCAGGAATTCTATTCTGATCCAATACTCCTCCTAAATATTGCTTTGCAAGAAGTGGATATTTTAAAAAAGGGGAAGCATCAGGAATAATAATAAAAGTCAGAATGAAATATAATAAAGAAAACAATAGAAAAAGTACAATTGAATCTTTCTGAAAAAATAATTTATTTTTTGTCATATAAAAAATAATACCAAAGCAGTTCAATTTATGCAAATTTTATTGAAGTCCTATATAGAATACTAAAATATATAAACTTATAATATTTCACTCATTGTTAAACTTTTATAATATCCATACATGTATTTGCAAAATTAATCAACCTAATGTATTCTATTATTATATGAATTGGATCAATGAGAAAATACATCTAACAAATCTTAATTTCAAAGAGCTTGTATTACTATTATTTGTATTATTCACTCCATTTCAAAGATTGTTAAATCTTCCATTTTTTGGAAATAAATTTCAATTACCCGAAGTTTTTTTTTTTATTATATTATTAATTGCATTAACACACATAAAACACATCTTTCAAAAAAAATTTTGGAAAGTAGTAGATATAGCTGTCCTATTATGGCCTATTGCCAACATAGTACCTTCCTTTTTTTTTGGCTTTAAAAAAGTTAATATCATTGATATCACAGGATCTATATATTTAGTTTTATTGTATTTTTCTGTCCGGATAATATCCATATACATAAATATAAAAAAAATTTATAATTTCTTTATATATAGTGCTTTGTTAGCAGGTGTTTTAGGAATAGTTGGATTTTTATTATCTCTTTTTGATATTACAACTACTTTGGCTAATAAAGCCTTATGGCCATATTTTGGTGAAATGTCAAGAATTCAAGCATTTACGGCTACTCCTAATATGCTTGCAAGTATTTTAATGGTTGGCATTATTTTTTTATGTTCACAATATTTTAATTTAAAAAAAATGGACAGTAAATTTATGATTATTTTATCTATATTATCAATAGCATTTATATTAACATTTTCAAAAACAATAATGTGCTTGCTCGCTGGTCTTGGTGTAACTTGGTTTATATCATTAAATGCTTCAAAAAAAACCAAATTGAGAAAGCTTATATTTTCAATATTTATTTTAGGTACTTTTATAATATATTTTATTGGAACACATTTTTTCATTACAAGCACTATAAACACAAAAAAAGAAGATTTTAACAAAATGTTCTATGTAATAGGAAAAAAACCTTTATTTAATTTTTCTCTAGGATCAAAAGAATATAAAATTTATCCTACAAACTATCTTATAAACAAAAAACAGAGTCTAAGAGCAATAAAAGAATCAAAAGCCCTTGGTCTTGGAGCTGGTAATTATAATGAATATATAGAAAAATTAAAAAAAAGAAAACTTCATCCTTCCACATTTCGTAATTGGGATCCGCACTGTACTTATCTTGGAGTTCCAGCAGAGTTAGGCTTTTTTGGTTTAATAATTATCATATTGATATGGGGACTTCCTGGGTTATATTTATTTAAGTATTTGTCTAAAAACGTAAAGTTCAAGAGTATCTATTCAGGTTTAAGTGGAGTATATATTGCCATATTAATTGAAGCATCGGCAACAGATATAATGAATTTCAGGCATTATTGGATTTTAATTGCATTTATTGCTATATTGGTAAACAGAAAACAAGAGCCATATATAGAACCTTCAGATATGGCTGCTGTAAATAAACAAAGTAACTAAACGTCTATATATGTCCGCCATGAGTATGTCCAGATAATACTAGATTTGTACCATATTCTTATGCCACTCTATCGGTAATTGGCTGATGAGTAAGTAGAATTGATTTTAAGTTAAAAGGATCTCGGTTATTTCATTTTCTGATCCAAGTCTTAGTGGAGGTCCCCAGCATCCCGTCCCCTGATTTACATACAATTTTGTGTTTTTATATTGATAAAAACCTTTCAAATAGGGTTGCTGCAAATAAACAAAATAATTAAATGGCCATATCTGACCACCATGAGTATGCCCTGATAAAACAAGATCTGTCCCATATTGAGAAGCTTCTCTTACTGCTATTGGCTGGTGGGCAAGAAGTATCTTTTTCTTTTCTTTTTCTAATCCGGACAGTGCCTTTTTGAAGTCAGCTGCATGATCCTTCCCAAATCTTTTTGCTGAATGGTCAGTAACTCCAGCAAGATAAAAAAAATCATTCCCTTTTTCTATTTTTATACTTTCATTATTAAGAACTTTTATTCCCATTCTTTCTATTGCAATAGTCCAATCATCAACTCCACTATAATATTCATGGTTGCCTGTTACAAAATAAACACCTCTCTTAGATTTAAGTTTTCTTAAAGGTAATACTTCATTTAAAAGATTTTCAACTGACCCATCAGCAATATCTCCTGTAATTGCAATCAGGTCCGGTTTTAAGCTATTCACCTGCTCGACTATCTCTTTAAGCTTTTTTCCTGTCATCAATTGTCCGATATGAAGGTCCGAGATCTGAACTATCCTGAAACCTTTAAAAACATCAGGCAATCCTGTAAGCAGCATATTAATTTTTTTGACAATAGCAATTGAATAATAATTTTTAAGTCCAAAACCTGAAGCAATAAGAACGGTTGCAGACGCTCCAGTAGTAATAATCCCTGAAATGAATTTTCTTCTTTCAGGACTAGCAATATTCTCATTTGAACTTAAAAACTTTGAAAAAACATACAATATGACTTTAACAAAATCTGTAAAAAGTAATAAAAAAAAGAGCAACATCATCACTCCAAGCCAAAGGTAAGACACCCATATTAATGGAAATGAATATTTAAATGACAATAACCTTGATAGGGCGATTGTCAAAGGAAAAGAAATTGCAAGTGATATTAATACATATGTACCAATATTTTTTATAGTTCCATTCAAACCTGTATCTCTGATAAATCTTAGCCAGAGATAATAATGTATGGAACTTATTATAACTGTCCCTATTGAAAAAAATAGTATAAAAGTTAAAGTTTTAGACATATTTAATCTCCAAAAAAATAATTATATAATATAAAGCAGATGATAAAAACTGTTTTTATTGTTTTAATAAAAAATTTGGAATCCTTTTGTCTTGAGTTTTTTTCTTGATAATCCTAAAGCTCAGAAAAACACATCCACAAAAAAAGAATATCCCAGTTGAAAAAAAACTGAGCTTACTATATAATCCCTCTATGCCTCAACCAAAAGTACTCATATTTATTGTTGCATATAATGCAGAAAAAACTATCCAGGATGTTTTAAATAGGATTAAATTCAATAATAATTTCTACGATATTGAGATATTGGTTATTGATGATGCTTCGAATGATGAAACATTTGAAAAAGTAAAAAAAATGTCTGGAGATTTTATTAAATTCAAACTAACTACCTTAAGGAACCGCATCAATCAGGGTTATGGCGGCAATCAAAAACTTGGATATCAATACGCCATAAATAATAATTTTGACTTTGTTGTACTGCTTCATGGAGATGGACAGTATGCTCCCGAATATATTGAGACTCTTTTAGAACCTTTAACAAATAAAAAAGCAGATGCTGTTTTTGGAAGCAGAATGTTAGATAAAGGGAGTGCCCGAAGAGGTGGCATGCCCCTGTATAAATTTGTTGGAAATAAAGTCTTATCAGGCTTTCAAAACAAGTTGCTTAACACAAAACTTTCTGAATTTCATAGCGGCTATAGAGCTTATTCAATAAAGGCCCTAAGTTCAATTCCGTTTGAATACAATAGTAACGATTTTCATTTTGACACTCAGATAATAATTCAGTTTGTATCTGCAAAGTATAGGATTGAGGAAGTGCCAATCCCAACATATTATGGAGACGAAATTTGTTATGTAAATGGATTAAAATACGCTTGGAATGTTGTTAAATCAACGATATCATATAAATTTCATAAAGCGGGTATGTTCTATCAGTTTAATTATGATATTGAACCCTTAAAAGTCACCTATACCTCAAAATTAGACTTTAATTCCCCCCACTCGAAGGTTCTAAAGAAAATAAAGAATGACTCGATCGTATTTGATATAGGGTGTGGTCCATTTGTAGAGATAGCAAAGGAATTAACGGTTAAGAAGAATTGTAAGGTTTATGCATTAGAAAACTTTACTCATGAAAACACTCAATATTTTCACAGATTTTTTCAGCAGGATCTTGATTCCGGTGAACTCCCAAACCAGGTATCTGAAGCTGACTATATAATGCTGCTTGATATCATTGAACATTTGAAAGAACCAGAAATGTTTCTTCTTGATTTAAGAAAAAAATGCAGTTTGGATTCTAAGGTTTTTATCAGTGTTCCAAATGTGGCATTTATAATCGTTAGATTTATGTTGTTTTTTGGAATATTTAATTATGGAAAAGAAGGAATTCTAGACAAAACTCATAAACGTCTTTTCACTTATTCATCATTTAAAAATATTTTGAAACAAAGTGGGTTTATAATAAATAAAATAGAAGGTATTCCTGCTCCATTTGAAAAAGCACTGGGAAAAAACAAAAAATCAAAATTTCTGAGTGGAATGAACAGATTTTTTATAATTGTAAAAAAAAGATTATTCTCATATCAAATATTTGCAGAAGTTAGTCCCCTCCCTGTTTTACAGGATATATTATCTGATACAATCAAAGTCTCAAAAACGCGAAATACACTTTCAAAAAATGGAAAATAATGAGCATTAATGACAGGTTAAAAAAGACACAATTACTTCTATCCATCTTTGCTGTATTACTAACAGCAAATTTATTTATTGACCATTATCTATTTCATACTGTTTTTCCAATAATTAAAACTATATACCTTCTATCAACAATCACTATTATAGGCTATGTCATATCCGGTCTTAAAATGAATAATTCAAAAAATGGAATACTGGATGTCTTTTCGAAAGGATTAGTCTTTACAACCGGTTATTTTTTTTTCTTTTCATATCTGAAAATTATTAATATCTACACAATTGGCTTCTTTCTTATAAGTCCAATACTTATTCTGCTTATTTTGAAAAAAGAAAGAAATAAAAAATTAATCAGTAATGTAAAATCTGTTTTACATAGAGACAGCTTCGAATATTTTATTTTCTTAATTCCATTTGTATATGCCTTGCTTCCATCAACATTTTATGATGCTTTAGTTTATCACTTAGGAATACCAAATTTCTTTCTACAAAATGGCGGTTTTATCGCTGCGCCCCAATTTATGTTTTCAAATATGTTTATTTATTATGAAATTTCTCTGATACCCGCTGTGTTTTTAGGAGACTTTGTTCCCAGATTATTTCATTTTTTTTGTGGTATGATCTTTATCCTTGCTGTTCTAGATTTTGCATCAATATATATGAATATAAAAAAAAGAAGAGTATTTCTTGCAACAATTGTTCTGCTACCCCTAACTATGTTTTTAATTACAGCTGTAAAATCAGACCTGATAAGTGCAATGTTTATTTTTCTTGGAATAAAAAAATATATAGATAAGAATTATTCGTGGTCAGCCGTTTTTTGGGGATTTGCCTTGGGAGTAAAAGTATTCTCAGGCTTATCTTTGATTCTGTTCTTTCTTTTAATGATAGTTAAGAACCGGAAATTAGAATTAAAGAAACATATAAAGATGGGATTGATATCGTTTTGTACAATACTTCCAATGCTGATAAAGAACTATATATTTATTAAAAATCCTGTCTTCCCGTTTTTATCTCATTATTTTATATCAGAATTTTGGGATAAGTCAAGATACCTTCTTGTCCGCTCCGAGGTGGGATCATCATATAATTCAATTTTTGATTTGTTAAAAGCACCCTACACTTTCTCCTTTAAAATGCAGGGTGCAGGCGGAATGGTTGGGCCTATATTTCTGATTTTTTTGCCAGTTCTAGCCTTCTTCAAAAAAACCAAGAAGGGCTTCATCCTGATTTTTGCTCTTTTGCTTCTTTTTATCGCTCCATTTTTTGGTGAAGCATTCCGTTATATTTATATTGTGTTTATTCTACTATCCTTATTTGTTGCAATGTCCTATCAGCTACTAAACTCTAAACTTTTTAAAGTTATATTTATTATTCTTATTTTTTTTAATGCAGTTTACTCTGTGTTTACTCTGGAATCGATATATTCAGGTAGAAAAATCTACTTTGAAAATAAGAGTATTGATGAATATAGAATGCGCTTTTTCCCAACTTATAAAGCATATAAAACATTAAACAAAATAACGGATAAATCCGACAGAATTCTTGTTGGAGGAGAAGCAAGGGGATTTCATCTAAAAAGACAGTATATGATATCTTCTGCTCATGATTACAGCATTTTTAAAAAATATCTGAAAAAGAGTACTTCAAAAGAACAATTCCTGAAAAATATAAAATCTGATAACTTCGATTATCTGGTGTTTAATCTAATAGAATTTAAAAGGCTGCAGAGTTATAAAAGATTAGACAAAAATGAGGAAAAAAAATTATTCACCTTCCTGAAAAACACAAAACCGTTTAAACAGGAAGGCAATCTGTTTATATTCAAATTATAACTCTCTATTCTTTGACATTAATCACATTAACGTAATTATATGGAATTTCTATCTTTTCCCTATCAAATACTCTCTTTATTGCCTTATTTATTTCTCTTTCAATTCCCCATTGTGCTCCGGACTTTGTCTTAGCCGTTATCCTGAACATGACTGATGAGTCATTAAAAGCCAGTATCCCCTGGATTGCAGGTTCCTCTAAAAACGTTTCCTTCAGATCTGGATTTTTATATACCGCATCACAAACCTCTTTTAAAGCCTTAAACACATGATCCGTGTCCTCATTATAAGATACTCCAATTTTAACAATTGCTCTTGACCATTTATAAGAAAAATTTGCAACCATTGATATATTTCCATTCGGCACGATATGAACTGTTCCATTTAATGATCTGAACCTTATGGTTCTCAATGATATTTTTTCAACAGTCCCACCAACTCCATTTATTTCAACATAATCACCCAATGCAAACTGTTCTTCAATTAATAGAAAAAAGCCTGTAACAATATCTTTCACAAGAGATTGTGCACCAAAACCTATAGCAAGAGAAAGACCACCTGCAGCAACAAGAAAAGGTCCATAATCAACATCTAACTCTCCAAGAGTCCAGAAAACAGCAGATATCCATATTAAGATTTTTGTAAAAGAGAGTATGACAGCTGACAAAGTCTGGTACCTCTGTTTTTTGTGGGCATCGAATTTGTCATTCTTTTCAATGGTTTTTAAAACTTTTTTAGCTATTAGTTTTGAGAGTCTTATTAAAAAAAACACAGTTAATAAAACTATTAATATAACTATAATACTTTTAATAATATTGTCTTTTATCTCTTTTTTTCGTATTTTTTCAAGTAATGTTTGTTCATTTATATTTTTTTTTATCTCTTCCTTAAGGGTTTCAATTTTAGTTTTAATAATATATATACGTGCCTTAATCGTATTTAATTTTAAAATTTCCAGGCCATTCAACCTTTCTTTAATTACAGATGCTTTTATTAGAAAAATAGTTTTTTCAACTGTATTATTTGCTTTTTTTGATTTAAGCCCCAGCTCTGATATTTCACTTCGTTTCTCTTTTATTTTTGAAACTTGAAATATTTCTTTATCATTCTGTTCTTTTAGAAGATCTTCTTCTAATACCAGCTCTTTTTTAAATTTCTTCAGTTTTGCTTCATATCTTTGTATCCGCTCTGTATTTGTAATTGAATCAATACTTTTTATAGATTTCCCCTTTGATGCAGAGTTTAAAGCTATTGCTTTTGCATTCATTTGAATTTGAGAAATATTCCGTTTTATCCTTTCAATTTTTAGTGCAACTTCATTTATTGTTTTTTGAAATTCAAATAAGCTGTTTACTCCTTTTTTTCTATACCTGTTAATAAGTCCAACCATCTTAATGTTTTTCTTCTTTTTTGAAAAGTCCAGGAGATATTTAAATAATTCCTTCTCAATAAGTTGATATTTTTTAATCAGCAATTCAAATTTTCTATTATTAAATTCCAATTCACCTACAAGCTGGTTTATCTTTTCAAGGTTTAAAAAATCAGGGGATTTTTCCGGTGCATAATCTTCAATAGCTTTAATCTGAGCATTTAATTCCAATAACCTGTTAGACAATTCTATCAACTCTCTTGGCATCCATCCATTTTGTTGTTGCTCCTCATTTAAATCAACAATTGGATTCTCTGAATATAAAAATGATGTCCCAAAAAACAAAATACCAATACTTATTGATAATACAAAAACTCTTTTCATTTATTTTCTCCTGATTTCATTCATTCTTCATAATAGTACCTGATTATAATACTAAAAATAAAAATAATCTACTCTTTATGTTGATTTAATATTATTAAAAGTTTATATTTAAACATATTTAAAAAATTGGAGATAATATAGGCATGATAGATACATTTAGCCCTGAAATAATTTATGAAGCATTTAAAAAGGGGGGCTTTTCAGTTTTGAGAATAGATAAATTTTACAATGGGGATTACGCTGAAATCCGTGCAGAATTAGATTTCAAAGAAAATCTTTCAGTAAAAGATCTTCAAGATATCACACTTAAATTGAAAGTGATTGAAGAAACAGAGGGAATTAAGATCCAAATTGTCAACATTGATATGCCCCATAAATCAATCAGGATTAATTTTTCAATTAGTGTTGAACCTGATCTATCTAAAACAAGCCTTAATCTAAAACCAATATTACCCTGATTCTATATTATTTAACAATCTTAATAAACTCAAAAATTGATCCCTCCATACCTTTCCCATATTCTAAGGCTATAATACAATCTGGACAAAGATCAAACTCAAAATCTTTTTTTTCTGATAACCTCAGATAACCCCATCCGGTAGGAAGGTCCTCTTTCGGTTTTTTAGAGCAACCATGGCAGATAGAAATCTTTATGGACTTTTCTTTCATTTCTTCCTTTTTGCAACCCACGTAGCTATCTCTGTATCAGTCATTATTTTTTTTAACTCACCTTTTATAGTGTTTTGATCAATTACTACACCTCTAACAATATATTTACTTTTCTTTAATAATACTTTAACTCTTATCACATCACCGTTTTTTTTGTATTTCGCTCTTGTTTTTTTCCCATTAATATAAAAGGATTTTTCATTTCCATATTTGAATATTGAATTCACAGGTATTACCATTTTTTTTGCAACAGAAAAATATTTAATTTTTACCTGCCACTCCCCTTCTATATCTATTTGATTACAACCATTATGTAGACTTAGTAAAATAAAAAGAAAAAAAATTGCAATAGCTGGTCTTGTCATTTTTTGTATATCCATGTAGTAGATACTAGTATATAAAAATTAAAAATGCAAGAAAATAAAAAAAAGATAGAAAAAAAACTTTTTTTATTGTAGAATTAAGTTTAAACCAAGGTTAAACTTAAAAGGAGAATTCAATGAAGACATTAACAATTCAAGGAGAGATTTTAAAAACTGTAGTAAATGCAATGAGTAGTTCAGAAATCTTTGGTTCAATCAATGAAGACACCCTTATAAAGATTGCAGAAAAAGCAACACTGGAACAATTTGAAAACAACGAAATAATAATAAAACAAAACAATGTTTCAGACTCCTTCTTTCTTCTAATAAGAGGAGAAGTTGCAATAATAACAACAAACTCTACAGGTGAAACTACAGAGCTGGGACAGATTAAAGGACATAGCGTAATAGGAGATATTGGACTTTTGCTTGATCATCCTAGAACTGCAACTATTAAGTCTATTGAAATGTCTATGCTATTGAAATTTGATAAGTCTATATTTGATTATTTAACCAAAAATTTTCCAGAATTTGCTATTGCAATAAGTAGATTCCTTGCCTTGAGAGTACAAAAACTAACAGAAAGAATTTCTCTTCCCGAATTTAATCCAAAAACTGACTCTCCTTCATCAGATGTTCTGAAAATGCTCCCGTTTGAATTTATTATTCGTCATAGAATATTACCTTTAACAATTGAAAAAAAAATATTGAAACTTGGTCTGGTGAACAATCCAAGTCAAAAAGTATTAAATGCTATCCATAGACAGCTTCCAGGACTAGAATTAAAACTCTTACATTTGGATAATTCAGTCTTTGATGAAATAGTTCAATCTATTTCAGGCGTCGACGATTGGTATGATACTAAAGACAAACCGGAACATCTTGAGGATAAAAAAGAAAGAAAAGTGGCGTCTAAACTAGATGCTCTTCTTAAAAGAATTGTTGCAGAAGGTGTGTCAGATCTTCATCTTTCTGCAGGTCAAATCCCCAGGTGGCGTCTAAATGGAGAGATTGCTCAAATCAAAGATGCTAAAGAAACATCTGATACAGAGGTATATGATCTGTTGACTCCGGTTATGACAAAACGGGCTATAAAAGAATTTCATGAAAAAAAAGATGTTGATTTTGCCTATTCTTTAACAGATATTGGAAGGTTCAGAGTAAATATGTTCCATGATGATAATGGCGTTAGTGCTGCGTTGAGAGTTATACCTTCAAATATACTAACATTCGAACAGTTAGGTATACCTGATCCTGTAAAAAAACTTTGTGAATTATCCAAAGGGTTGGTCCTTGTAACTGGACCTACCGGGTCTGGTAAGTCTACAACCCTGGCATCAATGATAGATTATATTAATAAAAAAAGAAAAGTTCATATAATAACTATCGAGGACCCTATTGAATTTATTCATAAAAGTGATGAAGCTCTGGTAACACATAGAGAGATAGGTGATAGTGCACATAGTTTTGAAAGAGGATTAAGAGCTGCACTAAGAGAAGACCCTGATGTAGTTCTTGTTGGAGAATTGAGGGATTTGGAAACAATTGCATTAGCTCTTGAAATTGCGAATACAGGACACCTTGTTTTTGGCACACTTCATACAACTTCAGCAGTAGGATCTATAAATAGAGTTGTTGATGTATTTCCTGCTGACCAGCAAAACCAGATAAGAACAACCCTCAGTGAATCAATCCAGGGTGTAGTTTCTCAGACACTTTGTAAAAATATCCGAGGTGGTAGAGTAGCTGCTTTTGAAGTTATGATTAACAATATGGCTATTTCAAGTCTGATTAGAGAAGAAAAAACAATACAGATACAATCAGTAATGCAAACAACTAGAAATATCGGCAACTCATTCCTTAATGACGATCTTTACAGACTCACTTATGAAAAAAAGATCGACCAGAATGAAGCAATGTCAAAATCGACAAACAAAGAAGATCTTGCAAGAAGATTCGGCATCCCATATAACCCTAACAAAAGTTATTGAATTAAGTAAAACTATATTGTAAATTTACCAGAGACTAAATGGAAAAACATTCCCTGTTTAAGAGTGAAGAAGAAGTATTAGAAAGATCCGGGACTATACTGAAAAAAAATTCAAGTGTTGCGGAAATAAATAAAGATGAGTATATTTCCCTGCAGAAGAGTTATAGAAAAATGTTTAAACAGTTAAAACTATTAATTAAAATGGGAGATATTCAGCAGAATAAACTCAATAAACTAAATGAAAAACTTGATTTACAAAACCTTTTCATAAAAAAAACATTTGGTAAGTATCTTTCAGATGATATTGTAAAATGTATTCTGGAATCACCAAAGGGAACCTCTCTTGGAGGTGAGAAAAGGGTCGTAACCATTCTTTTAACTGATATTCGAGGCTTTACAGCGATTACAGAAAAAGAATCTGCAGAGAAAATAGTTGGAATGCTGAATATTTATCTTGAAATAATGACCGAAATTATTTTTAAGTATGGCGGGACTATTGATGAATTCATTGGTGACAGCATCCTTGTGATTTTTGGTGCTCCTGTAAAAACCACTGACCATGCTGATAAAGCGATAGCTTGTGCAGTTGAAATGCAGAATGCAATGGAAATGGTAAATAAGAAAAACAAAGAGTTAAACTTTCCGGAAATAGAAATGGGAATCGGTATTAATACCGGAGAACTAATTGTTGGAAATATTGGTTCTGAAAAAAGAGCAAAGTATGCAGTAGTTGGGAGTAATGTAAATCTAACTTCAAGAATAGAGTCATATACCGTTGGAGGACAAATTTTTATTTCAGAAAGTACAAAAAAAGGGTGTCGGAATACACTCAAGATTGACTCAAGTTTTGAGGCTAAGCCTAAAGGTATTGCAAAAGCAATTAAAATATTTGAAGTCAGTGGAATTGAAGGAGAATACAAATTCCATCTAAATAAAAAAAAATCTGAGTTTATTAAGCTAAAAAGAAATATCCCAATATTTATTTCTAGTTTTGACGGAAAACACGGAACAGATGAGCTTTTTTCAGGTGAAATAGTAAAAATAGGAAAAAGAGACGCAATCATAAAAACTGATCAAATAATAGAAAAGTTCTCTAATCTGAAGCTCTCACTAAAAGATGGGGCCTTATCTAATGGAGCTGTTTTTTTATATGGAAAGATAGTTGATCAATTTCAGGAGAATAAGTCTAATTCCTTTCAGTATATTATATACTTTACTTCATTACCGAAAGAATTTGGAGATATTATAAGAGAATATGAATATGAATGATATTTTAAAAACAGTCAAATTGAAAAAAATATACAATGGCATCCCCGTTGTTAATAACATAGATATTGAAATTTCATCAGGTCAGATAATTGGATTATTAGGAAGAAATGGAGCAGGTAAGACAACCACCTTTTTAATGCTGTCCGGCATTATCAAACCAGATTCAGGAACAGTGTTATTTAATGGGGAAAACATAAATGGTGTTCCATCGCATATAAGAGCAGAAAAAGGGCTCATATACCTCCCTCAGCAGCATTCAATATACCTTAAAGCATCAACCTATCAAAACCTTTTTATGATACTTGAATTACACTTGAAAAAAAAAGATGCAAAAGAGAAAGCAGAAACATTATTAGAAGAGTTTGGACTGACACATGTAAAAAATTCTGAGACACACACCCTCTCAGGAGGAGAAAAGAGGCGATTAGAGATAGCAAGAGCATTAATTATGAACCCAAAATTTCTATTTTTAGATGAACCTTTTACCGGTATTGATCCAATAACTATTCTTGAAATTCAAAAAATATTATTAAAACTAAAAGAAAAGAACATAGGCATAATCATTACAGATCATAATGTAAAGGACACATTTAGAATTACAGATAAGGTATATATTCTACAAAAAGGTGAACTCCTTACTTCTGGTCCACCAGAACAAATAATCAAGGAAAAAATGACAAGGGACCTCTTCCTCGGTGATGATTTTACCTGGGAAAGATAAGACCAGTAACTGTCCGTCTAACCTTTCCTCAATATCAACCCCTTTATTCCAATAATTACTGATGGTGAAGATGTCTTCAATACCTCGAATTTTATCTTTGTATTGTCTTTTAAGTTCGGGATTGAGCTCTTGAAATTTCTTATCTCATCTTTTTTTACATCTCTGAAAAGTAGCTGGTCAATAAGTTCTTCTCCGGAATACACTCTTAATACGATGAATTTTGAATCACCCTTATATGTAATAGTCCCATCTACAAGTAGATTCTTCTGATTAGACCTCACTATCCCGTTCGTTATTTTCACCTTATTTCCATCAAGATCAGTAATCGTATTTAAAGATATCTCGGCAGTTGCAATTACCACCTTAATTTCATGTATCTCGCTCTCTGCAATAAACTGCATATTGGTATCAAAAGCACGAACTTTCCAATGCGTCCATTTATTTCTCTTGATCTTATCCCAGATCTCATTTGACGGTTTAAAGGATAGTGCTGAACCGGTATCTACCCAGGTTACACTCTTCTCATTCATCAAAAGCGGATAAAGATAATTTGAAAACCCTATCTTGTATTTAGAACCACCCTTTGGCTCTTTCCAGGAAAATGAGGGAATATCTTTCTCTTTAACTACAAATCCGTCCTTTGGAGCTATAGTTTCCATAATTGTCTCTGTAGATAAGACAAAATATTTTAAAACGGGGAATGTTATTGGAACTTCAGCGGGTCTTGTAAGTTTGACAGATACCGTATGAAGGCCGGGATCAAGAGTTGGAAGTCCCGGAATAGTATTTGTATATATTTTCTTTAATTCACCCTGTACAGCTAAGCCAGTAAAATATTCAAACACATTTCCATCAACTAACCAGTAGCCTGATACTGATCCGGTTCCTCTCATTTTCATCCGGAGAACTGCTTTTATATTTTTTGAATTTCTCGGTACAACCTTATAGTACTTCCCATTATCAAGCTTGATCTCTGCTATTTCAAGGTTTACCTCATCACTTATTCCTCTTACCCTTACAGTTGTCGTGAATTCCTTTAAACTCTCCCCGTTCTCATCTATGGCTTTTATTGTATAAGTACCGTCTTTTCCATAGATATGAGTAACACTATGACCGGCTGATATACGTGTCCCGTCTCCCCAATCCCATAGTAAAAGATCCCCTCTGAAATTTAAAGCAGTTACCTGAACCGGATCACTTAATCTTACCTCTGGAGCAGAAACAATTATTGATCTATTCTCAGGTAATATTAAGATCTGTTTCTGCACCGGTGTATGGCTAATTGCTGAGTCTTTCGCTGTCACGATCCAGGTCCCTGGAGTCTGAAAACGGTGCATAATTGTAATATTCTCACCAGGCATCACAGTACCATCTCCAAAATTCCAGTCTATTACATTAGTTAAAAAACCTGTCACACCAAAATATACGGGTTGATCAACCCTTATATTTGTTTCAGGAGAGTATACTATCTGCCGGTTTGGCTGCGCAATTAATATCTGTAAGGTGATGGGAATTTTTTCAGTACCATTCTGATCATATGCTCTAATTGTATAACTACCGGGAGTATTATATGTATATTGAACAGCACTTCCCCCAAGTATACTAACTCCTTTCCTATAAACAGGTTTATCTACGCTCAAAATAGTACCATCTCCCATATCCCACTTTATATTACCAGGTGTATTAAAATTATTGGCAGTAAAAGTAATAATCTGACCTGCATAGGGATTATAAGGTGCATACGTGATCGTTCTATTTTCTAATATATTTATCGTAACAGTCTCTATTTTATCTGATGCATCCCAATAATCATAGTACCTAAATCTGGCAGTATAAGAACCAGCCGTATTTATAACCCGTGTTACAGTAATGGGAGTCGGTTGACCAATAACATTGACATTTCCATCAGGGAAAATCCACTCTCTAGGCTCATCATTATAGATGTTTTCAACCCATGTGAAAGACACCTTTGTCCCAATTTTAAATGTCTGTCCATTTGTTGGCTGAGTTATCGTAGAAAACAGAACTGTTGAGAAAAATACTCCAAAAATAAACAGTAATAATTTCTTTCTCATAATTTCCCCCTAATTGTCTTAATTTTTACTATATATATAAAAGAGCACACATCAATCATCATAAATACCCCAAAGTTTTTAATTTATTATTCCAACTCTTCGTTTTTTTTCTACTAAATTTAATTCCCATTCTTTTCCTTTTTATGCGATTTTCCAAATAGGTTAAAAACACTTGCTGTTTTAAGAATAACCTAATAAATGGAAACGTACCTGCTATATTTTTTGTTTCTCTGTCGTCTTGCTCAATATTAAATAAGGTTTCCATTCCAGAATTAAAAATATATTTATATTTTTTTAAAATTATCGATGAGTTAAATTCTTCACCTTCCGCTCTGGAATATAATTGAAAGTTATTATCATTATTATTCAGGAAAAGAGATGACCCCTGCCAATTCTCATTTTTTTTTAGTCCTAAAAACCTTACAATAGTAGGAGTAAAGCTCAGATGAGAGCAAAAGGAATCAAGTTTTATTTTCTCTTTTTGAAATGGCAACTTCAAAAGGAATGAAATATGTATCATCTCATTATACACTGATTTGCTATGTTCCATATCATTATGTTCAGCAAATGCCTCTCCATGATCTGAGGTAATAATTATAAGCGATTCTTCAAAAATACCTGCATTATTTATGGCAGTCAATATTTGGCCAACAAGATGATCCCCATAATTTACATTATTTAGATATCTCAAATATTTATAATTAATATATTCTTTAGCATAAGTATCAAAACCATTGTTTTTAATTTCCGAACCTATATAGAACTTTTTCTTAAATGATTCTGGCGGATTATAAGGTTTATGAGGTGGTAATAGATGAATATAAAAAAAGTTTTTTTCCATTTTTTTGAGTTTCGAGATTGAGTTTAAAATAGGTTTTATATTATTATAACTCGAATTTTTTTTTTCTTTTTTAACAGTACGAAATATCAATTTTTTATTGTCAAATTTCTTTAAAAGTTCATGAGATAACAGTACCGGGTTTCCAGTAAAAGCCTGGGAAAGATAGTCTTTTTTTTTTAAATAAAATTGAAGGGTCTTAATTTCATCTGGCATTAAGTTGCCAATTTTTCTTACACCATGTATCTCCGGTAAAAACCCTGTAAACATTGTAGCTACACTTGGCCCAGTATAAGGAGCATTGGCATAGAAATTTTGAAAATTATATGAAAGATTTGAAAATTCATTTATATTCGGTGTCACTTCCTTTCCATTTACTTTTTTATTTACAAGATCATATCTAAACGCGTCAAGAACAATAACAAAAATATTTTTTAAATTTTTCAATCGCTTTGTTTTCAAATTCACTTTTTTTTTTTTACCTTTACATCTGATAAAATTGAACTTATTCCAGACTAGAAGAGATCTGTTTGAAGGTGAACTGAAACTGAACTCTAATAAAAATTTACCTTTAGTTTTTTTTAAATTCAGTTTTTTTTGAAATGATTTACCAAATAAAGGTTTTTGCCTGAATAATACTTTTGATAATCCATTTCTAAATATTTTTTTAACTATTAATGACTCATTTTTATCATTTTTTTTCAATAAATTTGAGCTAAACTCTACAGATGCGATTTTATTGCTATCTATTGCTATTACAAAATTACTATTAGACGGTTGATAAAATCTATCAAGCTTTGAATCATTTAATCTGACAAAATCAGTTCCAATATCTGGAATATCTATAAAAGAGAAATTCTTAAGAAGAAACCATACTCCCGGAAAACTATTACTGTCTTTTACTCGTGTAGGCGTTTTACTCTGAATAGAAAACTTCAGTTTATTAATTCCTTTATTTATCAGTTCTGCTGGAAGTTCAAGAATACAAGAGTATAAGGACTTTATTTCAAGGTTTTTTATAATAATTTGATTCAGATATAGATCTATATTTAAAGGATTTTTCATCCTTAAAAAGTTATTATTTTCAATACTTATAGACATTTTTATCTTTTTTTTTGAAGAAGAATAAAATTCAATAAATGAACCTCTTCTAATCGCTCTCGGATAAGGCCCCACCGTATCCCATCCCTCTTTAAAGAATAGTCTTCTTGCTTTTTTTAAATAATAAGGTCTTTTAGTCTCAAATTTTACTGCATATTTTAGATATCCCAAAAGGTTTACCCTGGTACTTTTTTCACCAAAGGCATTAATTGAACAGAAAGAGACCATCAATAATATTAACAGGAAAAAAACAAAATTACGTTTAATATTTCTCATTCATAATTTCTAAGCTCTTCCTTATTTCTCTCCCTTATTTTTTTTTTAGTATCAACCCCTTAATTCCAATAATTACAGATGGTGAAGATGTCTTCAATACCTCGAACTTAATCTTTGTATTTTCTTTTAAATTCGGGATTGAGCTCTTGAAATTTCTTGTTTCATCCTTTTTTACATCTCTGAAAAGTAGCTGGTCAATAAGTTCTTCTCCAGAATACACTCTTAATACTATAAATTTTGAATCACCCTTATATGTAATATTTCCATCTACAAGTAGATTCTTCTGATTAGACCTCACTATCCCATTCGTTATTTTCACCTTATTTCCATCAAGATCAGTAATCGTATTTATAGATATCTCAGCAGTTGCAATTACCACCTTAATTTCCTGTATCTCGCTCTCTGCAATAAACTGCATATTGGTATCAAATGCACGGACTTTCCAATGCGTCCATTTATTTCTCTTGATCTTATCCCAGATCTCCTTTGACGGTTTATAGGACAGTGCTGAACCGGTATCTACCCATGTTACACTCTTCTCATTCATTAAAAGAGGATAGATATAATTTGAGAACCCTATCTTGTATTTAGAACCACCCTTTGGCTCTTTCCAGGAAAATGAGGGGATATCCTTTTCTTTAACTACAAATCCATCCTTAGGCGCAATCGTTTCCATGATTGTCTCTGTAGATAAGACAAAATATTTTAAAACCGGGAATGTTATTGGAACTTCAGAGGGTCTTGTAAGTTTGACAGATACTGTATGAAGGCCGGGGTCAAGAGTTGGAAGCCCGGGAATAGTATTTGTATATATTTCCTTTAACTCACCCTGCACTGCTAAACCATCAAAATATTCAAACACGTTCCCATCAACTAACCAGTAGCCTGATACAGATCCGGTTCCTCTCATTTTCATACGAAGAACCGCTTTTATATTTTTAGAATTTCTAGGTACGACCTTATAGTACTTCCCATTATCAAGCTTGATCTCTGCTATCTCAAGGTTTACCTCATCACTAATCCCTTTAACCCTTACAGTTGTCGTGAATTCCTTTAAACTCTCCCCGTTCTCATCTCTTGCATTAATAGTATAAGTGCCGTCTTTTTCATATAGATGACTAACTGAATGCCCTGCTGAAACTTGAGTGCCATCACCAAAATTCCAAAGAATTAAATCTCCTCTAAAATTTAATGCACTTATTTGAACCGGATCATTTAATCTTACCTCTGGGGCAGAAACAATTATTGATCTATTCTCAGGTAATATTAAGATCTCTTTCTGCTCCGGCGTATGGCTAATTGTTGAGTCTTTTGCAGTTACGATCCAGGTACCGGGGGTCTGAAAACGGTGCATAATTGTAATATTCTCACCAGGCATCACAGTACCATCACCAAAATTCCAGTCTATAATATTTGTTATAAATCCTGTTACACCAAAATAGACTGGTTGATCAACCCTGATATTTATTTCAGGTGAATACACAATATTTCGATTCGGTTGTGCCACTATTATCAAAAGAGTTATCGGTATTTTTTGACTCCCATTTACATCATAAGCATTTACGGTATAAGTACCCGGGGTGTTATATGTATATTGGACAACACCACCACCGAGTACGCCTGCACCTTTTCGGATTAGATGTTTATTGACACCTAATATTGTTCCATCGCCCATATCCCATCTTATATTACCCGGCGTCTGAAAATTATATGCTGTAAAGGTAATCACCTGACCAGCTAAAGGTGCTGCAGGTGTTGCCAATATATACCTATTCTCTTCAATAGTTATATTATATGTGATTGTACTGGGCCAACACATAGGAGTTGAGAATGGTGTCCCTCGAAAATAGGTTATTGTATAATTCCCTGGTGATGAAAAGACATGGTTTTGCCAACCATAATCACTGTCATCAGCACGATTTGTGACAGATGAATCTCCCCAGTTCCACGAACTATTTACACTATTAGTTCCATCATGGCAAATTTTATTAAATCCAATTGTATCCCCTGCATAATAAGGACCACTTTTATTTACAACAATTCCACTTTGAGCAAATGTTGCAGCACTCATCACTAGTAATATTAATAAAAAAATATGTTTTTTCACATTATGCTCCTAGAATGCGATATCTGCTTGGAGATATACTGCAAAGCTATCTGTTTTTGTTCCGCTATACTCAGATTGCTGCCATTTTGTTTTTAATGATAAGGTAGGTTTAATTACATTTTTGAATATTTTAGCCATATAAAAATTTAAGTTTCCATTTGCCGATATTGAAGTGGAATCACTGAAGCTGTTCTCATTTTTTGAATATGAACCGGAAAAAGTTATAGTAAATAATTGAGGAATAAAGGAAATCTCTGAACTCACATATGCTGAAGTCATTTTTGAAGTACTACTGTCAGCAAAATTTTCTGTCTCCTGATAACTTATGGATGGATTAAAAGACAAAAACTGTCCCAACCTTAAATTAATTCCAACAGAACCACTTAAGTTTGAGCTGAAAGTCTTTGATTCAGTCTTTCCAACTCTGAAATTAATCCCGTTTGAACCGGCTATAAACGCAAGAGTACCACCATATTTTATTGTATCCATATCAGTACTTCCTGATTGAAGATTGGTTGATTGATCATAATCAAGATTATTAGTCCCGAAATCAGCTCCCAGACGGATATGGGTTCCAAGCATCCAGGAGAAGGTTGTGGTTAAATTTTTTGTATGAAGCATCGGTTGGATAAGGCTCTCCATATAGGTAGTTTGATCAGTATAATTTAAATTGACAGAAAATGATTTGATGGTTAAGGTCAACCCGCTATTAAGTCCCTCTCTATCATTTTGCAGAAAAAGGTTTGCTATTGAATTAAACTTACTGCCTATTTTTTTATAGGCAAGATTAGCTGACAAAATTTTATAGTTAAAGTTCATCTGTGCCTGATATGCAGTATCTGACTCTTTTACAATGCTATCTCCGTCTACACCTTTTCCAAAAGAGCTCTTTGCCATCTCAGCTTTGAGGGTTAATTTATTCTGGAATAGCTTTAGTGAACTCCATAGTGACACCATACTCCCATGTCTAAACTGGTCTCCTGTACTGCTTACTGTTTTACTGTCAAGATTATCTGATCCAGTCATAAAAAGACCTTTTATATCAAAAATATATCCTTTTTTATATCCTAAAACTGCACCAAATATATTTGCTCCTCCTGTAGGAATACCAAATCCGTCAAAACCTTTTTTCTGCTGTGAGTTTGTATAAAATGTATTGAAATAGAATGATTTGTGATCAAGTATATAGCTAAAGCCACGTCTATTCATATACGATGTTGTAAATTCCGAATTTGAGATAGTTACATCACCTGCTTCAACTTTATGGATACCCCTTTTATACCTCACCATCATATTTGAGAGATTAACATTACTTTCACTCTCCGACGGTTCGTTCATATATGCAAAGTTTGAATCAAAATCAAATTGATATTTTTCCTTGACTATATTCCTGTATACCCGGAAATTCCCATTTGCAGCATATTTTTTTCCCGGATATTCTGAATTATCAGATAATCGGGAATTAGTTGATAAGGATGCAGTTAGCTTTACAATATGCTCCCTGCTTTTTTTCGCAGATGTTTCGCCGGAAGTTGCAGCCATAAAGTAAATTGATGGTGAACCCATCATTGTAAAATTGGTCACAGTAAATACTGGGGTCATATTACTACCTTTAGACCCTCCATTCTGAGTAATATAATATTCAAGCTTCTTACCATATAAATTATCAGTTGATAATTGAAAATATACCCCCCCGTCTTCTCCCCTTTTCATTTTTCGAACCTGGAACCCTTCTGGACCTTTTGTCCGGTAATGAATATAGAAAACTGTGTCTTTTGCGAGTGAATTAACTTCAAACTGAATACTATTTGCTTCTTTTTTTACAATTGGCAGAATATTAGAATTTGAAATCCATTCTCCATTTAATCCTAATAAACCAAATGCTAAAATAAAAAAAATTATACCAGTCTTTTTCATATTTCCTCCTGACAAACAATTCATACATTCTATTATATACAAAAATAAAAAAAAAATCTCATTTATTTTTTATTTTTAAATAGAACATTTCCGAAGAATATTCTTCTATGAAAAATTTAATTAATATTTAAGGTCATATTAACATATGACCCAAAATTTTTATTTTTTAACTTCGATCTTTAATTCATTTAATTGCCGTTCTGATACTTCAGATGGAGATCCCGTCAGCATACATAGGGAAGATGTTGTTTTTGGGAAGGCTATAACTTCTCTAATTGAACTCTCTCCCATAAGTAACATTAACACCCTGTCCAAGCCAAGAGCAATTCCAAGATGTGGAGGGGCTCCAAATGACAGAGCATCAAGGAAAAAACCAAATTTATTATTAATTTCTTCTTCAGATAAATTTAGGAGAGAAAAGATCTTCTTTTGTAGATCTAAATCATTTATTCTTCTACTTCCACCACCAATTTCCACTCCGTTTAATACAAGATCATAAGCAATTGATTTAACCTTTAAGGGATCAGAGTTGAGTAACTCTACTTCATCTAAATGTGGCGAGGTGAATGGATGATGATTTGAATCAAACCTATCTTCCTCTTCATTATAGAAAAAGAGAGGAAAATCAACAACCCATAAAAATTCCAACCTGTCTTTATTTATATAATCTTTACCAAGATATTCCCTGAGTCTTCCCATGAGAGTTAGAGCTACACTTTCTTTATCACCAATTATAAATGTGACCATATCAATATCAATATTATTTTCTTTATAAAAATCATTTAGTTTTTCAGGATCAGCTTTAATTGAGGACTTAAATCCATTTTCTGTATTCTTTATCCAGATAACACCTTTGCCTCCAACTTCTCTTATAAAATCATTTATATTATCAAGTATTTTTCTTGAATATTTTTTTGAATCAGGCATAGAAATAGCTTTAATTTTTCCACCACTACTTATTATTCCATCAAGTATATTAGATCCAAGCATTTTTGAACTATTGGTAAGATCTTTAATCTTAAAAGGGATTCTTAAGTCAGGTTTATCCGAACCATAATTTCCCATAGCTTCTTTATAGCTAATCTGTCTGAATCCTGGTTTTACATCCTTTCCAACAATCTTAAATATATCGATGATCATGCCTTCGATTATTTCAAATAATTCTTCCGGTTCCCCAAAACTCATCTCTATGTCAATTTGAGTAAATTCTGGTTGCCTGTCTGCCCGTAGATCTTCATCTCTAAAACATCTGGTTATTTGATAATACCTTTCAAAGCCTGATACCATCAATAATTGTTTAAATAACTGTGGAGACTGAGGTAATGCAAACATTTTGCCACCATAAACTCTTGACGGTACAAGATAATCTCTTGCACCCTCTGGAGTTGCCTTACTGAGCATAGGGGTCTCAATATCAAAAAAGCCTTCCTTTGTTAGATAATTTCTAACCTTATTAGTTACATCATTTCTAATACGAAAGTTTTTTTGCAGCCTGCTGTTCCTTAAATCAAGATATCTATATTTCAATCTGATTTCATCAGAGACATTTCCACTATTTTCAGGAAAAAATGGTGGTAGTTTTGATTCTGCTAAAATGATAATACTTTCTGCAATAATCTCAACCATGCCTGAAGATAATTCAGGATTTGGATTTGATCGTTTAATGACTTTCCCTTTAACAGAAAGCACAAACTCTTTTCCAATAGTTTTAATAATTTTTTTATTTGTAAAGGTCTCATTTATTACTACTTGAACTATTCCTTCTCTATCTCGAAGGTCAATAAATGTTAATCCACCAAGCTCTCGTTTATTGTTTACCCAACCATAAACAGTAATTTCCCTACCATCAAGTTTTTCATTAACATTTCCACAATATATTTCTCTTTTTAAATATTCTTTTTTATCCATTTTTCTAAATCCTCATTTTTTATTTTTTCCTGCTCTCTGGTTTTCATGTTTTTTATTGAAATGAAATTTTCCGAGACTTCCTCTTTTCCTATAATAAAAGCAAAATTTGCTCTGATCTTATCTCCCTTTTTAAACTGTTTTTTAATATGGCCACCGCTAAAATCAATAAATGCTTTTATTCCAAGATCCCAGCATCTTTTAACAATTTTTAATGAAGCTCTTTTTTCTTCATCTGAATGATATACAATCATAACCTTCAATTCTTTACGCTCTTCAATTTCATTAAGGTGGAGCACTACCCTTTCCATACCAGCGGCAAACCCTATGCCTGGTATATCGTTGCCTCCAAGTTCCTTAATAAGATCATTATATCTTCCACCACCCAATATTGCATTTTGTGAACCCAGAGCATCAGACGTAATCTCAAAGGCTGTCTTTGTATAATAATCGAGTCCTCTTACTAATTTTGTATTTACAAAATATGGGACCTCAAATAATTCCAGACTGTCCTTTAATTTTATAAAATGTGTGTCGCACTCCTCACATAGGTGATCAGTAATCTTTGGCAGAGAATTTGCAACCTCTATACATCCCTTTTTTTTACAATCAAATAGCCGAAGAGGGTTTGAATTGATTTTTCTATTACAATCTGAACAGAATTTTTCACTCTCAATTTCAGCTTTTCCTGTAAGTTGTTTTAAATAATTTGGCCGGCATTCCTTACAACCAACTGAATTAATTTCCACTCTGATTGTATCAATCCCCAGCTCAATTAATAGTTTATAGGCAACAAGTATAACCTCTGCATCAACCTCTGGTGTTGGATCATTGAAGATCTCTATGCCAAATTGATGAAACTGCCTCTGTCTTCCCTTCTGTGGTCTTTCATACCTGAACATAGGTCCAATATAATAGTACCTGAGTGGAAAGTGCTCATCAAATAATCTGTTTTCAATAGCGGCCCTTACAACAGATGCAGTGTTTTCAGGTCTTAATGTAAGGCTTCTCTCCTTACGGTCTTTGAATGTGTACATCTCTTTTGAAACAACTTCGGTCTCATCTCCAATTCCTCTTGAGAACAATTCTGTGCTTTCAAAAACAGGGGTTCTAATTTCTGTAAAATAAAACCGGTTAAAGATATTTTTGATTTTATCCTCAAGAAAGTGCCATTTCTCAATCTCAGGGAAAAAGATATCCTTTGTCCCTTTTGGTGCATTAATTTTGTCCATTTTTCACCTTTTTTTATATATAACCTAACGACCTAAGTATCTCTTCTTCTTTCTTTGTTTTTTTGTTTGTATCTTTTTTGTTTTTCAAACAGAACTTTGCCATTTTTCTTACTTTTTTTATCAACCTGTTTTTTAGAGCTATTTTCTTATTTAGTATATTATTTACTCCATATTTATCAGTTTTTAAATTTATAAATTCATATTTATCAGCAGTAGTTTTTTCAGGAAAATATATTAACTGGTAAGGATATTCTATTATCGAAAATGAGTTATAATATGCCTGAGGTCTGTATGTTTCGAAAAAAAGCATATTATTATTATTTTTTTTTAATAAAGAATCTCCAACCATATATCCGGGTTTTTTTATATTTGCAATATCAAGGATAGTTGGCGCAATATTTAAAGTTGAGACTAAGGGATCTTTAGTAAGTTTCTGACCAATATTTTTTCCTGAGATTATTAAAGGAACGTTCATAAAAACTTTATTTACATAGTGTATATGACCTATGTTCCCTCTATATTCCTCAAAGCCCTCTCCATGATCTCCCATAATAATAAAAGTTGAATATTTAAACAATTTTTTCTTCTTTAAAAACACTATAAGATCGCCTATTTTTTTATCCATATAGGATATTTCTTCAAGATATGCTTTTTTTTTATAAGAATCAGCTAATCTCATATCAAAAACAAAACTCACCGTCACCATTTGTTTTTTAGAATCATGATTAACTATTTGAATTTTCGAATTCAGGTTTGAAGTTAAGTAATCTGTCCGGTCTTTCACATTCCTCTTTACCCATTTTTCCGGGAACTCTACCCTGTATTTTTCTTTACCTGATGGTTGAGTGACCTTAAACCCTCTTAAGCCAATACCACTAACATTTCCTTTCATTTCTTCAGGAAAGTTATCTGGAATCTCTGTAGCAAAACTCAATTCATTTTTACCTGGAAGTAAGTCAATTCTGGCTGATACCGTTATTGATTTTGTACTTTCAGTTCTAAATATCTCTGTATTATTAAATTTTAATTTGAATTCACCTCGATACTTTGGCTGGTAATAAGGGTCATGCGGATCTGAATAGTGTACCCAGTAAAAAGCATTTTTCCTTTTCACTTTATTAATAAGATTAAATAGATCTGCATTTACTTCCCCGGCATTTCTATACCATAAACCTGGAGAGAAATTTTCTATAAAAGAATTGAATCCTTTATTAAGACCAAAATCTGATTTTAAAACCCCAAGCGATATTACTGCTCCGGTAAAATATCCTTTTTTTTTTAAAATTTCAGTAAGTCCCGGATATTTTATACTCGTTTTATCTCCATTATTATATACTCTAGCTTTCCAGGGAGGCATCGAATAAAACATTGAATAATGAGAGGGTAGAGTTATCGGAATAAGTGAATATGCATTTTTGAATGAAATTCCATTAGCAGCTAAATATGCAAGATTTGGAGTTTCTTTATTATTAGTATCATAATTAATCGAGTCTGCCCTGGTAGTATCAAGAGTAATTAAAAATAATAATTCCTTCTCATCAGAGTTTTTTGTACAGGATAATAATATAGAAATCAGCAATAAAGTAAATATAAATTTACTTTGTAAAAGCTTCAGATATCTTATTATAAACTGATTCAAGATCATATGACATTACCTTTGTCTTTCCAATCACAGCCATAAAGTTAGAGTCGCCACTCCATCTAGGTACAATGTGAAGATGACAATGCCCCTTTACACCTGCACCTGAAGCATTTCCAACATTCATTCCAATATTAAATCCATCTGGAGAAAAATTTTTTTTGCAAATTTTTAAAGATTTATTCATTAAAGACCACATTTCAATAGTATCTTCAGGAGGAATTTCTTCAGGGTCTGCAATATGTTTGTATGGAACGATCATTATATGCCCTGTATTATAGGGATATTTATTTAAAATAACAAAATAATTCTTCCCTCTATAACAGATTAGAGAGTCAATTCCATTTTTTTTTTGTGCTGAACAAAAAACACAATTATTTTCTTTATTTACCAGCCCTGAAATGAAGCCCCATCTCCATGGAGCCTGTAGAAATTTCATTATTTTTTATCAATAGCATTCTCAAATAATTCGCCGATAGTTGTAACCGACTCGTTATCTGATTTTCCATATTTTTCTATTTCTTCTCTTTCTCTTTTTTTCTCAACAGCCTGAAAACTTAAATAAATTCTCTTCTTATCAGGATATGTATTTAATATCAAGGCTTCCTTCTTATCACCAGCCTTAAACATCTCTTTTGCTTCTTCAAAGGTTATTTTCTTATCACCTATTTCATTTAATTTTACAAATCCCTCAATATTCTTTGTTATCTCAACACTGATCCCAAATTCATTTACTTTTTTTACTTTAACTTCAATGGCGTTTCCAGGATTATTTTTTCTAAAAAATTCTCTCCATTCAGTATCAGACAACTGCTTTAATCCTAGCTTAATTTTATAATTCCGGTCAAGATCAGTACCGATGATCATTACTTCGATTTTTTCTTTTTCTTTTAAAAATTCTTTTGGAGATTCAACTCTAAAATAACTTATATCAGATATTTTTATAACACCTTCAACATTCTTCTCTAATTCAACAAAAACTCTTGATGGAAGAATTTTTTTTACAATCCCAGTAACAATATCTCCAGATTTTTTTGCTTGAATATATTTATCCTCAGGACGAAGCTCAAGTTGTTTTAAACCTAGTTTTATTTTTCTATCTTTTTTACTTAATTCTATTACCTGTACCCAAAGTTCATCACCAACTGCAACATATCCGTCAACTGATTGTGGTTTTTCATCCCATGACAAATCAGAGATATGAAGCAAGCCCTCAATGCCTTCTTCTAATTCAATAAAGGCTCCAAAATCAACAGTTTTCAATACCTTAGCAATATGTTTTGAATTAACAGGATATTTGCTTTCAATACCTTCCCATGGATCAGTAAAGAGTTGTTTGATTCCCAAAGCAATCTTACCATTTTTTTTGTCTATATCAAGGATTTTTGTTTCGACAACATCACCTTTTTTTATTTTTTCCTTGGGGTGATTAATTCTTCCATAAGAAATGTTTTCCTTGTAAACAAGTCCATCAACTCCACCAATATCAACAAAAACACCATAATCCATAATTGAAACAACATTACCTTTTACAATATCTCCCACATTGACTGACTCAAATACTTCGTTGACCTTTTTATTTTTTTCTTCTTCTAAGATGACTCTTCTGGATAAAATCCCGGTTTTTTCTCTTTGATTTAACTTTATTACTTTAAATTCAAAAACTTTGCCAAGTAATGCTTTCGGGTTTTTAACTTTTTTCAAATCCACATGACTCAGAGGTAAAAACATATTAATACCAGCATCAACCTCAAATCCCTTATTATTACCTAAAACCTTCGAGATTCTACCTTCAACAACTGTATTGTCATTAGATGCTTTTTGAATGTTTGTCCAGCCTTCAATACTGTCAAGCTCTTTTTTTGATACAAGGATATACCCCTCTTTCCTATTTACTCTTTTAAGAATAACAGAAACAGTATCGCCAACTTTATGACTAACTTCGCCATCCCATCCCTTCAATTCTTCTATATCCAGGATTCCTTCTGTTTTTCTACCAATATCAAGTATTACTCTTCTATCCGATATATCAATTATTATACCTTTTACCGGGGTATCAAAACTAACGGATTGCAGATCAAACTCTTTCATCATCTCTGAAAATTCATCTTTATTTCCATTATTATTGGTTTGTGTTGTCTCTGTCATGCCACTTCTCCTCTGCACTCTTCTTAATTCTCAAGTCAGACCTAATTTGAATTCAGGTTTCAACTCCGAAAGAGTGCCAATATGTTTTTTATAAATTCTCTTTTTTTTATTCCATACTAAAACATGTAGTATTTCTAAAAAAGATTTTTATAAAGAAATCAAACGTTATTTTATAAAAAAAAACACTTTATGTCAAATATATGTACGAGTCCATAACATATTAGATTTAAAAGAATTTTTAATCACC
>CBDUZW010000009.1:0-102675 GCA_965371805.1 uncultured bacterium | reverse complement strand
TCATTTGGGTTTTTTGGGGGATCAGAGTCTAATATGTTTCTGAACTTCAACATATGAACTTTTGTTGCATTACTCACTCTCCATTTTATTATTGCAATTTCACCAATATTAACTGAAGTTGTATTAATTTCAAATAAGTTTATTGTAGGGTATTGTGCAAGATCAGGAAATGTAGTTGTATTACTTACAGATACATCTTTGTTTTGATTATTAGTACCTTTAATAGTAACAGTTGCAGAGTCTCCGAAAACATTAGAGATATGTTTTATTTTCATATTAATAGATGACAATGAATTATTAACGGGGATATAATTGTTAGGGAAAACCTATGTAGAAATATAATCATATTGAGCAATAGCAACACTATCTTTATTAATGCTAATACTAACACTATCTATAGTTACACCGCTTTCTCCTAATTCATTAATTACAAAACTTAAATAATATATATAACCATCACTAGTAGTAGTAGCGTCAGAATTAGTAAAGGAAAGGCTTAAAAAATCTTGTTCTACAACATAAGGAGTTTTACAATTATAACCAAAGAACATAAAATTAAAAACGCACAATGTTAAAGTTAATATTTTTATTGTCTTTTTAATCATTGTTTTTCTCTTTATTAATAGGTAATTGAACTGGTAGTATAGTCGTTTTTGCGTAAAGTTCTTAGTAAACCCATAATTTGTAGCACCTCCAAATTTTTTGGGAATGATTTCCCTACATTTATTGTACCACATTTATAATGCAAGCGGTCTCTCAACTGCACCCTCAAGAATTTTCTTTTTCCAACTTTTGATTTATTTCGATCTGTGTTAAGTTCATAGGCAGCGAAAAAGAGGGACGCCCATTAGAAGTTAATTGTCAAGTAAATAGACCTGTCTTTCTGTTTTTTTTAAAAATAGTTTAAGTATGGATGAAAAATTTGGTTCTATAATATAACTCATTATATATTTGCAATTAAAAAATAATCGTTTATAATTTTATTTATAGAGGTAAACTAAGATGTCTGAAATAAATGATAGTAAAGAAAGAAGAATAGAAGGGTTGATGAAACTTTTTTATTCAATACTGAACAAGGATGAAGCTGTAAAGTCGATTGAAGAAAATAGAGAGTTAATTGCCAGTTCGATACCTTCTGATATTATTTTTCTAGTGGATCGGATAGTAAGGACTGATCTTGCAATGGACAAAATAAAAATTGGAGTTAATAAGTTTTTAAATGTTATGTATAAGTCTATAGAAAATTATACTTATGAGAAACCTCAGGAGGGCAGTTTTATTTACTGTTGTCTTAAAAATAATGAAGAACTTGCTGACAAATTAAAAATACTGCAACCCTTAATTGCCGGTATTAATAAGAAACCTGAAGATACGGGCCTGAAAAAAGAGATACTGATTGCACTAAAGGTAATTTATAAGATTGATAATTACTATATAATAAAGGAAAATGTTCTTTTTCCATTATTAGAGAAAAAATGGAATGAATTTAATTGTTTGAAAGTAATGTGGTCCTTTCATGATGATATAAGAACTAATCTTAAGAAACTTATGATCTTATTATCTAAGGATATTTTTGATTTGAAATCCTTTAATCGATTGATTGGAGCAGTTTATTTTAATATAAATGCAATTATATTCAGAGATAAAAAAATTTTATTCCCATTTATTTTTGAGACAATTCCAAATGATCTTCTTAACACTCTCCTCTCTGAAAGTTTAGAGATTGGTTTTCCATACTATAACCCAAAGGAAAATATCATAAATAATAAAAACAAAGAAAGATGGCTTGATTTAGGAGATATAGATCTGCAGAGTGGTTCTTTATCAGTTGATCAAATTATTCTACTTTTTAATAATCTTCCGGTAGATATTACATTTGTTGATGAGCATAATAAAGTTAAATTTTTTTCTACACCCAAAAAAAGAATCTTTCCCCGTACAAATGCAATAATCGGAAGGGATGTTAAAAACTGTCATCCTCCTGAGAGTGTTCATATTGTTGAAGAAATTATTGATTCTTTCAGGCAGGGGAAACAGGATAAGGCCGAATTTTGGATAAAAATGGGATCTGAAAATATTCTAATACAGTATTTTGCCGTTTATGATGACTTCAAAAACTATAAAGGGGTTATTGAAGTATCTCAGGAAATTACAGAAATTAAGAAAATTAATGGAGAAAAAAAATTATTGGATTGGGATTAAATTTATATTTATAAATAATACTAAAACAGAAGATTGATATGAATTTTTATTATGATTGATATTATTTATATCTTATTTATTTTCAAATATATTCCAGACAACTTTTGCCAATTCATTTTTAGATACAGGCTTCATTACTAATGCACTTATACCTTTGTCTTTAAAATTATCTCTGTTGATACCATTGCTAAAACCTGTACATAGTATAACTGGAATATCAGGTTTGATTTTATGAATTTCTTCGGCTAATTTGATTCCTGTCATATTTGGCATGGTCATATCAGTTATAATAAGATCAAATTTATCAGGATTTGCCTTAAAAATTCCCAATGCTTCCGTACTGATGTTTGTACCGTCTACCTTGTATCCAAGCTTCATAAGTAATTTAGCAGATAGATTTAATAAGGGTGCTTCATCATCTACCAATAAGATCCTTTCCTTATTACCCTGAAATGTAATCTCCTGTTCTTTATCCATCTTGATTGCTCCAGATTGATCTGAAACTGAAAAATAGACATTAAATGTAGTACCGTTTCCAGGTTCTGAATATACTTTTATTATCCCATTATGGCTTTTTATTATTCCATAAATAACTGCAAGGCCCATTCCAGTGCCTTCGCCTTCTTTTTTTGTCGTAAAATAAGGTTCAAAGATACGGTCCATTATTTCTTTGCTCATTCCATCGCCAGTGTCACTTACAGATAATTGCTGGTATATGCCGGAACTAAGACCAATTACCTCAGAGTTGTCATTATCTAAGAAAACCTCTTTAATGGATATTTCCAATAAACCGCCATCATCTTTCATAGCATGTGTTGCATTTGTACATAGATTCATTAATATTTGATTTATTTGAGTGGAATTACCGAGAATTTGACTAAGATTATCTTCAATATTGGATTTTATCTCAATAGTTGAAGGTATGGAGGATCGAAGGAAGTTGACAGTCTCAACAATAATTTCACCAATATTTACAGAACGCATGGTTTCCTCATTTTTTCGGGAAAATGCCAGTATTTGTTTAACCATCTCCTTTGCACGCTCTGATGCTTTCATGACATTCTGCATATTATTTAAGGTGACTTGCAAATCTGATGGATCATCAATTGTCATTTCTGTATAACCCATAATTATGGCTAATATGTTATTAAAATCATGGGCAATACCACCAGCTAATGTTCCGATCGCTTCCATTTTTTGAGCCTGTTGAAGCTGTTGCCTTAGTTTGTTTTGCTCTTCTTCTGTTTTCTCTCTTTCAATTTCAATAGTTCTTAATGTTTTGATCATTGTATTAAAATTTTTGTAAAGCTGTCCAATTTCATCTTTATTTTTATGAATTACTTCAATACTGAGATCGTCTTTTGATTTAATGTTTTTTGTGATTTTTGAGAGATTTAAAATTGGTTCAGAAATAAATTTCTGCATAATGTTGGATAAAATAAATGTCAAAATGAAAATAAGAAAAAATATTAAAAGCATTTTTATTAAAAATGCAGCGATTCTGTCTTTGTAAATTTTTGTAGATATAATTGTAATTATATTTCCAATTTTATTCTGTTTCCGGTTTAGTATGTCGCTTTTATAATAAAAACCATCTTGGTTAAAATAGAAATCATTATCAGGTTTAAACAAAAAGTTTGATTTTTTATATTTTTTTTCTGTAAGTGATACAAAAAAGTCATTGTTATTATCAAAAATAATACAATCTCTTAAATAGGGTTTGATAGACATTTTTTTCAGGATAATATTGGCGTCTTTTTTAAAATTAAAATCGAGGGAAGCATAAATTGCCTCTTTCAGGATTTTAGTATCCAATTTTACATCATTAATCAAATCATTTTTTTGAAGATTCATTTCAGTAACTGTAAAAATGAACAATGCAATTATTGTAACAATGAAAGTGATGGATAAGTTCATTATGACTATTTTATTCTTAATTGAACGATCTCTTAGGAATTTCATTTTAATTTACCTTTAGTTTTTATAATTTCTGCCAGGGATAATAAAAAAGAACTTGCTGATAAACCAGATTTAGAGAGTGAAGTAGTATTGATCTTAAACCTTAATCTTTCATTTCTAATATTGAAATTTATATGGATTCCGGCAATCGCGTATCCAGGGGTATCTCCAATTAATAATATGTTGTTTTTGGTTGATGATTTAATTATTTCAGAAATTTCTTCATTATTTTGTTCAGATACAAATATTACATTAAATGAAGAAATATTGTCTAATTTATCTATTTTTAGCACTTTTACTTTTTTTTTATATATTTTATCTTTAGAATATGACTTTTTTAATTTGTCATATATACGATTTTTTCCCATTACACCAATTTTGAAATATTCAATTGATTTATCATTAATTTTCCTCTCAGGCCAATCAATGTAATTAATGAATTTTTTTAAATACATGGCTTTTAAAGCAAATTCCTCAGATTGTTTTGTTGGATATATTGAGAGTGTGAGAAATAAAATGATAATGAAGGATGTGATTTTTTTTACATCAATATAATTAGTTTTTAACAATCTTTTTAATAACATGGTTAGAATCCATATCCTTTCTTTAATGAATCTTCTCTTTAAACCAAAAAGGCTCTTGTCAGTCCATCCAAGTTTAAATAATAATTTATTAAAAAAACATTGTCAAGTTTAATTTGATAAAAATCATTAAAGCATATGGTAGAGAATGCAATTATTCAAAAATATATTTGAAATAGACTTACTACTTTGATAGAATAGATAATGTTAAATTTGATAAAATGTGGAGTCTAAAATGAATCTTTTAATATTGGGATTACAATGGGGTGATGAAGGTAAGGGTAAAGCAATTGACTCACTGGCAGAAAATTTTGAAGTAGTTGCAAGGTATCAGGGTGGTCATAATGCCGGCCATACTATTTACCATAAAGGTAAAAAGGTTGTGTTACATCTGTTACCATCAGGGATGTTGTCTCCTGATATAAAAAATGTTATAGGAAAAGGAGTTGTAGTAAATCCTCTTCAACTTATAAAGGAGATTGAGAATATTCATTCTTTAGGATTTAAATCAGATAATCTTTTTTTGAGTGGAAATGCTCCTGTAATATTTCCTTTTCATCAGGAATTAGATACATATTTTGAGCAATCAAGATATACTAAGATTGGAACAACGAAGAGAGGAATAGGGCTGGCCTATGAGGACTTAATAGGAAGGAGAGCGCTTTTTATCAATGACTTATTAGATAAAGATAAATTCTTCAAAAAGTTAAAACCATTAAATGATCATTATAATATTTTAAGTAAAGCTTTTGGTGGAAAAGAGATACAAATAGATGATTATTTTGAAGAGTATTTTAATGCGGGAAAATATTTAGAACCATACGTAGCAAATACGACTTATCTACTTAATGACTTTTTGAGAGCTGACAAAAAAATGCTTTTTGAAGGTGCTCAAGGGGTTTTGCTTGATATAAATCATGGTACTTATCCATTTGTCACCTCTTCAAATCCGACTATTGGTGGACTTTTTTCCGGCACTGGATTGTCACATAAGGTGATGGGGGAAGCAACCGGGATATGCAAAGCCTACACAACTAGAGTTGGAGAGGGGCCATTTCCATCAGAATTATTTGGAGAGGAAGCTGAAAATTTAAGGGAAACGGGAAATGAATATGGAGCAACAACTGGAAGACCAAGAAGAGTTGGATGGCTAGATCTTGTAGCTTTAAAATATTCAGTTATGATAAATGGAATTGACTCTATTTATCTGACAAAACTTGATATTTTTAACAAGTTTGAAGAGGTAAAAGTTGTTACGGGTTATGAACATGACGGGAAAATAAGTCAATTATTTGATCCGTATCCAGAAATCATTAATAATGTGAAACCTGTTTTAAAAAGTTTTGAAGGATGGAAACAGGATGTAAGTGTTATAAAAGACTATAAGGATTTCTCCATTAAAGCAAAGGAGTATCTGGATTTTATTGAACAGTATATTGGGATTCCAATTAAATACATTTCTGTTGGAAAAAATCGTGATGAAACAGTCAAAAAGTGATTCTTTTGTTCCTTTATCAATAAAAAGCCTACTTAATTGGATATTTACTGAAGAAAAGGCCGGTTCTATCTTCGGGATAGATAAAAAATTATTCTTTAACCCACTTAAAAACAAAAACATTGGAATAAATAGATATTTTACCGAGCTTGAAACTCCAATAGGAGTTGCAGCTGGACCTCATACACAACTCGCTCAGAATATTATAAGTGCCTGGCTGACAGGTGCTCGCTATATAGAATTGAAGACTGTTCAGGAGCTTGATGAGCTTGATGTATCTAAACCTTGTATAGATATGAATGATGAGGGATATAATTGTGAATGGTCACAGGAATTAAAGATTGAGCAATCTTTTAATGAATACTTAAAAGCCTGGATTGTCATATATATTCTAAAAGATAGATATGGTTGGAATAATGGCGATGCAGGATTTATCTTTAACTTAAGTGTCGGATATGACTATGAAGGAATATTAAAAGATAAGGTACAATGGTTTTTAGCAAAGATGAGCGATTGTTCTATTGAGAAATCTAAAATGATAAAAGAGATATCTCTGATATATCCTCAGGTAGAGAAACTTTTGATTCCTGATAGAATATCTAATAATATTACCTTGTCAACTATGCATGGTTGCCCCTCAGATGAGATTGAAAAAATCGGTTCATACCTAATTAGAAAAAAATATCATACAACAATAAAGTTAAACCCAACACTTCTTGGAGCTGAAGAGTTAAGAACAATATTAAATAGTACTCTTAATTTTGATATAAGAGTACCGGATATAGCATTTGAACACGATCTTAAATATAAAGATGCAATAAGAATCATTACTAATCTAAGAAATGAAGCTAAAACTGAAGGAGTTGTCTTCAGCATTAAACTTACAAATACGCTGGAGACTGAAAATGTTCTAAAAGTGTTGCCTGAAAACGAGAAGATGCATTATTTAAGTGGTAGGGCTTTGCATCCTATTTCAATAAATCTTGCAAAAAAATTGCAGACTGATTTTAATGGAGAACTTGATATATCTTTTTCTGCAGGAGCTGAAGCGTTTAACATATCTGATATTCTTGCCTGTGGACTAAAACCTGTTACTGTTTCAACAGATATATTAAAACCTGGCGGATATGGAAGGTTTTTCCAATACATTGAAAAAATTAATTCAGCAGCTTCAGAGGATAAGAATCAGAGTGGAACTGCAAATATTAAAAAACTTGAAAGATATGCAGAAGCAGTTTTAAATGACGAGTCATATAAAAGAACTTATATAAAAAGAGGGGATATAAAAACAAATAGAGGACTCAATGAATTTGATTGTATTGCTGCTCCCTGTCAATCAAATTGCGGATCAAATCAGGATATTCCCGGCTATATGTATTATGCTGCAAAAGGAGACTTTGACAATGCAATGGCAGTCATATCAGACAGTAATCCTCTACCTATCATTACAGGAACTGTCTGTACTCAATTATGCGGTATAAAATGCACAAGAAATAATTATGATTCTGCCCTTGCAATACGAAAGGTGAAAAAAACTATAGCAGAAAATTCTGAAATATATAAATTTAAATTGAAAAACAAAAAATCTACAGGAAATGTCTCTATTATAGGGGCTGGACCCTCTGGATTATCCTGTGGATATTATCTGGAAAAAGAAGGAGTATCTGTTAGTATTTATGAAAAAAGTACTAAAGCCGGTGGCATGGTAAAGAACGCTATTCCAAAATTCCGATTGACTGATTCTGATATAGGAAGAGATATTGATAAAATACTTAATTCAAATATTAATGTTTTTTATGACACAAAAGTAGATAAAGATAAATTGAAAACGATAATAAAGGATAATGATTTTGTCTATCTCTCAACAGGTGCCCCCTTATCAAAAAAATTAAATATTACTGGCGAAGATTCTAATGGGGTTTATGAACCACTTGATTTTCTTTTTAGATTGAGAAATGGAGAAGATGTTGATCTTGGAAGAAAAGTTGCGATAATTGGTGGGGGGAATACTGCTATGGATACCGCTAGATCTGTCAGAAGACTGCTTGGTCATTCGGGAAATGTATCCATTTTATATAGAAGGCGGATTGCAGATATGCCAGCTGATGATCATGAAATAATGGATGTTTTGAATGAAGGTATAGAGGTAATTGAATTAGTAAGCCCTAAGGAGATTGCTGTAAAAAATGGAAAAGTTGTTGGGATAAAGCTTGAAAAAATGAGGGTTTACGGTATTGACAAGAAGGGAAGGGGAATTGTTATTAAGGAACCTGATTCTGACTTTGTATTGAAAGTTGATTCAATAATACCTGCGATTGGTCAGGACATAGATAAAGAATTTATAGATTCTGAACTTATTAAGAATAAGAAAGTTTTTATTGGTGGAGATGCAGAAAGGGGAGCATCTTCAATCATAAATGGAGTCGGAGATGGCAGAAGAACTGCGTTAGAAATATTGCATGCTTTAGATTTAGAGAGTCCGAATACTTATAAACCGATTAAGAGAAACATCTCATTTAGTGAGCATATGATTAGGAGATCTACTAGGATAAAACCAGAGTTTAAAGATAAAAAGAATGATGAAAATGAATTAAATTTAGAATATATTCAGAACGATATGTCTGCAAAAGAAGGAATAAAAGAGGCATCCCGTTGCCTGTATTGTGATGAACTTTGTAATATATGTGTTACTGTATGCCCAAACAGAGCGAATATTTCATATACAATAAAACCTTTTAATATAGAACTTGAAACATTAATTATTGATGACGCCGCAGTAAAAATACAAAAAAAAGAATATTTTGCAATTGACCAGAAATATCAGGTTTTAAATGTTTCAGATTTTTGCAATGAGTGTGGGAATTGTAATACTTTTTGTCCATCTAATGGTGCTCCTTACAAAGAAAAGCCAAAAATATGTTTAACAGAGCAGAGTTTTGAAAGAGAAAACAGGGGATATTATATTTATAAAAAAGGGAATGTAAATATTATTAATTTTAAAAATGGAGATATAATAAAGACTTTATCTTCCTTTGATAATTATTACTTATATGAAACTATAGCAGGTACAATAAAGCTTTCAAAAGATAATTTTAAATTTATAGATTCAAACATAAAAAAAAGAGTAAAAAATCCGGAAACTATTGTTTTAAATGATGCTTTTACGATGAAAATTATCCTTGAAAACATCCCATCTTATTTTTTTAAATAGTTATATTTTTTTGACTTATATAACACAAGAATAATTGTTAAAAAAAAAATATTTTACTTGACTTTGTTATTTTAAATGATTATAATTTGCCTTAACATATATCATTTAATATAACTAATGAATAATAAAAAATATAGGAGGATTTATGAGATTACGAATTTTAGTATTATTACTAGTATTAACTGTATCAGTATCTTATGCAGGTAACGGATCAGTAGAAGAGCATTTACAGCTTAAAGGACCTTTTAATACACCTCAAGAAGTGACAAAAGCATGCATAGGATGTCATGGAGATGTAGCTGATGATATGTTAAAATCTAGACATTGGAACTGGCTTGGAAAAGAAACTACAATTAACGGCAAAAAAGTAAAACTTGGAAAAAAGAATATGCTTAACAATTATTGTGTCGCTATTAGTTCAAACTGGGCAAGATGCACAAGTTGTCATATTGGATATGGTTGGAAAGATGGATCGTTTGACTTTAAAAAGAAAGAAAATATTGATTGTCTAGTTTGCCATGATTCAACAGGAACTTATAAAAAGTTTCCAACAGCTGCAGGATATCCAGTTTATAAAGAAAAAGAGAAATTCTTTAAAGCAAAGAAAAAAATGTTCCCAAAAGTGGATCTTCTGAAAGTAGCACAGAACGTTGCTAAATCATCAAACAAAAACTGTGGAGCCTGTCATTTTAATGGTGGTGGTGGACATAATGTTAAACAAGGTGATCTTACTAAAAGTCTAATAAAGCCTTCTTTTGAAATGGATGTACATATGGGAAATCCAGACCCTAAAAAACGAAAAACCTGTGCATCATGTCATCAAAGTGATAAAAAACATGATGTAAAAGGAGCATTGCATGCTTCTATTGCTGATGGTGGATCAAATCATCTGCTCTGTACTGATTGTCATAAAGGTGAAAATGTACATACAAAGGGAATGAAATCAAAACTTAATAATCATGCAAAATCTATTGCCTGTGAAACTTGTCATATTCCAGTAGTATCAAAAAAATATCCAACTAAAACGTGGTGGGATTGGACAACCGCTGGTGATAAGAAGAAAAAAGTTGAAAAAGATGAGAATGGAAAACCTTTATATTCATGGAAAAAGGGCGACTTCAAATGGAAGAAAAATTTACAACCTGAATATTACTGGTATAACGGAAAATCTGATTATTATCTATCTGGAGATAAAATTAAAGATCCAAAAAAAATCCTGAATTTTAATAAATTAGAAGGAAGTATTAAAGATTCAAATTCTAGAATTTCTCCTTTTAAAGTAATGAGAGGTAAACAGTATTATGATCCAGGAACTGGATTCTTATTAATTCCAAAACTATTTGGAAAAGGTGGATACTGGAAAACACTTTCATGGGTTGACTCTTTTGCAAAGGGTATGAAATCTGTTGGATTAGCATTCTCAGGTAAATATGAACCAATTGAAACTGAAATGTACTGGCCAATTGATCACATGGTAGCACCTGCAAAAAAAGCTTTAAAATGTAGTGCTTGTCATACAAAAGAAGGAAAGAAATCAATTATGAACTGGGAAAAACTTGGTTATTCAGGTGATCCTAGAAAAGCTAAATTTTCAAGATTAAAAAAATAGAAAACTAGTAACAATATATAAGGGAGCTGCTGATAGGCAGCTCCCTTTTATATATCAAAAAATAGTAAGAAAGAAATTTTATTCCAGATTGCATATCGTGAATAAATTACCAATCAATTAAACCTACCTCATTTTTATCTAACCATGAATATGACTTGATCTGTAACTCTGTTATTATATTTAATTATTAATTTATAATCACCTTTTTTTAATTGCCAGGAAGGAAAATTCGGGTAGGGCATTGTTGATAATAATTTGTTATTTAGAAAGTACTCAATACTTTCTCCCTCACTAAAACCGGTAACTTTAAATGTTATTGTCTGACTTTCTAACGGGATGTCATCTGAAATATGGAAAAAATCTCTTTTTTGAGGGAAGGAGATTTTTTTTTTAAAATTCTTTCTAATATCCATATGTTTGATCAATTTGTTTTTTACAGCCCATTTTCTATATAATTCGGGAAATACAGTTGTAATATCATCATCTATTAATTGATGGTATGTGCACTCTTTTTCAAGAGTATTATTTTCATCAAAAAATTCTTCCTGACTGTCTTTACAAAATTCGGTGGCGATTTCACCTGAGAGGCTGCATACTTCCATTTTTATAAGTCCTTCAGGAGGGGATATAGTGCCTTTACTCCAGTCTTTTTGAACTAAAAGGAAGATATCTCTTAGTATTGAAGTAGCACTGGCTGTTTTTGTCAGATCCTTCATGTTTTCACCGGATGGATTTCCAAGCCAGACTCCAATTGTAAATTCAGAGTTTACTCCAATTGCCCATTTATCCCGAAAACCTTTTGAAGTCCCGGTTTTTATTGCTACCGGGAAAGGCAGGTTCATAGAAGAATAATAACCAAAACTTATTGCTCTTGCTCCCGGATCTGATAGAATATTCCATATCAAATATGCTGCTTTTTCTGAAAAAACTTTTACTGCTTTTTTTTTCTCTCCAATAATTATTGAAGGTTCATATATAGTTCCTTTATTTGCAAATAATGAGTATATTTTGACAAGATCAAATAGTTTAACCTCTCCTGCGCCCAGGGCAATTGTTTCTCCATAAAATCCTGAATTTTTATTTAGATAATTAAAACCTGCATTTTGCAGTTTTTCGATGATTAGTTGTGGTGTTAATTTCATTGCAAGGTAAAATGCAGGAATATTAAATGAGTTTGCAAGAGCAGGTCGAAGCCTTAAAGGACCATGTTCCCTTCCATCATGATTGGCTGGAAAAAATCCTCCTCTAGCAGGAAACTTTACATCAGGTAGAATTGTTGAACATGTCCAGCCATTCTCCAGGGCCATTGCATATATAAATGGTTTAAGTGTTGAACCGGGTTGACGAAGTGAATCTGCATAATCAACAAAGCCGTTTGATTTTACATTAAAATAGTCAGGTGATCCTAAATATACAATAACTTCTTTACTCTTATTATCAATAACGATAGCGGCTGCAGATTTAACATTATATGATTTTAGTCTATCAAGTGATTCTAAGACAATTCCTTTCGTTTCCAACTGAAGTCGTTTGTCAATAGTTGTCATTATCTTTGTATCTAATCTCACTAATTTGTTTTTATCTATCCTTTCTATTAAATGGGGAGCTGTAAAGTTTTTATTGTTCAAATTAAATTTGATTCCATCATTTGATACTCTTAAAAATTCGTCTTCAGAAATAAATTTATTCTTTCTAAATTCCTTTAAAATTATATTTTTTCTATTTTTTAGTCTTATCAGATGATTCAATGGATTATAAAAAGTAGGTGACTTTGGAATGAGCGAAAGATATATTGCCTGATTAAGTGAGAGGTCCTCTGGTTTTTTCTTAAAGTAATAATGAGCGGCAGATTTAATCCCATAAATCATATTTCCAAAAGGAAGTCTATTTAGATATTCTTCTAAAATTATTGATTTATCAAGATGTATTTCAAGTTTTATTGCAAAAAAACTCTCTGAAATTTTATTTAAAAAATTTCTTTTCCTATTCTTTTTCAGGAGTTTTGCCAGCTGCATTGTAATTGTTGATGCCCCTGATTTGATTCTGTTTTCTTTGATATTTTGAAACATAGCTCGAAAAACAGAGCTTATAGATACTCCATGATGAGAATAGAAGCTTCTGTCCTCGACTAATATAATTGATCTTAAAAAATGTGGAGAAACCTCTGATAATAGACTTCTTTGGGAATATTTTTCGTCTTCAGATAAAATTGTCCTCAAAGCTATCCCATTTCTGTCAAAATACAGAGTAGAGTTAGAATTAGAAATAAGAATACTTCTGTCAAAAATAGAAAAGTATAAAACCATGAATACTATAAAAAGAAGTATTAAGGTTATTAGCTTCCTTTTTCTACTTGATAATAATCTTTTTATTACCATTTCTTCCAAAAACTTCAGGGTTATACATCTCGCTTACAAGTGAAGGCGGCAGTTTATAGCTTCCGGAGTTAGTTGCAATAATCAGATATTTCCACTTATGAGTTCCTCTCGTAAGATAATCTGCAAAAAGTTCTACCCTGTCAAAATAATATTCACTTCTATAAAATTTCCCCCAATAAGCATTATATTTATTCCCCCTTGTTACTTTTTTTAATGAGAGGGCTGATGAAGTTTTAAATGATGGATTAAGAACTTTAAAGCCAGCTGGAATAGGGTCATTTAACATGACAAAACTCCTTTCCTTATTCGTGGTTACTTCCAGATTTACAATATATTTTTCTCCAGCGATAAAATCATCCTGGTCAATTTTTTCACCTTTTAAATTTGAAAAGGATTTTTTTATTGTAAATCCTCTGTCTATACTTTCAATTTTCCCTTTTGCATAGTATTTAAGCCTTAAAAGGTAATATAAAATTCCTTTACCTGTTTTTACGAAATCTACATTAACTCTTTCACCGGGTTTATAATTCAGAAGTTTTATTGAATGCAATATAGATTTTTTTGATCTGTCCGTAAACTGCTGTTTTAGTTTTTCTATATCATTAAAATAGACTTTTGTTATAAAATCAGGTGTTTCTTTCTCAAATATCATATAGTATTTTTCAAAACTATTTAAAATAGAAAGGTCTTCCTGGGTTGACAAATATCTTCTTTGTTTTTGAATCGAACTTATCCATCGGGCAATCTTTTCAGCATAGGGAAATTTTCCATAAACTTCAAGAAGGGTTTCCAATGCAATTGCCGTAGTTTTTACGCTGCTTCCATGTACACTCCACCATGATTTATCTTCATGGTTTTCGAAATGAATTTTAGTTGGTTCATCCTTCATTTTATTCAGCATCGTTCTTGTTAAGATTGCCAACATATGTTTCGGGAGACCATCAATTTTATCAAGAGCCTTTATAAGGTAGGAAATTCCTTCAACTGGAATTCTATCTCTTACTTCATATAGATTATTTGCTGTATCCTTCATAAAGACCTTGTCTTTGGTTAAGACAAATAATGCATATGACTGGATTAGGAATGAAATATTCCCTGAATAAGGATAGGCTGAATTAATTGTCTTTTTACATGTTTTCTGTAAGTATGTTTTGGCTTTTCTTAAGACGGTTTTATCAATTTGATATCCACTTTCTTTTGCCTTTAATATAAATTCGGTCGCATAACATGAGAGGTACGGACTAACAAAGATAGAATTTGGATAGTACTTAAATCCGCCATTATAACTTTGATAATTTCCCATAATTTTTAATAATCCTGAAATCTCCTTGTCTACATCTACCTGGTTTAAATTACTAATTCCATATTTTCTTAAAAAGATACTTTTAAGCAGAGGAGAAGTTTTAGAAATTTTCTGTTCAAGACAACTATATGGATAGTTTCGTAGATTATCATAATTCTTCTTTATTCCGAGAATAGAAGATGAGGATAGGGAAATCTCAAGTCTATCCTGATCTCTGAAACTATTAGTGGGTACAATAATATTTTCTTTAATTTTCTTATTATCTACTTTTCCAAAGTTTGCAACAGCTTCTGTATAACTCGGCTTTCTTATTGGAATTGAACATTGATAACCGTCTGAGAATCCATTACTTATTGCCTTAAATGTGAACTCAGGTATTAGCAGGTTTGACTCTTTTTTAAATCTGAAAAAAACTGCTTTAGTCTCTGCAATCTCTAATGTAATTTTTTTTATGTTTTTACTCTCAGCTAATAAGATATTTTTAAATTCAGCTTTTACCTTGACCTTTATCTTCTTCCCACTATTATTTGTAACGGTGATTCCGCCTGAAAAAGTATCATCCGGTCTTAGAAAATCAGGTAGAGCCGGTTTTATGATCAACTCTTTTTTTACAAGGATATTGGAATCGCCATATCCAAACTTATTTTTGTCAGCAGCTACAGTCATTGCAAGGAATGTTGTCAGATTATCAGGCAATTTAAATGATATCTTTGCCTCACCTTTTTTATCTGTTGTAATAAAGGCTGAGTAATAAGCACTTTCTTTGAAGTTTTTTCTCGCAACTATTGATCCAAATGCAGATTCTCCTGTACCTCCACCGGGTTTTTCACCCTTTTCACTATATTTTCTTCTGGCCAATACATCATTTAGAGTCGAAACCGTTTTGACGTCAAGCGGCCTGTCTCTATAGAAAAAATTAAATGGATCAGGAAGTTTATATCCAGATAAATTAAGTACTCCTTTGTCAACGATAGATAGACATAGTTCAGATTTTACAGCTTTTCCATCCCTATCTTTTACTTTTATTTTTAAGGTTACCTGATCACCTGGTCTATAGTAGGTTTTATCATTTTTGATAGTAATTTTCAGTTTTTTATCATCAGTGTCAATCTTAATCTTTTTATATCCTGAGTAAAACTCAGGTTTTCCAATATCTTTACCTTTGTTGTCCCACTTTAAGCCTTTTCTTTCTTTTAATATTAGTACATTTATATATATATTTGGAGAGAAATTATCTTTTACCGGAATATTTATAGTGCTTGTATTCCCCAATAACCTGATTGTTTTTGACCAGATTACTTTTTCCCTTTCGACGGTAATTAAGGCCGTTGATTCTTTAAAAGGTGATTTAATGAGTAGTTTTATCTTTTCCTCTTTCTTATATGAGTTTTTATCGGTTACTAATTCAATTATTCTTCCTTCATTTAATTTCCATGGAACAAAACCACCTCCTGTCACATAAAGGTGACCTGTAGTTGTAATGGTATTTTTCAGATCATCTGTTCCTGTTAGTGTGAGTTCATAGTATCCAGTCTGGTTAAAGCTATATTCCTTTTCAAGTTTCCCTTTTTTTATATTTAATGTCTCGTTTAGAATATCTTTTTTAGTTTTTTCCCAATTCCATCTTAAAGCTCCTGAAGCATCTTTTTTCTGATAAGAGTTCCATTCAACTTTTTTTATATCTAATGTAATTTTATTACCTTTAGATATTTTTCCTTTTGGATCTACTGTTATAAAGAAAAATTTTCCAATTTTATCCTTTTCGAAAAAATATGAACTTGTTTTAAGTCCGATATAATATCTTCCCCTGTGAATTAATGCAGAATTATTGGCACTAATCCAATTATTGTCTTTATCCTTAATCTCCCCATAAGCAGTTAGTCTTGCTGAATTTTTAGAATTGTATGTTAACTCTTTTTGCTCAAAATTAAATATTCCTTTTTTATCTAATTTGATATTTTTACTTAAGATAGTTTTGTTCATGCTTGATCCATAGGAACCAAAGATATAACTATCCCATCCACTTGGAGTAAAATATGTGTTTTTTAGTCTTAAACTTATCCGGCCTGAACTCTCTTTCATAGGGGTTCCAAATAGATATTTACCCTTTACAAATCCATTAATATCCTGACCTGCGATTATACTACTTTTATTGAATTTTGTATTAACTTCAAATTTAGCCGGTTTATACTCCTGGACTGAAAATGATAGATTTTTCTTATATTCGCTTAATTTAGTTTTAAGTTTTAGAGATATTCTATAGAATCCTGATGGTGAATCCTCAGGTAATTTAAACTGATATGCAAATGATCCAAATTCAGAAATGTTTTCTTTGTTAATAATAAATGTTTCAATTTTCTTTCTTCTTGAATTGAAAATCTCTCCGGAAACAGACTCAATAGTCGGTGTTTTCAATATACCCGCAATTATATGTCTCAGAATTCCTTTAAATTGCACTTCCTGTCCTGCTTTATACAAATTCTTGTCTGTAAAAAGAAGGAGATGGTTATAGTAGGGTTTAGGATCATAATTAAAATTCATATTGTAATTATATCTAAAATCCCAAACATCAAACATTTCATTTTTTTTCCCCCAGATATATCCGGTTTTTCCTATAGAGAAAATTTTTCCGTCAAAAATGTTTTTATTGAGAAAATCTATCTTATCCGGATTAAATATAGAGATTCCATTTTCAGTGTTCTTCAAGATTGTATCTTTGAAATCTGTGATTACAAAATCTGTATCTGTGTTGATCTTGCCTGTATCCATTGAAAAAGCGGAAACAAATATTTGGGTTGGACTATATTTTGCTATAAGAGCTGTATCAGTTAATTGGAAAATTGATCCCCTTCTATTATACGAATTGCTGAATTTTATAAAATAATATCCAGGTTTGGTAATTCCAATATTCTTTAACTCAAACCCAATTGTAGCTCCAACATTTTTAGTTATAGGAATTTGCCATAAATATTCATTGCACTCTTCATTTTTAATTTTGATGCTTTGATAACTAGTGGTTAACATATTACTGATCTCAGCTTTTGATAATTCTTTATAGAAAACTTTTGTGCTGTAGATATTTCTAACTGATATCGGAATCTCTTTTTTTAAATAGCTTTCCAAAACAAAGTGAGAACTGGAAGGAGGTCTCAAAAATGGCGTATAGTCAGTACTCGTTAAGTCAAAAACAAAGGGTTCATTCAATTTATTTCCAAATATATCAGTTATATCTGACGGTATCTTTAATTTATATTGATGAGATGGCTTAAAGTCTCCGGTTATATTGAAAACGCGGGAATTCCAATTATAGTTCTTATTTATCTTTACCGGAGGGGTTATCTCAATCTTTTCAAGAAATTGTTTTCTATTTACACTATTAGAGAAGGATATATAAACACCAGATTCCGGATTAAATGTTTTCTTGATTTTTAGAAGTTTAAATTTTTCAAATATTCTGAACTTTACAATACGTTTTGTTCTGAGTCCAATATTTCCCAATGAAGATTTTAATCCGGGTTCAAATATGACATTAATATCTGAGGCAATATTAAAAAGTTTAACTGGAGTCAAACAAGTGTATTTTTTAAAATCATTTTTATTTGCATTCCAATACAATAAATCTCGTTCCTTCTTATCACAATATGTAATTTTAAAATCATAATAATCATCGAAAAATGTATTAATTGTCTTTATTTTTATTTTTTTTTTTACATGCTCAATATCAACAGGTTCTGAAAACTGAACAAGTATCTTCTGGTTTCTTACCTGCCATTTTGCATTATTATATGGTTTTGTTCTTTTAATTCTTATGACAGGAGTTGAAAATGTCCAGCTCTTTGGGACAACAACAATTCCATCATTTCCTCTATATCCCTTAAAGTGGACTTTATATTCAGAAGATCTTTTCAGCTTATCCTTTATTACAAAATTATATGTGGTTGAACTCTTCCAATATCCCTCTCCTTTTAATGGAGGAGTTGTAGTAATTAAAGAAGGTTCATTTTTTTTTAATTGTTTCAGGGGTGCTATTGGGGACGAAAATGTAATATTTATCTCATCAGTCTCTGTAATATTTCTTAGTTGGCCCTGAGGATGAAAAGAGACAACAAAAACACTTCTTTTGTTTTGTGTTTTACTGTTTCCATATGGATTCTCACTTAACTGGAGCATTTTTCTCCATTTTTCAGAGGCATTTTTCTCTGTTTTATCAATTGATCCCTGTATAAAAATTGTTAATAAAGATAGTAGAAATACTAATATTAAAGATTTGTTTTTCATAAATATACCCCCTGGAATTATTAATTCACATTATACATAAATAAAAAAAAAAACAAAAGGAAATAAAAAAATATGCTTTCTATTATTGAATAGCATTTCAGTTTATTATAAAATAAATAATGAGAATAAATTTATTTTATTATTTTAAATTATTTAGGAGGAAATATGAAAACTTTATTTGTGTCTTTATTGTTAATTTTATCAATGGGTTTTAATGCTTTTGGAGATATGGGAGAAAGAAAAAAACATCCTTTTTCAGTAAAAGATCTACTTTCAATGGATAGAATATCAGGTCAAACTATATCACCGGATGGGAAGAAAATTGCATTTGTCCTTAAAAAAACAGATTTGAAAGCTAATAAAGGAAAAACAGATTTGTGGTTAATTAATTCAGATGGAAAAGAATTGAGGCAGTTAACTACTGACAAAGCTTCAGATTTTACTCCAATCTGGTCCATCGATGGAAAGAGTATTTATTTTGTCTCAACCAGATCTGGTTCTTCGCAAGTGTGGAAGACCAGTGTGTCAGGCAAGAGTCCAATTCAGATAACAAAGTTACCACTTGATATGGGTAATTTGATTCTTTCTCCAAATGGAAAAAAAATCGCATTTTCAATGGAAGTTTTTCCTGATACAGGAAGTTTTAAGGACACAAAAAAGAGACTCGATCTTAAAAAAAAAGAGAAAGCCACTGGCATGATTTATAATAAATTATTTATCAGACATTGGGATACATGGAATGATGGACGTAGATCTCATGTTTTCGTAATGGAACTTGAAAATGGAAAGATTTTTAATGTTATGAAAGGAATGGATGCAGATAGTCCGACAAAACCCTTTGGCGGGTCTGAGGAGTTTACATTTACACCTGACAGTCAGGGCATTGTATTTGCTGCAACAAATAGTGATAAAGATGAGGCATGGTCAACTAATTTTGATCTTTTTTATTCAAAAATTGAGAAGAAATCTTCTCCAGAATGTTTGACAAAAAAAAATAAAGCCTGGGATACAAACCCTGTATTTTCAAATGATGGAAAGACACTTGCTTATCTTGCAATGAAAAGACCCGGATTTGAAGCGGATAAATTTAGAATAATCTTGAGAAATTGGAAAACTGGAAAAGAGATGGTATTAACAGAGGATTGGGACCGTTCATGCAGTTCAATAACATGGTCAAAGAATAATAAAACAATTTATGTAAAGGCAGGCAATCTTGGTCAAAAATCTCTTTTCTCTATCAATGTTAAATCAGGAAAAGTAAAAACAATAATTAAGGAAGGTTATGTCCGGTCCGTTGGGTTTTCAGGTAAGAGAATTGTTTTTGGAATGGACAATTTGAAATCTCCGGTAGAATTATATTCATGTGATAAAAAAGGGAAAAAAGTCAGACAAATTACTAAAATAAATTCAAAAAAACTTGCTTCAGTTAAATTAGGTGATTATGAGCAATTTACATTTAAGGGATGGAATAATGAAACTGTACATGTCTATGTTGTAAAACCTGTTGATTTTGATCCTAATAAAAAATATCCTGTTGCCTTTTTAATTCATGGAGGTCCTCAAGGATCTTTTGGAAATGACTTTCATTATAGATGGAATCCACAGGTTTATACAGGGGCAGGGTATGCAGCAGTTATGGTAGATTTTCATGGTTCTACAGGATATGGTCAGAAATTTACAGATTCAATAAGTGGTGACTGGGGAGGAAAGCCTCTTGAAGATTTACAGAAAGGCCTGGCTGCAGCATTAAAACGTTATGCATGGATGGACGGAAACAGAGTAGGAGCCTTAGGCGCATCATATGGTGGATATATGATAAACTGGATTGCCGGTAATTGGTCCGACAGGTTCAAATGTCTGATCAATCATGATGGTAATCTTGATGAAAGACTTGCCTATTTTGATACTGAAGAGCTATGGTTTCCTGAATGGGAACATAATGGAACTCCCTGGGATAATCCAAAAAGCTATGAAAAACATAACCCGATTAATTTTGTAAAAAACTGGAAAACGCCCATGCTTGTTATACATGGTGCATTAGATTTCAGAGTTGTAGAAACTCAGGGTTTTTCAACTTTTACAGCTCTACAGAGAAAGGGAATTCCAAGTAAACTACTATATTTTCCAGATGAAAATCACTGGGTATTAAAACCTCATAATAGTATCTTATGGCATGATACAGTGATAAACTGGTTGGATAAGTGGCTAAAATAGAAAAAAAACTAAACTTGTAAATAGTATATGAAAAATTGGAGAGGGGATGCCCTCTCCTTCTATTCGAACTTATTTATACGCGAACCCTAAATGAATATATTTAATCTCTCTTTTTTTTTTTATTATATATAGTTTTCTTGTTTCTTTTTGTTTTTGAAGAGATTTTCTTTTTATAGACCTTTTTTTTTGTGTAGCTTTTCTTGTATGAGTCTCTTTTTTTATATTTTTTGCGTGGCGTAATTAATCTTTTATTTGAACTATTTTTATAACGTCTCGAGTTTTTGGATTTTCTATCATATTTAGGTCTGCTATATTTTTTGGTATAACCTCTTCTATCTTTATATCTCTTTCTGATAGAATTATATCTTTTATGATTTTTTCTGTTACGATAATATTTTTTGTAATAATTTCTGACATTCCTATATCTTCTACTTCTATTAGGATAATATCTATAGTAGTCGGAATAAAGATTAAATCTATAATAATTATCATAATACGGTAATCCAAAGCTGGAAAGATCTATAAATCTATCCCTGGATACGGCGCGGAACCTATATTTATCATAAAACCTATAAAAAACGTATCTTGGAAAAATAAAGACTTCATTACCGATGATGACAAAATTTACTTGACTATAGGGATGTTTCCAGTAATGAATATAATCATAGTCATCAATATAGGGGATAATAGATCTGTAATTATAATTATATTCATAATTTACATTAGATCGATTATACTCATTTTTATAATTTCTATTAGATCGATTATAATCATCTTCATATATCTGTCCGTTTACAATTAATACCAGTAATAAAACAGATATAACTGTTAATAAAATTTTTTTCATTTTTTTTCTCCTTTTTTTAAAAAATAAACTCAAAACATTTTCTTATATTCAACTCAAAATATATATGAAAAAGGCTGAATTATATTTTTCTTTATATACATAATATAAAGAATTTTTTTTGTCAACCTATATTTTTTCAAGAACGATATGCCGAGTTGACATTTAATGTAAAATTAATATATTATTTTAATATTAGTAAATAGTATGATAATTTATAATAACTCCTTACTTTTTACTAAATATAATATTTTGTAACTTATGTATGCAAAGTGGAGGATATAATGAAAACTAAAGGTGTTCAGGATTATTATGATGAGAGGTTTAGTCAGTGCTATGGTTGTGGCCGTTTAAATGAAAAAGGGCATCAGATAAAAACCAGATGGGATGGGGAAAAAACAATAACAAGTTTTCTTCCAAAGCTATATCATACATCACTTCCCGGGTTTACTTATGGTGGATTGCTCGCTTCCCTTATTGATTGTCATGGCACAGGATCCGCTGCCTTAGCTTATGCCAAATCAAATAATATAATTCTAGATGGATTTAATGCACCCAGATTTGTTACAGGCTCTTTGAAGGTTGAATATAAAAAACCGACACCTCTTGGGCCGGAAATGGAGATCATCGGAAATATTAGAGAAGTTAAAGGAAGAAAAATAACAGTAGATGTGCTATTAAATGTTGAAGGTGAATTATGTGCCACAGGGGAAGTAATAGCCATTTTAGTACCTGAAAATTTTGGAATGAAAAAATAAAATAATTATTTTTTAATTCTCTGAATGTAAGGAAGTGGTACTTCAGTCCCGCCGGAAAGCAAGGTTCAGACCTAGTTTATAAAAAATAAATCTAAAAATCAAGGCAAATTACCTGATCTTTTTTATACCTTCAGGAATGAAATAAAAATGTTTTTTTTAAAAAAAAGTTGACAAAACTGTCACACTGTTATATGGTTGTGTGGCAGTGGGGAATATGAAAATAAAGATATTGAATATTAAGGTTGATCAAAAATCGGCAACTCCGGTTTATGAACAGGTAAAAGAGGGTGTTAAGTATAATATTATCTCCGGATATCTAAATGTTGGAGATCAGCTGATGTCAATCAGGGAAATGGCTGCCCGAACTAGAATCCATCCAAATACAATAATAAAAGTTTACTCTCAACTTGAGATGGAGGGTTTTGTGGAGTCAAAACCAGGTAAAGGATATTTTGTTATTATAGACAAAGATAAAATAAGGAAAGAGAAAAAGAATATATTTGAGGGTATTGTAAATGAATTAGTTTCAAAAGTAATTGACCTTGGATATGATATGGATGAATTATTCGTTCAATTGGAAAAAATAAAGAATAGTAAAAAAGGAGAATAAATATGATAAAAATCAAAAACCTGAGTTTTAAATTTGATAAAGTTGAAATTTTTAAAGATTTTAATCTGAATATTTCTGAAGGTGAATCCTGCGTAATAACCGGGATTAATGGGGTTGGTAAAAGTACCTTATTAAGGTTAATGGCGGGTGTTATGCTGCCTGATAGTGGTGTAGTTGAATATAGTGAAAAATTAGGAGATAGACCTAAACAAAAAATAGGATTTATTTCTGATAAAATCAGTATGTATGAAAGTCTTTCTGTAAAAGAGACTATCAGACTGCATAAATCAATATATAAAATTGAAGATTTTGATTATAAATTATTAAAACATACAAAGATTGATTATACTCAAAAGGTTAAAGAGCTTTCAATTGGGCAAAAAACGATATTATTTCTTTCAATGGTATTGTCTACAGAGCCGGATCTACTATTAATTGATGAAGTAATACATTCGCTGGATGCATATTTAAGAAAACTTTTTCTGGATCAGATTATAGAATTACTGTCCGAACGTAAAGTCACCCTGGTGATGGTAAATGTAAATTTTCATGATATTGAAAATATAGTTGATAGAATAATACTCTTAAAAAATGGTACGATCATTGTTGACGAAGATATAGAGAGTTTGAAAAGAAAGGTTAAACGGATAAATGGTGATAATCTTAATACGGAACTGCCGGTTATTTCAAAAATGGGGAATTTTGATTATCCGGATATCTACATATATCCTTATCAGGAAGAGTTTAAGGAAAAAATAGCAGGGGATGTTGAAGATTTAAATTTAACAGAGATAGTTACAGCTTTTATTGGTGGGGAATATGATATATAAAGAGTTTAAAGATATTTATAAAATAGTGTTAATTCTTTTGTCATCTATGGTGATAATTCCGGTAATACATTCATTGAAAGCGTCACTCGTAATTACATCTTACGAGACAGGCGCTGTATCACATGTTGGATACAGTGGGGGTAATGTTTTATATTTTTCGATTATTGCCGGTATTATCATTATGATTTCCGGGGTATTGGGATTGAACATGTTCAGCAGAGAATATAAGGATAAGAGTTTTGAATATCTGCTCTCAACTCCACTAACAAAAAAGGAGATACTGCTCAATAAAATAATTCCAAGACTCATTATTATATTCGCTTTAATTATCATATATACAATAACTTTCTATATATATTTTAAGGAGCCTGATAAATTAAAAGATAGTTTTCATGTATTGGTTTTACCAAAGTTTTTGTTATTATGGATGATTTTTAATTTTTTAATTACCCTGTTTTTATCAATATTTAAACAAAAAAACTGGATTGCTTTCATCAATTTACTGACACTTTATATGATATTTGTTACCCCCTTTTCAATTAGGCTTATCTTGAGAAACCTGAGCATAGAATTTCAAGATCAGGCCCATCTTATAGGGTATAGCTTTATAATTAGTTTTATAATACTTATTTTTCTTCTAGGCATCTGTTTTATAATATCATATAAAAAGCTTGATCTTAGAGAAAAACATTTTGTGGGAAATAAATTTTCAAAATTAGTAATTCCTTCTGAAGTATTTCTACTGATTATCTTTGTAATTATATTATTAAATTAAGGGGAGAAGAAGATGATAAAAAAAGAATTTAAAGATATTGTACCGGGAGTCGCATTGAAGTTGTTAATAGCTGCTATTATAAATATAGTTTTTCTAATCATCTTTGGTCTCAATAGTGGTAACTCCAATTCATTTCAGGCTTTTGGTAAAGCTTTTGCTATTTTAATGCCAGCTGTATTTGTATGGATTGCATATGGATTGGGATTAAGTGCTTTTTTCAGTGAATATAAAGATGACTCATTTGAATATATATTCAGCAGCCCAATTACGAAAAGAGAGTTGTTTTTTTATAAACTAATCCCACGAATTGCAATTTTATTTATTATAGCTCTTCCAATTTTAATTTTAAATTTTATGTTTTTAGAACCTGAAGATTTTATATTGATGTTATTTGCAAAACCTCATATATTTTTAAGCACTGGTATATTGGTGTTTTTCTGTTCCTTTTTCTTAAGCATTTTCAGCTGGAAAAATTTAAAGACGATAGTCTGGGTTATCTATTTTTTTCCAATGCTATGTCTGGGCTTAATCATCATACAATTAAATAAGCATTTTAATATTTTAAAGGAAAAATTATCACCAATTTTTGCTTTTAATATTTCTCTTTTTATTATTGCAGTAATTCTGGGGCTTGCCTTCTTTATAGTTTTTAAAAAATTAGATCTTAAGAGTGAAAAAATACACAAAAATAAATTTGGGATATATGCCGGAATTCCATTGCTATTAATAATGGTTATTGCCGTTACTTTTTCAATTATAGATAAATCATAATATGAAAAAGTCTGATCTTAAAATTCAAACTAATATTGGTATTAAATAGAATAGTATATATGATAAAAAGATTGTAATAAGTTTTACAATATTTTTTTTATGTCATATAATATTGAAGTGGAGAAAAATAATTTTAATAAGTATAGATTCCTTTTTATAAATAGATTCAAAATTAAAACATTTTTATTTAGTTTTTTATTTTTTATTACAATTTTTTCATTAACACTTTTTAGCCTGGATCCAAAAAAACCAATTCATCAGAATATGCAATCGGTCTGGACGTCTGAGTTTGGTTTGCCTTCAGATAATATTACATCTGTTTTACAGGACAGTGATGGATTTATATGGATTGGTACTTTTAATGGTCTTGTTAAATTTGAAGGAGTTAAATTTGAAATATTTACCCATCATACCAGAAAAGATTTCAAGAGCAATTCTGCAACAATATTATATGAAGATTCAAAAAAAAAATTGTGGATTGGAACAAATGGAGATGGCCTCGCCTGTTATAATGATAATAAATTTACAATGTATACAATCGAAAATGGTTTGTTATCAAATTATATAAATACTATATCTGAAGATGAAATAGGAAATATTTTGATTGGAACAAAAAAAGGACTGGTTTCAATAGATAAAGTTGGGATGATTTCTACTTTGGAATATAGTGGAACAAAAAATGAGCCGGTAAATGGATTTTATAAAGACCAGAGTGGGAATGTTTTTTCTTTCATTGGAAAAGGAGGGATTTATAAACTTTCTCACAATAAAATAAATCCGTCAATTTATAATCGATTTGTAAAAGATTATGAAGTTATGTCTATTTTAACTGATAAAAACAAAAAGACATGGATAGGTACAAAAAACAATGGTCTTTTTGTTTTTGAGAATGGAAATTTAAACTCTTTACAGGTATTAGACAATATAAAAGTTAAAACCATAAATAAGCTCAGAATTGGAGAGGATGGATGTGTATGGATTTGCTCAGACTCAGGTCTGTTCCGATTTTATAATGATAAGTTCTCCAGTTATACTGAAAAGTCAGGTTTAAGTAATAATCAGGTGGTTGATTATTTTGAAGATAGAGAAGGAAATGGATGGATTGCAACTTCAAGAGGAGGGCTTATTAAACTGAGTGAGGGAAAATTCCATTCGATTTCAAGCAGACATGGACTTGTTCATAATACTGTAAATGCGATAATGAATGATAGGGATGGGTATAATTGGATAGGCACAGATAAAGGGCTGAGTCTTTATAAAGATGGCAGGTTTTTTGATCATCCACTTGTAAAAAAATTATCTAATATAAGAATACGCCACATAATTCAGGAAAGTACTGGAAAAATCTGGATATGTACATATAGCAATTTAGGGGTAATCACTTTTTTGAATGGCAAAATAGAAAACTATTCAACTGAAAATGGATTATCAAGCAATCGTTGCAGATTTGCACTTGAAGACAAAGGAGGAAAGGTTTGGATTGGAACAGCTAACGGACTTAACTCTATTATAAATAATAATATAAAAACCTATTCAAAGAAAGATGGCCTTAAGGATAATTATATATTGTCTCTGTTCAAAGATTCAAAAGAAAAGATATGGATTGGAACAAATGGAGGGGGAGTCAGTTATTTCAGTAATAATCGCTTTCGTTCATATTCAACAGAGGATGGACTTGCCTCTGATATTGTGTTTTCAATTTTTGAAGATTCAAAAGGTGTCTTGTGGTTTACGACCAGTGAGGGATTAAGCAGGTATAGTAGTGATGTTTTTATCAACTATACTATTGAAGATGGTTTATTTGGAAATGCTGTCTTTCAAATCTTCGAAGATAGAAAAGGATATTTTTGGATGACTGCTGATATTGGGGTATTTACAGCGAAAATCAATGATATGGATGGGTTTGCAAAAGGGAAATTGAAAAAAATTGAAATGAAATTATATGACGGTCTGGATGGACTTCCAGGTTCATCAACACCTGTTTCCTGGGGTATACTGAATTCAGACAATCAAATCTGGTTTCCTACATTAAGAGGGATCGGTATAGTTAATACCCTGGATCTACCATACAATGAATATAAACCCCCTGTTCTAATTAAAGAAATAAATGTAGATGGTAGAAAATTTCTTCCGGAAAAATCAATTGTATTAAAACCGGATTATAAAAGAATTACAATTGATTTTACAGCCTTGAGTTTTGTCGTTCCAAGTAAGGTTAAATTTAGTTATTTTTTGGAAGGTTTTGATGATAAATGGTCTGATGTTTCATTTGAAAGATATGCATCATATACATCACTTCCCCCTGGAAACTACACTTTCAAAGTTATTGCAGTTAATAATGATGGACTATGGAATAGAGATGGCGCTACTTTAAATATAAAACAGGAACCCTTTTATTATCAATCGATATGGTTTGCTATTGTTCTACTGTTTCTCTTTTTAATTTCCGTTTTAATTATATATAACTTACGTACAAGGAGCCTTCGTCAAAATAGATTGAAATTGAAAAAACTTGTACTTGAAAGAACAGGAGAAATAACGGTCCAAAAAGAACAGATTGAGCAAAAGAATACTATTTTGGAATCACAAAAAAAACAACTAATAGAATCAAAGCTTGAGCTGGAAGTTGTTAATAAAATATTGAATAAAATTTCTATTACTGACAGTTTAACAGGAATTCCAAACAGAAGAAAATTTGATGAGTTCCTTTTAAATGAATGGAAAAGAAGCGTAAGGCAGAAAAAGCCTATTTCAATAATAATGATAGATGTTGACTTTTTTAAGAATTACAATGATGAATATGGACATCAGGCAGGGGATAGGTGTTTGAAATTGATAGCTGAAGCTCTCTCAAAATCTATTCATCGTAGTAGCGATCTCATAGCAAGATATGGTGGTGAAGAGTTTGCTGCAATACTCCCGGATTCAGATATGAGATCGGCTCTTACAATCGCAAAGAGAATTAAATCTGAAGTTATCAAATTGAATATTGAACATAAAAAATCCAGTGTTGCAAATTTTGTAACAGTGAGTATTGGGGTGGCCACAGAAATCCCTCTGGTTGATGATGACTTTAATATACTTGTTAATATTGCAGATGAAGCTTTATATCAGTCAAAAACAAATGGAAGGAACCGGATCTCTTTTTAGAGAAAAATTATAGATTATCTATTCCATCTTTGATGATTTTTTTAAATTGTTTAATCTGATTTTTTTCTAATTCCTTTTCCGTTTTCTTTATATATATTGGATCTCCAAATTTAAATACTATTTTTCCAAAGGGAAGTGGCATTTCAAAATTATCCCAGGATTTTTTAAAGATTTTAACCTTTGTGGCATTCCAGCTTATAGGTATAATGGCAGCTTCTGTTTTTATTGCTAACTTTATGGTGCCTTCCTTTATCTGTTCAGGAGGTCCTTTTGGACCGTCTGCTGTTATTAAAACATGTGATTTATCTTTTTTTATAGAGTGCATCATTTTTATAAATGCTCTTGCTCCACCTTTAGAGGAGGATCCTCTGACAGGTTTCATCCTGAATTCTTCAGCTACTTGAGAGACAAGTTCACCATCAGTAGAATTTGATATTAGAGGCCTTGCTCCCGAATTCTTGAATTGATAAATTGTGACAAAAATTTTTTTATGCCAGAATACAAATATTATTGGCAGGTTTTTTTTTTTAATTTTTTCTACTTTTTCTATGCCTTCGATTCTAAATTTACTAAATAGAAATATAACATTTATCAGGAATTTAAAAATTTTTCTTATAAAAAAGAATTTAGTTTTCTTTCTGAATTCCATATTCTTTTATCTTCTCTAAAATTGTTTTATAACTTATTTCAAGTAATTTAGCAGCTTCAGTTTTATTGTTTTTTGTGATCTCAAGTGTATCTTTTATCATTTTTATTTCAATTCTTTTAACAAATTTTGTTGTTACATGTTTTAAACTACCACTCATTGATATCTCTTCTTCAAAGTTGACAATATTCTTTGGTAGAATTATATCTGAGCTTTGGATCTCGTCCGATCTTGAAATAATCACTGCTCTTTCTATTGTATTAGAAAGCTCCCTGACATTTCCCGGCCAATTGTATTCAGATAGTTTTTTAACTACAGTTTCATTGATACTCAGCTCCTTGTTCCTGTTCATATCTTTGCAGAATTTTTTTATAAAAAATTTAGTCAACAGATCTATATCGCCTTTTCTTTCTCTTAAGGGCGGCAGGGTCACCGGAAAGACAGAGATCCTGAAAAAAAGATCTTTTCTAAATCTGTTTTCTGCAACGGCAGTTTCCAGATTGGAATTTGTTGCAAAAACGAAGCGGATATCCAAATTAATTTCTTGTGAGCTGCCTATCCTGGAAATAGACTTTTCCTCTATTACACGTAGAAGTTTTCCTTGAAGCCTGAAGGGGAGATCTCCAATCTCGTCAAGGAAAAAGGTGCCGCCTTGTGCGAGTTCGAGCTTTCCTATTTGCTGTATATATGCATCAGTGTAAGATCCTTTTTCATGTCCGAAGAGTTCATTTTCAAGCAGGTTTTCAGGTATTGATGCCGAGTTGACAGCAATAAAAGGTTGTTCTTTTCTGTCACTTAACCTGTGAAGCGCCCTTGCAAAAAGTTCTTTCCCGGTCCCACTTTCTCCAAGTAGTAATACCGGAGTATTTGTATGGGCAACTTTTCTAATCTTTTCAGCCTCTTGTAAAATCGCCCTGCTGTTTCCGATTATTGAGGATTTTTCTATCATTGATGAATGTACTTCTTTAAATATGAGGTTTTCTCTAACTATTTGAGTGGACTTCAGAGCTTTTTTTATAATTATGAAGAGATATTCAGGATCTACCGGCTTAGATATAAAATCAAAGGCTCCCTCTTTCATTGCTTCAACTGCCTGTTCAATGGAACCGTATGCAGTTATCATTATAAAGGGTATCCTATTGTCTTTTATCTTCTTCAAAAATGACAAGCCATCCATTCCCGGCATTTGAAGATCAGAAAGTATAATTGAAAAAGATTCTTTTTTTAATAATAGAAGTGCCGTTGAAACATCTGGTGCATCTTTTACTATATATCCTTTTTCTTTTAGAATGCTTACCAGCATTTCACGCATTGCTATATTATCTTCTACAATAAGTATTTTTTCCATATATACCAATTATACCTTAATTTAAAAAAAAATGGTAAAAAGGTTGACTTTTTTTTTAAAATTCTGATAATGTGTATATTGGCTGTTAATATTGAGGTTGTTAATGGAAAAAGATTTAAAAGAAAAAAAATGTATTCTCATTGTCGATGATGAAGTCGACATAAGTAGCAATTTAAAGGAATACCTGGAACTGGAAGGTTATTCTGCCTTAACTGCAAATAATGGCAGGGATGCTCTCGAAGTTTTCAATGAAAATGAAGTTGATCTGGTGATCTCAGATATTGTTATGCCTGAGCTGGATGGGATAAAGCTTATAATAGCGATTAGAGAGATTGATATGGATATTCCTGTGATTATTATGACGGCTTTTTCAACTGTAGAATATTCTGTTGAAGCTATGAAGGCAGGAGCTTTTGATTTTATATCTAAACCTTTTGATTTTAAAAAAGTACTATTTGTAATTGAAAAAGCACTTGAAACAAGACGGTTGAGAGAACTTGCCAGGCGATCTGAATATTACAAAAAACTATCAAACCTTGATGGTCTTACCGAGATATATAATCATAGATTCATAAAACAATTGATTGAACGGGAAATTAAGAGACATGTAAGATATTCCGGGACACTTTGTGTCCTGATGATCGACATAGACGATTTTAAAAAAGTTAATGATACATATGGGCATCCTGTTGGAGATCTGGTGCTTATAAAGGCAGCTGAACTTATTAAAAAATCAATAAGAGGTTGTGATATTCTCAGCAGATATGGGGGAGAGGAGTTTCTTGTAGCACTTCCGGTAACTCCTGTAAAAGATGCGCAAAATGTTGCAGATAGAATAGTAAATTCCTTTAATTCAGACTATTTCAAAATAGGAAAGGATAAGAAATCAATCTCTATTACTGTCACAATTGGTCTTGCAGCCTTTCCAAATAATTCAAATAATAAGGATGAGCTTATCGGGAATGCAGATAAAGCATTATACGAAGGTAAAGAGAAAGGAAAAAATAGAGTTGTTATATATAGTTAGGGTTTTATTCTTAAATAAGTTCATGAAATTAATACTTAAATATAACATGATTGTGCTATGTGTGTAAAAACTATACAAAAAAAACTAATAAATTTTGTCTGGACTATCTAAATAGGTAAAAATAAAGTGGCATGAATATTGCTACTGATAAGTGAGGTAATAAATGAAGAATAATAAAGGTTTTCAGATAATTGAGCTTTTAATAGTTCTTGGACTTGCTGCAATTTTATTCGGAATGGTCATTACGATTGGTTATAAAGCAGTTAAAGAAGCGAACTATACGGGAGCAGTTAATAGACTTCTTGCAGAGATTTCTTATGTAAAAAATCTTGCAATACAGGAAAACAGGTATGTTATGCTTGAGTTTAGTGATGATGGGAACTCATATTCGATAAAGAAACAACTGAATGTCGCAGATAGGGATACGATAACTGTTCTGGTTAGATCAAGCTCTTTTCTTCAAACAAAAAGTCTAAAAGAATTCTTTGATAGTGGTTCATTTGACGATTATTCTTTTGTTTCTAATTCAAGGGGAATGATATTCAAAAAGAGTGATATAAATGGAACAACTCCTAACCCGGTTCCATCGGTAATAACAATACCTGTGTATTTTAAAAACAATAAAGATGAGTTCGAAAGAAAAGATACAATAATAATAAATCCTTCAGGGGGAGTAAATGTCAAAAATACAAAAAAATCATTTGAATAAAGGTTTCACATTAATTGAAGTTTTAATTGCAATTTCACTGGTTGCATTTTCTTTAATTGCAATTCTCAGTGCATTTATCGTTCAGGGACAACAGAATAATTCCATAAACGAAAGAAATGTTGCTATTGTGCTTGCTGAGGAAAAGTTGGAAGAGTATTTTAAATTTCCTTATACTGATATGCCAAACCCAACGACTCAGGTTGATTATATTTATTATCATCTAAATAGAGATCCAGTAAATGTAGACACTCTAGCTGAAACAGGTGCATTAGGAGGCCGAGAAAATATATTTGAAAGAACTGTAACGACGAATATGGGTATAGATTTGTCTACAATTGATGTAGTTGTCAGGTATGGCTATCAGGTAAAAAGTAATAATTTTCTTTTCAGTGTCAATTTCAGTACGAGTAAGGGGGAATAGATGGAGATTAAAAAAATATTAAAAAATAATAAAGGATTTTCTCTTATTGAATTAATTATTTCTTCAGTAGCTACATTGATCATAATGGGTAGTATCTTTACGGTTTTAATATCTTTCAGCCAAAAATCAAATGATGATCAATCCAGGGTAAGGCAAATTCAGGAATCAAGATTTGTTATGAATATACTCTCATCTGATTTAAAAAATGCTGGATCAATGTTGACTCTAGGAAAGGCATACCTTGCGGGCTCTCCATATTTTACAGGAATATATCCACTTAACAAGAATGATAATCCGGATGGGATCATAATTGCTTCCGGAGATCCGGAAGCTTTAACTACCTTATATACTCCCTTTGCGCCTTCTGGAAATAATAACATTCCTGTCATGACAACAGATGTATGTACTGACTGTACAAAATGGCAGGAAGGTGATTATGGGATAATCATGGGGATTGACGGATATTATGTGTTCATAGTTACTAAGACTCCTGATCCGGGTGATAGTGTTTTAGAAAAAAGAACTCAGCCTGTTTATTATTCAGGCTTATTGGATTCTGATGGATATGAAGATAGAAGAGAGGGATCTACAGTAGATGGAAATACGATTACATATCCAATGACTGCTCCGGTTATCAGGTTGACAAATTTCAGCATATATCTCATTAAATCTCAGTATGATAGTGATCTTAGACGGACAAGGAGAGATCTTGTAAGGGTAGTTGATGCAGTTGGTGATGACGATGTTTTGAACAGCGCTACTTCAATACGATATGTTATGGCAGAAAATATATGGGATATGCAAATCGGTTATTCGGTTTATCCTGATCTACCTGCAGTAACAAATAGAAAAGATTTTTTTATAAATGGGTCAACAGAGCACATTTCATTTTTAATTCCTGAATTGCAGGAGCTGGCACTTAGTGAGATATATGTAAGTATAGTCGCTCTAACGGATAATTTTGTTGGTACAGAAATAGAAAATATGATCATACCTGCCTTGGGGGATAGACCAGCTAATAGTCTCCCATCTGGTAAATATTATTATAAAATATATAATATGTTGATTCAACCAAAGAACCAGAGTATAGGAATATAGGGGGATAAATGAGAAGAGGAAGTATTTTAATATTAGCGCTTGTCACCATTATGATTTTATCTATTATGGCAATTGCGGGATTGACTGTTACCTCGATAGAGAATGAGACAACAGCAAATTTTTATAGAAGTAAACAGGCTTTTTATGTAGCAGTCGAAGGTGTTGAACAAATGAGAGCATTGATGAAAGATCTTGACGCTGATGACATTGCCGCTTTAGAAAAATCGATTATTGATACGAAAATAATAGGTTATGGCAATAATTATACTGCATATATTACCGGGTCATTAAAAGATCTTGAAGACAACATTTCCAATCCAATGGAAATTTTTGAAGGATTTAATCCAACACATCTTTCGGGATCCTCAGTTGAAAATACCGGAACAGGAGTAGTGCCCGTTATCTGGTACCTGCCAATAACGGCTAAGAAAACAACAGGGAAAAGGACGTCATATTCAGAAATCCAGACTGGAATACTGGGTATCGTAAAGTCTGGAAATTAAATAAATCTTATCTTAAGGTTTAGTTATTAATTTTATTATTTATTTTAGAATATATGAAAATAGAAATTTTGAATTCTATTTTTGAATGTGGCTGATGCTGCATAAGGAGAAACAATGAAAAAACTAAGAATTTTATTACTTTTAGTATTTATTCTGGGGACATTCAATATGAATATGTTTTCAGATGATAAGGAATTATTTCTGGGGGTTAATGCAGGTAGTGATATTATTAAACCCAATGTTATGTTCCTGCTGGATAGTTCAGGTTCGATGCAGGAGATTATTTATTATCCAAAACTGGGTCCTGATGGGTTAGCAGGAACGACTGATGACGGGTATGATCAGGGTGTAAATTATCCAGGTGGTACTATGTATAATTATAGATCTGTAAATAATCTTACATCAAGATTATATATGGCATATCTGCAGATAGATTCAAACCATATTATAAATAAAACTGATGGAAATGCAGATTCTGATTGTGAAAATCTATTTAATTCTGACTGGATCAAGGTTGAGTACGACCATCGTGATCGGTATGTTGTCGGACAATGGGTATTTGATATTAATGGTCAAGCCCGTGGAAAGATAGCTGAAAAATGGACTGACGATAATTCCTGGTTGAGACTGACAGATATTGGACCGGCTGGTAATACTTTTCAAACTGGCAGTGATAATATTCAAATGTATTTGGAGGAAGATATAAGAGAAGTTTCAGGAGATTCTATCAGAATAGATACATTTGGTGCGACTTTATACCTTCCTGACTGGTGGCTGGTTGATAAGGGTACAGGTGCAAAGGCGCAGATAGATACGATTGATACAGCAACCGGCTGGATCACTTTAAAAAACAGAGTGGGTGATTTTGCAGTAGGTGGAAGAGTTGTAGGTACAGAGGTTGCAGCAGGTTTGGAATTAAAGGTTTTAGGGTTTTATGGAACTAATACAGGTCAATCAAATGTATGGTTGGGTAATAATTACATGGAATGGCTTTTCTACAATGCAACTGATGCACAAAGAGCTGTTGTTACCAATTTTACCACTTATGGTACATTTGATCTTTCAGTACTCCCTGCAGATGCTCCTTTAAATCAAGTTTCATCCTGTGGAAGTGTAAATGGGACTAAAAGAGTCTGGACGAGAACTCAGGTCTTAAGGGAAGTTGCCTGTCAGGTTGCTGAAAACTCATATGAAAAGGTTAAAATGGGTATGTTCCGTTTTAATTCTGCAAATGGCGGCAGATGGGTAGCGGATATTGCTGATCTTGAGCATCCTTCAGATCCCGCTGATCTTACACTATTGCAGGCATATAAAAATACGGCTTATACTATTCCTGCAAGTGGGAATACGCCATTAGCAGAGGCTTTAGGTGATATCTGGCGTTATTATAAGCCTGGAAGTGATGCCTATGAGCTCAATGGGTGGGTTGATAAGGATTATAAAATAGTTACAGATGGTACTTTTGATGTTGACACATCTCCGGTTGAGCACTGGTGCCAGAAGAATTATGTCGTTCTAATTACAGATGGAAATCCGACTGGTGATACTTTTGATGATTCGAGATGGTCGACTAATGGTTCAATTTTTACTGATCCTAGTTCCAGTTATCAGAGAACTGCAGCATATACTAGCTGGAGTACCTGGAGTCCGGCAGATGGCTGGGGAGATTTGGATTCAACTGGTCATTATTATCTTGATGACGTGGCATATTTTTTAAGGAATCAGGATATGTTTCCTGATGTTTTATTTCCTGACTGGCCCGGAGATCAGAATATCTACACTTTTACTATTGGTTTTGCGTTAGAATTACCATTATTAGAGGAAACTGCTCTAAATGGTGATGGTGCTTATTATACAGCAACGAATTTTGATGATCTTATCAATGCATTTGATAATATTATTAATACGATAATTTTAAGAAATTTCGCTTTTTCTTCAATTACTGCTCCTAAGAAAACGGCTGCAACCACAACTGAAAATTTAAATATATCATATGTTGGTTACTTTTTACCTTCTACATCTAAGTCAGTCTGGGAGGGGCATCTACTTGCAAAAGAACTCGAAGAAAAGTGGGGCTATGATAAGGATCTAATTCCGAATGGAATAACTTTTGATGAATTGTATGACACTAAAGCTGCATGTGATGCAGATGCTTTAGTAGCAGGAAAAATTTGTACAAGAGTATTAAATCTTTCAGAAACACAAAAATGGGATGCATATGTAAAAATGTTAAATAGAAGTACTGCAAGAAATCTGTTTTATTATGATGGTGATGGTCTGTTAGCAACTGATATAAAAGCATTTACAGCCTTAAGTGATGAAACAGATGCAACACGCTTGTCACTTTTTAAAGAGGCGACTTCTGCTGCAGATGCAACAATTATTGAAACTAAACTGTATTTGAAAGAATTTGGTGATATATATCACTCAGATGTCTCTTTTCTTGGAAAACCAATTTCTGGAAAGAAATATATAAGAAATATTAATCCTACTGAATGTGTAACTGATCCGTCGAAATGTTATCAGGCATTCTATGATGCAAAACAAACAAGAGACCCTGTCCTTTATGTTGGAACCAATAATGGTATACTCCATATGGTAGATGCTCATCCATTAAACGGAGGAGAAGAAATATGGGGATTTATCCCCGATGAAGTTTTACCTGCTGTAAAAAGAATAGCTAATTCAACAGAACATGAATATACGGTTGATGGCAGGATAAATATTGAGGATATTTTCTATCAAAATGGGAGTACTAAGGAATGGCGAAGTGTCTTATGCTTTGGATTAAGGCGGGGTGGTAATGCTTATTATATGATGGATGTAAGTGATGTTGGCACAAAGCCTAAATTATTGTGGAAATTCAAAGATGATGTAACTGCAACTATAACTGATGTAAAAAAAACTTATAGTGGACAGAGTTTTTCAAAGCCGCTTATAGTCAAGATGAGAATGAAACAAATTGCTGATCCGGATAAAATTGAAGATAAATGGGTAGCCATATTTACAGGTGGATTTGCATTTAATGATGAGGATATAACTGATTCAAGGGGAAAGGCTATTTTTATTGTCGATGCCTCTACTGGAGAACTAATCTGGAAGATTGGATATAATAATGCCGATGGAGCAGAAGATGTTGCGACTTATCAATACCTCGAAACAGCAATTGAATCTGATAGAAAAACACATCTGACAAAATCTGAACTTTTTAACTATTCTATTCCATCATCATTATCAGTTGTAGATAAGGACAATAATGGTTTTGTCGATTCTATTTATTTTGGAAATAAGGCGGGTCATCTATTTAAAATAGATACAATGAATCTTGATCGTGATAATTGGAGAGTTTATAATCTGTATACACATAGTGTTGTTGATGAAACAACTTTTGGCACTGTCTCTGCAATTATAACTGCTGTTGATAATACAATTCCAAAGACTCCGGTTATTACAGTAGATGCGCCTCTTAGTGTTATGTATATAGACTATAATCTTATTGCCATAAGGGATAGCGATAAGGCATACTCAGCCGGTAAAATAGATGAAATAACGGGGAATAAAGTTAAAGTCTTATTAACATCAGATAGTACCTTTGTAACCGGACAGGTTGTTTCAATAAAAACCTGGGATCCGATATATCTTGAACCAACCCTTGCTTTTGATTCCTGTTATAATTTATGGATTGCCTTTGGTACGGGTGACAGGGATAGACCTAGGACCAATCCGACTAGAGGAAAAATGGTCGCATTTATGGAAAAATGGGTTTATAATTTAACACTGTCCAATCTTGTAGACCTTGCTAGTGGATTAACTCTCCCCCCATTAATCGAAGATGGTTCAACCTGGAGTGTAACTGAAACAGATGTTGCTGTATCAGCAACAAAACTGGGTTTTTATTATAAGTTTCCAAATATTAGAGAAAAGCTTTTTGATCCGAAACCAATTATTCTACCTGATAAAAACTTCCAGCCACACATCATTTTTAATACATATCAACCGCCTGTCATAGCCTCTGGAGTCATAGCAGATCCTTGTGACGCGCCGGATGAAGGAAATATGCAGTATTATGATATAGGAATAGGAAGTTGTCCGGATTTTATGGTGACATTGAAAAAGACCGGTGGCAGGATTGCCGGTGGTGGTATTTATAATCCCAAAGAACCAGGTCCACCCGAATATGTAATATATAAGGGCGGTGGTTCTGTTGGTGGTACTGAAGGTACTAGTGCTCCTCCTCCAAAAACATTGCCCTACACGGGGAGATATATATTCTGGAAAGAAAAGAAAAGATAGTGGAGAGTAGAGTGAAATATATAATACTGATAATTACACTATTTATATTTGGGTTTTATGGATGTTCAGGGGATCAAACCAGATCCCCTGAACCTCAAAAAAAAATAGTAAAAAAGAAAGTGTTAAAAACAAAAAAATTGAAAGAAGAAGTGCAGGATGATACAGAAGTATCTCTGGAATCTGATTTTTCTGATACAGAAGAAACTGAAAACAATATGGATTTAGAATTTAATAATGAAAAAGAAGATGATGCAGATGTTAATGAAGTACCTGATGAAGAGCTTGATACAAAAAGACGGATAAAAAGAATTGATTTTGAACCAAAATCACCGAATACACTCTCAGACATCAATATTTTTGCAAATATTATTCCCGGACCTTCAGGTGATGAGTCCGTTATATATGATTTTTTTAAAAATGGAACACAAATTGTCTGGAATTCCACAAAAAAAATGTTGAGTAAAGATCAATTTAAGAAAGGAGACTTTATTGCTGTCAAAGTTATGATTATTAAAGATTTAGAAATAATAGCAGAACGAAGAACGGATCTACTTCAAATTGGAAATTCGAATCCTAAATTTGTCAATATTCCTGCATTCACAATGAGTGGCTTTAAAACCTATACATATGATTTAGTAGCTGAAGATATTGATAATGATTCAATAACCTATGAACTCGAAGGGGATATCCCAGAAGGTATGAGTATAGACAACTTTACGGGGAGAATTACCTTTGATTTTTTAGAAAAACCATCTAAAACAACTTATACATTTAATATGATTGCATTAGATCCGGATGGTGGAAAAGACAGTAGAGAGATTAAACTAAGATTTAAGGAAGAGAGGGTTAAAGCGAATTAAAAAATTAGAAAAATTTTATATTATTAGTAATTTAAAAATTAAAGGGCGCTGATTGCGCCCTTTTTTTTTGTATGAAAATTAAATTTGACTAAATAATAATAAGTCACGGTCAGGGAAGGTAAATATGATAAAAAAAAATTTAGGGTTTCTGGTTATAGCAACCGTATCAATAATTTTAGTATTATTATTCGTTTTTAAAGACAAAACGGATATTATAGAAAAAAAATCGGGTAAAAAAGCTGCAATTGTAAAAAAAAATAGAAAAGTAAAAAAAATAAACTTTAGACGGGATGTTATTAAGGAAGTTAAAATATTTTATAATATAATTCCATCCAGATTAGTAAGAGTCCGCCCATTTGAAAAACCCTGGGCCCTAAGCAAATCATTTTCCTATGATTACGAATGGAATGTAAATGGAGATGAGATTGAAAATAATAAGATGTCGTTAAGCTCAGAATTTATAAAAAAAGGAGACGAGATCTACTGTGTTATTATTCCTGAAAAGAATGATGAAATCTATGAATCAATGAAATCTGAGACAATTAAAATAAAAAATGCACCACCCATTATCAAGTATAGATCCAGACCTGTAAAAGATGATTTTGGAAATATTGTTTATACAATTAATGCCGTAGATATTGATGGTGATAAACTGACTTATTCTCTTATAAAACCGCTTGATGGTATGACTATTGACATATCAACAGGAGAAATTAACTGGTATAGAAATTTAAATGACTTATCTCCGAAAATAGACAGTCCCGGTAACGGTCCTCGTTCTACTCCTATTAGCAGTAGTGAAAATATAGAAGAAAATTTTAGAAAAGATATAAGTACTCCTAAACAAAAGGATGATAATTTGTCTACGGGTGAAGTAACTATAAGGTTCAAAGTTGTAGACACGGATGGCGCTGAAGCAATTGGTTCTATTATAATTAATACTGCGACTGGGTCAGAAGTAGAGAGGTAATTTATTCAATAATAACAAATCCGACCGCATATTCTTTCGAGTGGGAAATTGATAAGGTAATCGATTTATATTTCATTTTTTTAAAATAGGTTTGTGTTTTTCCTTTGAGTTCTATCTCCGGTTTTCCTAAAGGGTCATTTTTAATTTCTATATCTGTCCAACTCATTCCATTACGCCAGCCGGTTCCCAGGGCTTTAAAGAAAGCCTCTTTTGAGGCAAATCTTGCAGCATAATGCTGGGCCTTCTTAGCTTTTGATTCACAATACGCTATTTCATTCTTAGTAAATAGTCTGTCTATAAATTTATTGTCTTTTTTTATAGCCTTTCTTATCCGTTCAATTTCTATTATATCAACTCCAGTTCCTTTAATCATATTAAAACAACTTCATTTTCATATCTTCTGATATTTTTATCAGTTCATTATCCGATATATTTCTGTATTTTTCAGGTAACAGAGTAGGGTATGAACAGTGCAGTGCAGCAATTATTTCCTGAAACTGCCTCTCTCTCTTAATTGATTTACTTGCCTGCCATCCACTTAAAACCTCAAGAGGTGTAATATTATTCTTCTTCTTTATAGCCAGTACCTCTGCTACAAAATTCCGATAATCTCTTGCAGAATAATAATCGGTCTTTTTAAGTATTTTATCGAGAGCTTCGTCTTCTAAAATTATCTTTTTTCTCTTAAACATCTCTCTTACAAATGCTTTTCTTTCATCACCTTCAAGGTCAAATATAGGTATCTGAACAGGAGCACGACTCTTTATATCAGGATCAATTTCATCCGGCCTTGAGGTCATTAATCCCCATAGCACTTTTCCGAGATATTGTGGATTTCCCATCATTTTTATAATGTTTCCGGCAAGTCTCTGTTCAGTCTGATGTGTCTGTGAAGCATGGACAGAGCCAAAAGCTGTATGAGCTTCATCAACAAGAATCAGGATTTTTCCATAAGTAGAAATATGCCATCTTAAGAGTTCAAAAAATTTATCTGTTTCTCCAAAATATGAGCCTCTTATTCCTGCAAGTTCTATTACAACTCTACCTGAATCCGCAGCAAATGCTTCTAATTGAAAGGTTTTTCCTGAACCATTCGGGCCCGAGACAAGTATTGCGGCTATTGCAGTTTCAGGATCATTGCACCTTTCAAAAACATCAGTAATTATCTTCCCGGTTTCCTTATAACCAACTATATCCTTAGAGGAGTGAGATGGTCTCTTTATTCGTATTATATCTCCAAGCTGAGCCTGAAGTATTGTATTGACTTCATCTACAACTGCAGATTTTGTTATATTCGTTCCTCTTCTCGCAGAGACTTCAAGTATATCCTTTATATTATTTATTGAAAGACCTGCTGTATCTTCAATAAAATCACTCTTTTTGCCATCAAAACCTGTTTTTCTATTTTCTTTAATAAAAATATTTGTGAAATTTTTTCTCTCTTCATAATTTGGAAGATTTATCTCAATATGTGTCCCATGTGGTAATGCAAGTACTTTCTGGTTTATTTCTGATCTAACTGAGTTTATAAGAATTACAAGCTCAGGGCTGTTTCTGAACAGGGGACTGTTGGTAAGACCTAAAAATGAGATAAGGCATTGTTTATCAATATCTGAAAGATGACTATAATCACCCGCAGTAAAAATGGCACCTGCAAATTGTATGACAATACATAAAGGTTTAATATTTGATTCTAACCTTCTAACCCTTTCAAAGGCCTCTACCATGCCTGAAAGAAGAACAAGGGCGGATAGAGGGTGGTGACGGGATTCTGAGATCATTTTTTTTAGAGCTGTAATCCTCTTGCTGGGGGTATAGTAACCATCTGTTGACTCGCATATTCTTATTGTTTCATCCTCTGTTTCCTTATCATAAAAAGAAATACCGGATGAAATGTCTAATCTTACAATATTAAATTTTGATTTTAATTCACTATTAATAATTTGTTCAAGTGAAATATGACTTTTGTTTTTATTGTCAAAAAAAAGCCCGTTAATATCACCAGTTAATGTAATTATATTTTTTCGTTTAAAAAAATAAGAATCACTTATATTTGATAAAAACTCCGGTCTCATTGTTTTATTACCTTCTTTCATTATCATATTTTACTTAAAAATAAATAATTGTCAAATAGTGAGCGAACTATTAAATGGAATAATTATAGATAAAGATATAGTAAAGAGGTCATTTAGCCCATAATAAAAAATTAATAAATATTCCAAAATTTTGTATATTTTTTATTTACAATATGTTAATGTTTAACAGTGCTGAGAGACTTATGAAGTTTTAATTTTCAATCTTTCTTAGTCTTGTAGTATCAGTTATTTTTGTGTTTATATTAAAAACATTTTGTTTAGGGATATTGAAAAATGGAAGAGAAAATAGTAAAAGTGCCAGGTGGAACAAGAGAAAATCTTGAGGACTATAACAATAGTGCTCTTATTTTAAGAATCGGGCTGATCTTTGTAACACTATTGAGTCTTTTATTGACACTCTATTTTCTTTTTTTTTCGTTCACCCAACAATCCCTGAACTTACTTGATTTATCTTCCACCTTACCAGGTCCATGGAATTATTCGGAACTTATATATACATACCAAAATACAGAGAGACTCAACATTAAGGTAGATAAAGGGACTGACACAAAATATTTGAATGCACTGATTGTTAATTCAAAAGAATACTGTGGATTTGGTATCAGTCAGAGCCACTCTGTACCGGATAATGCCATTCTGAATATAAAATGGAGACAGAAAGGCACTCTTCCTCACATTCAGGTAGATATTGTGGATAGATCTCCCGGGAAAAATTTATATCTTACAGGAGAGATGTTTTCCACAACCATCAAGGCACCTAAAAATAAGTGGGAAACCCTTAAAATTGACCTAAAGAATTTTAAAAAATCTGAATTTCAAACTCCCAACATCTCTCATGATGGTATCTTTAATACGAATGATATAAGAAATATCCAATTTACCTTTGATCCAGATACTGAGGTTGAAATTGATATTAAAAAAATTGGATATACATGGACTATTAATCTACTCCCTTTTCTATTGCTACTTCTAGTCTTCATTGTCCTTGGAATAATTTTGATATTCAGAACCTCAAATATAGAATTTTTACTCCTTGGGATACAAAACACCATTTCAACTGCTATTATTTCACGAATCATATTTATATTGCTCAGTCTGGCAATGCTCATTTCACTGATGCAATCCAAAGGTGAATCTTTACAACTGGGAAATATCGTGGGTTTATTGGGAATAATGTTTGTCTCCCTCTTTGATGAATTTTATAGAGGAAAACCTGTAAAACACAGAAGCTGGCAGTTGCGATATTTTATTATTATCATTATAGGTTGGTTATTGGGATTCTCTTTCAATCAGGAACCTCTTTTTTTACTCTTCCTCTGCGGGTATATTCCTTTAGTAATAAAAAAAGACTGGATGTATTTTTTATCAATCCCGGTAATAATGATTTTATTTCTATCCTTTTCTCAAAACTATATGGGATTTAATTCTTATGGTGAAGTTATCGTTTTCATCAGCTTCACAACGCTGGTAGGTATTATTGGGTTCCAAACCCTGCAATTCAAACAAAATAAAGCTAATTCAGAGCAGGTTTACCTATTTTATGAGGGGATCCTGCAAAATACCAGGCAAGCTATATACACGCTTAATAGAAGCGGGAAGATTTTAAGTGTAAATTCAGGTTTTGAGAGAATGATTGGCCTGGGGCAGGATGATATTATTGGCAGAAGTATTAATGATTTTATTTTTTTGAAAAATTCCGATTTACCTATCGATAGTTTAGATGAAGAGGGATGCGAAGGTAAAAATTATCTTTGTTTCAAGGGTGCAAACTCCGAGAGGCGAATTACCCTGATTAATGAGGTACCGATATATGATAACAAGCGGTTCTTAAGTCTTCAGGTTATTGCCACCGATGTGACAGAGATGAAGAAACTGGAATCACAACTTAAAAAAGCAAACATAGAGTTGAACCGTTTGGCCACTATCGACAGCCTCACAAATGTAGCCAATAGGAGGGAATTCGATACTTTTTTAAAAAGGGAATGGTTAATAGCACGCAGAAAAAAAAAATCTATTACTCTGCTGATGTGTGACCTTGATTTCTTTAAAGGTTATAACGATACTTATGGACACCAGAAGGGCGATGATTGTCTATGGAAAGTTGCACAAACACTAAAAAAAAATGCCAGGAGAGCAGGTGACCTGGTTGCCAGATATGGAGGGGAAGAGTTCTCGGTGATTTTAATTGATATAGATCCGGTAAAGGGTGAAGAAATTGCTGAAAAGATGTGTCGTTCAATTAACGCTTTGAAAATTAATAACACTGCTTCTGATATAAACAAATATGTTTCGATCAGTATCGGTGTATCATCTATAATTCCAACAGGATCAACGACAGCTAAAACATTAATACAGAATGCTGATAAAGCATTATATGAAGCAAAGAATAAAGGTAGAGATCAAATAAAAATATTTTAATGATACAAATTTCTTACGTATTTAATCCACCATATAAATTACTGAAATTAAATTGACTCTAATTGTTTTTCCACTCTTCTTTGGTAACTGTTCTAAATGAATCCTTATGATTTAATTCAAATTCTTTTATATGTTGCCTGTGCATTGGATCCAGTCCCTCATGTCTTACTTTTTTAATAAGTTTTGAACATTCTTCGGTGTATTTAAATGAAGTTGGTTTTGTTGTTTTATCAGATATTTTAAGATCAGATACAATTTTTGAGCCTTCATTGCTTAATTTATCAGTACTATAATATTGAGAGAGAACAATTATTCTTGAGCCAAGAAATATTGCCTCTTCAAGATCGTGAGTTACAAAAAAAACTGTCATTTTTTCTCTTTCCCATTGCTCAAGAAGAAATAACTGCATGTCCTGTCTTGTACTGTCATCTAATGCGCCAAAAGGTTCATCCATCAGCAGTATCTTTGGTTTCATAATTAATGATTGAGCAATTGCTGCTCTCTGTCTCATCCCGCCTGATAATTGGTGAGGGTATTTATCTCCATCATCTTTCAGCCCGACTCGCTCCAGGTATTCTCCAGCTTCAATCCTGAATGCTTTCTTTTTTTTTGAATATAAAAATGGATTAAATATTCTTCCGGGGATGGAAAATTTTTCAGCATCAAGTCCAAAGGCAATATTGTCAAGAATTGATAGGTGAGGGAAGAGTGAGTATTTTTGAAAGACAATTCCTCTATCTCTGTCCGGGCCGATTATTTTGTTATTATTAAATAAAACCGTACCATCTGAAGGTTGTTCAGATCCTAGAATTAATCTGAGTAAGGTTGATTTGCCGCATCCGCTTGGTCCTATAACAGAGACAAATTCTCCTGAATTTACTTTTAGATCAATATCATTTAAGACTGTGAATTCTTTTTTATTTTGGTTTATATATCTTTTGTATACATCCTCAAGGTGAAGTATTGTGTTGTTTTGACGCTCTGTATTTTTCGACATCATTTCATCCATTTTCTTTTTCAGACCAACTATAACCATTCTTAATCCATAATCTTACGAGAAGATCAGCTGTGAAAGCAAGTAAACTCATCCATAAGACATAGGGTATAATTATATCCATGGCAATATATCTTCTAATAACAAATATTCTGTATCCGAGTCCAACTGAAGCAGCAAGTGATTCGCCTGCAATTAAAAAAAGGATCATCGCTTTAAAATTCAACCTTACAGTATCTAAAACTCCGGGTATTATTTGTGGCAATACAACTCTATATGCAATCTCAAACTCACTTGCTCCCAGGGTCAGACCTTTTGTAATTTGCTCCTTAGGTACATTTCTTGCTCTTAAAAAGGTGTCCAGGGTAATTGTAGGAAAAACACCTATGAGTATTAATGCAATTTTTGAAGTTTCTCCGAGTCCAAAAATTATAAATAGAATGGGCAAAACTGCAAGTGCCGGTATTTTGTCAAAGAAAGTCATAAATCTTAAAAAAAAATGTTCGATAATTGGAAAGACCCCCATATTGAGTCCAAGGATAACTGCAAAAGTCAGTAGAAAAAGGCTGATTAAAAACCTTTTCCCACTCGCCAGTGTATCAATCCATAATCTGAGATCACCTTTTCTATCCTTCTGAATCGTAACCCTTTTAATTCCATCGATCATCTCTGATGCAGTCGGGACTATCTTATCATCAGGATTCTCTTTATGTCTTACATGAGCAGTATAAAAATAGACAAAGATAGTAAGAATAAACAGTATAAATGATAATGTTATTGCCGTATATTTTCCTGGTTTTGATTGAGTATTAAATATTTTCATTTAATCTTAAGTTTGCCCTCCGCAAAAAGTTTCATATAAGTAGTGTCAAATCTGAATTTTGGTTTAATTTTATTTCCAGCGATGGTTCCATCCGGATATACAATGCCCACAACATCAACACTCTTCGCGTTTTCGCCAAGCAATCCATGACTAAAACAGAAATTTCTTACAAAATTCATTTTTTCCTTAATACTTTTTCCAGTAACAAACTTCACAGCATCTTCTGCCTTATAAAACATCGCAGTTGTATCTAATTGAGCCTTATAATCATCTAATGAACATTCAGCAGATTTTGCCATATAGGTCAGGGCGTTTTTTGCTTTATCATTTTTCCGGGTCATGATATCCATTATTTCAAACCAAGCTCCTGTAAGAGCTTTTCCCAGACTTGGATTATTTTTAAGTGTCTTTGTATTAACTATCATTAAGTCTAATACTTCTTCGGGAATATCAGCTGATGTAAATATCTTTGAAATTCCTGGAGTTTTTTCTATCTCCATAACAATAGGGTTCCATGTAATGACAGCTTTGCTGGACTTATTTGAAATGAATATTGGCCCAATATCAGAATCTGAAGTATTTATAACTTTTACATCATTCTCTTTTAATCCATTTATCTCCAGAGCTCTTGCAAGCAGATAATGCGATACTGATAATTCTACGAGGCTTATAGATTTTCCTTTTAGATCTTTAATTTTCAGATTATCTCTTACAAGAAGTGCATCATTACCATTTGAATAATCTCCAACTATTAAAGCAGTTGAATCTATTCCAGATGCAGCCGGCATATCCAGACATTCCATATTGGTCATAACACATCCATCTACCTGACCTGCAACGTAGGCTTCAATAGAAGGGATATAGTCCATCCTGATAAGCTTAATCTTTATTCCATAGTTATCGGCCCATTTTTTTAATATTCCTGAGTTTTCTGCATAATCCCAGGGCATCCATCCAGCATATATTGACCATGCAACTTTAAACTCTTTTGTCTCTGCATTGAGTTTTGTTGATGTAATAAATGGAATTAGTGAAAATAATATTATAATAATTAATGTTTTCTTTATCGTCATTTGCTTTCTCCTATATTTTTGGTCTATTGTCTTTGTCAGCAACTTTAGACTTGCCGCTTTTTTCTTCTTTTTCAAGCTTCCTGGCATTTAACATCTGATCCATTTTGCTTCTTGCGGTAGACTGTCTTCCAGCTGCTTCATAGGCCTTATCAGCAACTCTTACATCTGCTTTAGCCAGTTTTTCAGATATACGTGCCTTTGCAGTGAGCTTTTTATTTGCTTCCATAACGGCAGATATAGGCCCCTTATCAATACTTGTTTCAAGCCCCTGTAATCTATCGTTTAGTTCAACTATCTGTTTAGCAGATACGAAATCAGCAATTGCCTCTGCTTTCTGGATTGGCATTTTTTCAATTTCAGCTTGAAAGTCCTGGAGCTGAATCATATACTGATCCATTGTTTTTGAAGTATTAACTATATCTAAATTCAGTCTTTCCTGAATACTCTCAATTTCATCAATCCGAACCTGAAATCTTTCAAAGGCATGTGCATGTTTTTCATATTCTGCATCATCTCCAGCAGCTTTTGCCTCTTCAGCTAGAGCCAGGGCACCCTCTCTTTTCTTAATGAGCTCATTTTCCTCTTCATTTAGATCTTCTAATCTGCTTCTTTTATCTTCAAGTACAGCTTCGACTTGAGAGATAGCGTCTCTTAATCCGGTGAATTGTGAAACCATCTTATCTTTCTGTATATCAAATGCTGCTGATATGCCATCTACAGAACCTGTAAACTGCTCATCTGCTGCTTTGATTATACCTCTTGCCTTTTTCCAATTCCAAAATCTTAAATATCTGAATATTGCTCTTAAAATACCAATTTTTGGCTCTGCCATCTTTTCCTCCTAAGTAATAATTTTTATTTTACCTAAACTAGATGTTTTTTGCAAATAAATATCTATTCCTAAATTTTTCATCAAAATTGTCACGAAATGCTCAAGGTGATCGTTATAACAAGTAAAGCGATTAAATCGAATGAATAATAGTTTTACTATTTTGAATTGAAGATGATTGAGGTTTATGCAGTTAGAATGAGCATATTGAGTATTGAAGTAGGTTTTGATTAAAAATTTAGGACTATTCCCTCTCTTTATAGATGTCATCATCATCTCTATTTCCCCGTAGTCTATCCTCGACTTTTCTAGCTGATCTGACTGCTTTTTGAAGACCGGAAACAAGTTTATCTCCTGAAGAAATTGTATCAGACTCGAGTAGGTCAAGTACCTCAAGATAGGTGGAGTCAAGGGTAGACTCTAAAACTTCGACCTGATCCATAATCTCTACTAATGATGACTTTCTTTTTTTCAAAAGAGATAATCTTTTTTCATGGTTATCAATCTTTAGCTTTAATAATTCCTGCTCTTTTTTATCTGTTCTTTTATTATCATTATATTCATCTGTCCAGTCATTAAATTCATTTTCAAGCTTTCCTTCCTGCATATTTCTTATCGCATTATATAATTCTGCACCTTTTCCAATTAAAGATATCCCACCATAGAATGTTTCATCTGCCAATATTCGAAATTTACTTATGGTAAAACTTTTTTTATTCTTCTCTTTCTCTTTTAAAAAATCTGATAGCCTGGTATGAGCTTCAAGTAATTCACTATATGCTTTTATACCTTCATTAAATATATATTCTTTACATTTATCCCGTATACTTTCAGCACTTTCTTCTTTATATTTTAATCTGTCTCTTAAAAGATCTTTAGTGTATTTTTCTGCAAGTTTCTCACCTCTAAGAAAATAATTGTATACAAAAGCGATAAGGCTTATTACGCCGGAACCAATTGCCACAGCAAGTGCCGGCTCTGAAAAATCTATCATTCCCATATATAATCCGCTTAATATAGAAAAAGCAAATGAAAAAAGAGTTGATGGATGCTGTAATGCTTCTGAAAAAACAGCTTTTTTTATACTGGCTTCTGAAAAATCTTCCGGTTGAGGTTTCTTATTTCCCATTATTGAAAGTAGACCCTCTTAACTCTTTGAGATATGTTTGTCATGATCTCATATGGGATAGTGTTAAGTTTTTCTGCCATTTTTTTTATATGATCATTATTTTCAAAAATAATGACCTCATCGCCCTCGCTAACATCTAAACCGCTTATATCAATTGCACACATGTCCATAGATATATTTCCTATTATCGGGACCTCAGTTTTTTCAATATATAAAGATCCATTTCCATTTCCCAAGGCTCTATTTAAACCATCAGCATACCCAATTGGAACTATAGCGATCCTGGATCCATCTTTTAATATGCCCTTCCTATTATAACCGATCCTGTCCTCTTTACAAATGTCTTTAATTTGAGAAATTGTACTTACTAATCTGCTTACTCCTTGTAACTCTTTGCATCCATTAGAACTAAATCCATACAGGCCTATTCCAAGTCTCACCATATCAAGTTGAGAATCTAAAAATCTTTCAATTCCAGCGGAATTAAGAATGTGCCGGAGAATTGGATAGTTAAACCGGTCAGTTATTTTTGAACTGAGTTCTTTAAACTCTTTTATCTGTTTCCTCGTAAAATCATCACTTTGCTTATCTTCGCTGGCAGATAAATGAGAAAAAATAGATCTAATATTTAAATCATTATTCCGGACCAATACCCGGGTAAGGTCTGCAATTTCATCTTTTACAAACCCAAGTCTTTTCATTCCCGTATCCAATTTTAAATGAACAGGGTATTCCTTTATTTTGTTTTTTTTTACTGTTTTAAGAAATAGATCAAGGCTTCTAAAATTATAAATTTCCGGTTCAAGCTTATACTCTATTAATAAATCATAATTTTCTATTTTCGGGTTCATTACCATTATTGGAGTAGAAATACCTGCTTGTCTTAATTCAACCCCCTCATCTATATATGCAACTGCAAGATAAGATACGCCATTAAATTGAAGAAGGTTTGCTATCTCATAGGACCCGCTTCCATAAGAAAATGCTTTAACCATAACCATTATTTTTGTCTGCTTATCTAAGAGTGACCTGAAATAATTATAGTTAAGGTTTATTGCTTCAAAATCTATTTCCAATACTGTTTCATGAATTTTTGTCTGCAGCAGGTCTGAAATATTCTCAAATTTAAATTCTCTTGCTCCTTTTAAAAGAATAATTTCATCCTTCAAGTCAATTTTTGCAATGGAGTTTATTAAGTCTTCTGTGGAATCAAAAAAGTACTTTTCATGATTAATAAGTTCTTTATATTTAGAAATTGATTTTCCAATTCCGATGAACTTTGAGATGTTTTTCCCATTAATTATATTTGCTACTTTTTCATATAGTTCCTTTTCATTATGACTACTCTGCAGAATATCTGAAAGAATAATAGTTTTTTTTTTATGTTTTTTCTGGCTATTCAAAAAATCCAGAGCAATATTGAGTGAAACGAGATCGGAATTATAACTGTCATTTATAATAACACAGTTATTATTTCCATTCTTTATTTCAAGCCGCATTGCAACAGGTGTTAATTTTTTAAATGAGTTTTTAATTTTATCTATTTTATATCCAAAAGATAAGAGGTAGAGGAGGCAGAAAATACTATTATCGATAGAGGCATCATCAGTGAACGGAATCTGGATTCTTACTTTTTTCTTTTTAAATTCTCCTATAATTATTGTCTCTTCAGTCTCTTTTAATATTTTCCTTATTTTCAGATCTCCATCCATATTCCGTGACCATGAGATAAGTTTTTTTTGAGAAAAATATTTTTCAATATTATCCCTTATCAATTTATTATCCCTGCAATATATGATGGTTTCTGTGTTTTTAAATAATTTAAGTTTTTCTAATATTTTCTGCTCATAATCCAGGAAATTTTCCTGATGTGCATCACTGATATTTATAAAAATTCCAGTCTGAGGTTTTATAATTGGTTCTAATTTCCTCATCTCATCCGGTTTTGAAATGCCTGCCTCAAATATGCCTATTTCTGTATTTTCTTCTAATAACCAGACTGATAGGGGGACACCAATTTGAGAATTATAACTCTTTGGATTCCTTTTAATATTTATCTCTTCATGAAGAAGTTGATATAGCCACTCTTTTATGATTGTTTTTCCATTACTTCCAGTTATGCCGATAACAGGGATCTTAAAACTATCTCTTTTTTTTATTGCAAATTGCTGAAGAGCAGTAATTGCATTATTTACAATAAGAAAGTTTGCTTTTGGGAACTGATTATTACTTAACTCTGAATTGAAATATGAACTTTCTTCAATTACAAAATTACAAACGCCCTTTTCATATAGATATTTAATGTATTTATGTCCATCATGGTTATTTCCGGATATTGCAAAAAATGCAGATTCTGAAGGATTAGATAATAATCTGCTGTCAGTTAAAACGTATTTGAATGGATGGGGACCAATATTATCAATAAATTCTCCGTTTACTGTTTCAATAAAGTCTTTTAAATTGTATTCAATCATAGTTGTTCGATTATACTAAGCCTTTTAAATTCCTTCATATTTATATTTTAACTCATATTCAATAAGAAAGTAAAGTTACCATCACAAAAATTGAAAAATTTTTAAGGTTCTCCAACAAAATGTGTGAAAAAACAAAAAAAGAAACAAGCAGAAATTTACAACACAAAAGTCAGATAATGCAAAAGTTTCGGGGGTCAAAAACAGAAAACGTCAAGTATAGGCAAAAAGGGGTAAAAAGGTGCCAGGCTAGTTTATTTATTGATTTTGGGATTGTCTTTTAGGTTTTAGAAAACTACTTGATTTTATTGTTGTTTTATTAACAAATATACTTTATAATAAATGAGGGGAGTGTAAATGAATTCTGATGAAGCTGCTATAAATATTTTAAAAATATTTGTAGAAAAATTCGATAAAGAGCCAGGGCAGGTATTGTTGATGAATAGTATTAATGCTCATTGGACAAATTACAGCGACAATTTTAATGATTTAAATGGCGGAATTTTATATGCATTCCAGAATAATTGGATAGATTTAAAAGAACAAAACATATTCAAGATTACAGATAAAGGATATTCTCTTATTAAGAAGGATAAACCAACCCAAGAAAACTATCAAAATTAGCGTAAATTAAAACCCTTAAAACCAATATACAAGTCCAATAAAATTAAAGCATCCAAACGAATACATTCTTAGGAAAGCGACTTCTTCTCTAAAAATATATATAAAAAACACATTTGTAATAAGGCAATTAATTAACAGACTGATAAAGGAAAAACTTAGCTCTGTAAAAGCTGAAATAATAAAAACGTTAGCAATAATAACAAGAACTTATCACTATTTTTTTAATATTATTTATTGGGAAGAATGGTTAAACAATAATATAGAAAAAGAAAAGTAAAAATCAACCCTTTGGGGCGATCATATTCTCTGGCAATAGTATTTCATCCAGTTCACTTTTTGATAGAAGTCTCTTTTCCAAAACCAACTTATAAATACTCAGATTTTCAGCCAATGCTTTCTTTGCAAGAGCGGAACATGTCTCATACCCCAGGACCGGATTCAGCGCTGTAACCAGTCCAATACTGTTTTCAACCATTGAACGGCAGTGTTCTTCATTGGCGGTAATCCCTCTGATACAACGGTGCCCAAGTGTTGTCATTCCATTTTTCAGCATTTCCATTGACTCGAAAAGACTTTGGACAATAACCGGCTCCATGACATTCAGTTCCAGTTGACCCGCTTCAGCAGATAGGGTAATGGTCAGGTCATTTCCAATCACTTTAAATGCAATCTGATTAACGACTTCAGGGATGACCGGATTAACCTTCCCCGGCATAATTGAGGATCCCGGCTGCATCGGCGGCAGATTGATTTCGTTAAATCCAGCTCTAGGGCCGGATGAGAGAAGACGAAGATCATTGCAAATCTTTGATAATTTTATCGCAAGCCGTTTTACTGCAGAGGAGTACATCACAAAAGCCCCGGTATCCTGTGTTGCCTCGACTAGATTGGCCGCCAATTTCAGATCCAGTCCGGAAACTGCTCTTAAATGTTCCATAACAATACCGCTGTACTTCACATCGGCATTTATACCGGTTCCAATGGCAGTTGCCCCCATATTGACCTCGAGAAAAAGTTTGGCATTTTCCTCCAACCTGAGAATTTCCTCTTCCAATGTCATTGACCAGGCTTCAAAGGTCTGTCCAAGGGTCATCGGTACTGCATCCTGAAGCTGGGTTCTTCCCATTTTTAGAACATGAGCAAATTCCTTTGACTTCGCACGCATATCTTTTATCAACTGTTTTAAAACGTCCATTAAAGTTTTATTACTATTATAAAGTGCGATCTTAATCGCCGTCGGATATGCATCATTTGTTGATTGAGAGAGATTGACATGATTATTGGGGTGACAATGTTCATAATTCCCTTTTTCAAATCCCATATTTGTCAATGCAATATTGGCAATCACCTCATTTGCATTCATATTGGTTGATGTACCAGCACCCCCTTGGATCATATCGACCACAAAGTGGTTATGATAGCGGTTGTTCATAATACTTTCACAAGCCTTGATCATCGCATCAGCAACAGTTTTATCAAACAGCCCCAGATCATAATTGGCCTTTGCAGCCGCCAGTTTCACCATTCCCAGTGCCTTGATCAATTGTGGATAAAAGTTCAGGGGAACACCGGAAATATTGAAGTTTTCCAGGGCCCTGAGTGTCTGAACACCATAATAATGCTCATGTGGAACTTCCCTGTCACCCAGCAGATCATGCTCTGATCTTGTTCTACCGGATTCATATTGAACGGCGGTATTTACAACCCTTGAAGCGGTCTGACGCAGCCGCCTTGAGATAACCTTTGACACATGTGAGAGAACCTTAACTGCAATTGCACCATTCTCATTAAAAAATTTCGTCTCAATGATAAATGCGGTTGTTTCTGAGCTTGCTCGAGCAGAAGTTGAGTGAGGTGAGTCCTCCATTAGTGACCCTTCACCGATAAAATCATATTTTCCAAAAACAGCAAGATGTTTTTCATCACCAAACACGGTTTTTTTAAATAACTTCACCTCTCCATCATAGATCATAAATATCCCTGTACGTCTGGTGTTTTCTGTAAAAAGCAGATCACCTGAAGCAATATTTCGAATCTTGATATTTTCTGATAAAAGTTCGAACTCATCAGGTGTTAAACCTTTGAAGAGTTCGATCCTGTTTAAAAAATCATTTATTATTTTCTTATCCATTTTTTCTCCAGTTTTTATATTAATATTTCTTCAATAAAACAAATTAATCCATTATAACGCTTAAAATAAAAATTATCAACCAGGAGTTAAAGAAAAAGGTGCTAGGCCGGTTTTTAGTAAACCAGGGAAAATAATAAGCAATGAAAAAGATAAGGAAAATTTTTACTCAACAATGAACTTGAAACATACGTAGTTTATATTAATAATTTACATAAAAAAAAGTAGATAAAATAATATATTATTCTATACATTATTCTGGACAAAAATTATATTTGATAGTAACTGGCTTGGCATTAAGTTTCTCGAAGTTAAAAACTTTACTGTGGTCCTTTAATTTTTTTGTTTATCCAGCTTCTTATTATCTTTGTAAATTTACCGGGTCTTTCCAGCATAGGGTTATGGCCTGCCTTCCGGAAATAATAAAAAGTAAAATCAGGGATAATTTTTTTAAATGGTTCCCATAAAAAATAGGGAGCTCCAAAATCATATTTTCCGGACATCACTAAAATCGGTGTTCTGATTTTTTTATAATTACTTGTATTATCAAAGTCTTTCATTAATTTACCCCAGAAATAGTATGCAAAAGGAATATTCAATTTTACATCTTTCCATATTTCTGTCATATCATAATCAGGATCATAAAACCTCATAGGAATATCGGCAAGATACCTATTAATAAATTTTTTTCCAGGAGTCTGTGTTTTGGAGCTATTCTTTTTTAATCCCAATAGATTGTTTTTATGAATGTTTTTCCTTTTTTCAGACGCTTTATCTTTCCAGTATTTTTGAGATGCCAGAAAATACTTATTATTTATATAAGGGGTTGATCCAGTTGAAATTATAAACAAAGTTTGTTTCGGGTATTTAAGTGCATACTCAAATGGGAGTAATCCGAACATTGAATGTCCCATTAAACCAATTTTTTTTAATCCCATTGCTTTTCTCACCCTATCTATCTCATCTATAATTGTATTGAGGGTCATTTTTTTTAATTGTTCAGGTGTAATATTTTTCGGATCTGCATGAATAAGCATAATGTTTTTTTTAAATTGTTCAGGATATAATCTGCTTCCAATATTTTCAGAACCCGAAAAGACTATACAAGGCAATCCGTTACCCTCTGTTGAATAAACAAATAGAGTTTTTTCTATATCCAAAACCTTAGTTTTTGTTTTTTGAGGAAATGAAAAATAACAGGATAACAATATAAGAAAAATAAACATCATTTGTTTCATTTAAAACTCCTTTAATCTATTTTTTCAATTTGAGTTATTATTATATCATATTTAAGTTGCTCTCTTTTCAATATTATTGTTTTAGTAAAAAATATGGGAAAAATATTTTTTTGTCCGACAGATTAAATATGCATCAGATATTGTTTATAAATTTGTTATGTGATAAATTTTTAATTAGCATAATTTGGATGATGAAAGGAGAATAGAAATGAAAAAGTTAAGTGTTTTATCTTTATTATTTATAGGTATTATTATTTTTTTCCAATTTGGTTGTGAATCTGAAAGTTCAAATTTAATTGCAGTTAAGAGTAATGATCAACCATTAAAAAATTATGAAAAACTATGGGCGGAATCACAACAATTCCTTACGAAAGGATTGATAAAATCCTCATTGAAGGTAGTTGAAAAAATCTATTTACAATCTAAAGAGGAAAATAATATTGGAGAGATGTTGAAATCCCTATTCTATAAGTTTAATTATATGCAGAAAGTTGAAGAGGAAACGCTCGTTAAAATACAGAAAGATCTCTCTTTGCTGATTAAAGAGAGTAAGGCGCCTGTAAAACAGCTTATCCACTCAATTACCGCTGAAATGTACTGGAATTTTTATAGAAGAAATAGATACCGGTTTTTAAATAGAAGTAAAACAAAGAAATTTAAACTTAATGATATGAGAACCTGGGATCTGAATAAGATAGTCAGCGAGGTTGTCAGGCACTATAAAAATTCCCTCAAGGAAACGGATGTATTAAAAAAAACAGGTACGAAGTTTATTGACAAGATCCTTTATAAGGGCAATCAATTCAGTAAACTCCGTCCGACTCTTTATGATTTCCTGGCCCATAGGGCGATTGATTTTTTTACAAATAATGAAGCGGGGATTACAAAACCGGTTGATTCTTTTTCAATAGACAGCAGTGAATTTTTCTCAGAAAATAATAAATTTATAAAAATGAAAATCTCGAAAATAGATCCCCTTTCATTTAATTATTATGGAATAAAATATCTGCAGGATTTAATGATATTCCATTCCAGGGATAATAATCCGGCCGCATATATGGATGTGGATTTTAAAAGGTTAAAAACGGTCTATCAAAAAGGCAGTTTTGAAAACAGGAAAGCATTATATTTAGAATCATTGGAAAAAATCAAAGAAAAATATAAGGATAAAGAAATTGTGGCAGAAGCAGCATATGAAATAGCCGGAATATATAATGCAAATGGAGATCTCTATAAACCGGGGATATCTGAGCAATATAAATGGTCCAAAAAAAAAGCATTGGATCTTTGCAGGGTAATCATTTCAGAACATCCCGGTACATATGGGGCAAGTAATTCAAAAAATCTAATTAATTCAATTAAAGCAGAAAAACTTAATCTTTCTTTTGAACAGGTGGTTATACCCCAAAAGCCATTCCTGGGATTATTGAAGTACCGGAACATAAATAAAGTATATTTTCGCATAATTAAAACCAATAGAATGGTAGAGAAAGAACTAAACCGAAAAAGCGGTAAAAACATAATTAAACATTTTCTTAAAAAGGATTTCATTAGAACCTGGAGTATTGATACGCCACCAGATGCTGATTATCAATCCCATTCTACAGAATTCAAGGTTGAAGGTTTAAAGTCAGGATTATACTTTTTTATAATTTCAAAAAATAAGAATTTTGAAGCTGATAAAGGCATTATTGCCTATACATTTCTGAGATCTTCAAATATTGCCTATACATTCCGTAAAAGATTGGGAAAAGGATTAGAGTTTTTTATTATTAATAGAGATACCAGTCAGGCATTAAGTGGCACCCGGGCACAGGTTTGGAATAATGTCTATAATAGCATACTGAGGAAATATGAATTGAAAAAAGGTAATATATATAGAAGTAATAAAAACGGATATCTTAATATACCCTTTCATAAAATAAAACAGAATTATTTTTTCCTGGAATTTAAATATCTCAATGATTTATATATTACTAAACGTAATTTTAATAATTATCGTCCATATAAATGGCATAGAGTGATAAATAGAACATTCTTTTTTACTGATAGAGCCATTTACCGGCCGGGTCAGACGGTATATTTTAAGGGAATCGCTATCAAAGTTGATAATAAGAATGGAGAAAAAACAGAAATTCTGCCGGAGTATCATTCAAATGTTACATTTTATGATGTTAATAATCAAAAAATTGATACCCTGTCTTTAAAAACCAATCGTTTTGGCACATTTCATGGAAGTTTCAAGATCCCCATGGGGCGGTTAAATGGAAATATGCATATTCAAACTGGATCCTACCGGCATTATTTTTCAGTTGAGGAGTATAAAAGACCTAAATTCAAGGTAGAGTTTAAGAAAAATATTGAAATGTACAGGGTCGGTGACAAAGTTATTGTAACCGGTATTGCAAAGGCTTTTTCCGGCTATAAAATTGATGGAGCGAAGGTAAAATACAGGATGGTACGGAATAACTACTATCCTTATCGATGGTATTACTGGAACTATACGCCTCCTTCCAATAATGTGGAGATTAAGCAGGGATTTACCAAAACAGATGAAAATGGAGAGTTCCGGGTCAGCTTCACTGCGGTTCCTGATCCTATGTTAAGTAAAAATAAGTATACTGCATTTAATTATACTGTTTATGCAGATGTGACAGATCTGAATGGAGAGACCAGGAGTTCTTCTAAAACACTTAATATTGGTTATACAGGACTTAAGTTGAATTTGTCATTTCCACAAAACTGGGACAAAGCAAAAGATTTTTTAAAATTTACAATTAACTCTACGAATCTGTCCGGAGAATTTATAAAATCCAAAGGTGATTTCTCTATATATAGATTAGGAAATCCAAATAGCGCTTTTAGAAAGAGAATATGGGTAAAACCTGATAAATTCCTATTAAAAAAAAATAAGTTTAATAAACTCTTTCCGAATGATATTTATGAAGATGAGAATAATATCAGTAAATGGAAAAAGAGTAAAAAAAAGTATACAGCTGAATTCAGTACTGATAAGAGTAAGGTTTATTCATTTGCCGGTATAAAAAAATGGAGATCTGGGAAGTATTTGATTGAATTGAATTCTATTGATAAATATGGAAATGATATAAAGGAAATGAAGTACTTTACGCTCTATTCAAAATTGGATATTAAACCTCCTTATCCAATTATTGATTGGTATTTATTACCAAACCAGTCGGTAGAGCCTGGACAAATGGCAGAAATTATCATAGGGTCCTCTGAAAAAAAAGTTAAAGTAGTTTTTGAAACTGAGTATCGCGGGGATATTATAAGTAGAAAATTTATAAATCTGGACAACCGGCAGAAAATTATAAAAATTCCCATACTGGAAAAACATAGAGGGAATCTGAATTTTAATTTATTCTTTATAAAACACAATCGTATATACCGGCATAGTTCAACAATATATGTTCCCTGGACAAATAAAAAACTTGATCTTTCTTTTGAAACGTTCCGTAATAAACTTCTGCCTGGACAAAAAGAGGAGTGGCGCATATTAATAAAAGGTAAAGATGGTGAAAAATATATTTCTGAGATGGCTGCCACACTTTATGATGGTTCACTGGACAGTTTCAGGAAGAATAATTGGCACCTTAATATCTTTCCATCTCATTACTTTAGAAATGGATGGAGTAACAGTAATGATTTTTCCTCTATCAATACAAATAGTATAGGGAATTATAGGTATCCCGGTGTACTTTCGAAACGTTATAAAAGACTTAACTTTTTTGGTTTTTATCTCCGGGGTTATCATTATTACCGGTATAAAAATGGGAAAAAAAAAGCCGAAATGGCAAATGCATCAATATCTGTTATGAAAGAAAAAATAGTTGTCACAGGGAAAGCACCTCTATTGGAAAGGGATAAAATGGATATGGGAATTGAAGGTGGCGTCATTGGCAGTGTTCTTGATGAAGCAGAGGAATCAAAACAAAAGGGATCTGGAACAAAAAAAACCGATCTGTCAAAAGTCAAAGCCAGGACCAATCTAAATGAAACTGCGTTCTTCTATCCTCAGTTAAAAACGAATAGTAAAGGTGAGGTTCTTATTTCTTTTACAATTCCTGAAGCTTTGACAAGTTGGAAAATGCTTGGTATTGCCCATACGAAAGATTTGAAATTCGGATTTATTCAAAATGAACTTATTACTCAGAAGGAGTTGATGGTGGTACCCAATCCACCCAGGTTTTTTAGAGAGAAGGACAGCATAGTCTTTACAACAAAGATCACAAACTTATCAGAGGCCGATCTTGATGGAGATGTAAAGCTTGTATTATTTGATTCTTCAACGATGAAACCGGTTGATATAAAATTTAAACTTAATAATAGTCAGCGTCCGTTTAAAATATTGAAGGGTCAGAGCACATTAATTAAGTGGAGTCTGAAAATACCGGAAGATCTTGATACTGTTACCTGGAGGATTGTTGCGAAAGCCGGTAAATACAGTGATGGAGAGGAAAATGTAATTCCGATCCTGAAAAATCGAATGCTGGTAACAGAGTCAATCCCACTACCGGTAAAACCTGAGGAAAGCAAGAACTTTAAATTTGAAAAATTGATAAATTCAAAAAACTCATCCACCTTAAAACATCATAAAGTGACACTGGAGTTTACCTCAAATCCTGCATGGTATGCAGTGCAGGCACTTCCATACATGATGGAATATCCATATGAGTGTATGGAACAGACTTTTTCAAGATTCTATGCCAATACTATTGCAGGGCATATCGTGAATACACTTCCTGAAATAAAGGAAGTTTTTGAAACCTGGAAAAACTCAAAAGATTCTGATGAACTTCTGTCAAAGCTTGAAAAAAACCAGGAGTTAAAATCACTTTTACTTGAGGAAACGCCATGGGTGATGGATGCACAAAATGAAACCCAGAGAAAAAAGAGAATAGCCCTGCTTTTTGATTTGAACCGGATGGGTGATGAAATGGACCGGGCCTTAAGAAAACTAGAGGATGGACAGATGGCTTCAGGTGCATGGCCATGGTTCCGGGGGATGAGGGAGAGCAGATATATTACTCAGCATATAATAAGTGGCTTTGCCCATATGAATATACTTAAAGTATTAAAAGGAACCCAAAAAACCAGAGTAGATAGAATGGCAAAAAAAGCAATAAAATGGCTGGATCAGAAAATTCTGGAGGATTATGAATATCTCATCGAACATGATTTAGATTTGAATTTAAACCATTTGGGATATCTTCAAATTCACTATCTATACGCAAGAAGTTATTATAAAGATCTAAAAATTGGAGATAATGTTAAAAAGGCTTTTGAGTATTATAAAAAACAGTCAGTGAAATACTGGCTTGATTATAATAAGTATATGCAGGGTATGATTTCACTGTTTCTGCATAGATATGGTGATAAAAAAACACCGGTCGATATATTAAAATCTGTAAAAGAACATGCAGTCTATTCAGAAGAATTGGGGATGTACTGGAAGGAAACTTATAGTTACAATTGGTATAGAGCACCTGTAGAAAGGCATGCTCTTCTTATTGAAGCTTTCTTAGAGGTCTTAGATGATAAAAAATCTGTAACTGATCTAAAAACATGGCTTTTAAAGAGTAAACAAACTCAGGACTGGAAAACAACAAAGGCTACTGCCGAAGCTTGTTATGCTCTATTATTGAAAGGAGATAACTGGTTAAAGGAGAATAAACTACCCAATATCACCATTGCAGATATAAAAGTCGACCCTTTAAAAATGGATGATGTAAAGGTTGAGGCGGGGACAGGATATTTTAAAACTTCCTGGAGCGGAGAAGAAATCAAACCTGAAATGGGATATATCTCTGTGAAAAATAATAATAAGGTTGCTGCATGGGGTGCCCTTTACTGGCAGTATTTTGAAGATCTGGATAAAATAACACCGGCAAAAACCCCTTTATCACTTGAAAAGGAGCTTTTTATTGAGCGGAATGAGAAATCCGGGCCGGTACTTATCCCAATAAAGAAAACAAAACCTGAGATAGGGGACAGAGTAAAGGTAAGGATTGTGTTGAAGGTTGACAGGGATATGGAGTATGTACATATGAAGGACATGAGAGCGAGTGGTTTTGAACCGGAAAATGTGATATCCCGATATAAATGGCAGGATGGTCTTGGATACTATGAGAGCACAAAGGACGGATCAACAAATTTCTTCATGGACTATCTCAGGAAAGGGACATATGTGTTTGAGTATCCGGTAAGGATTACTCATAGTGGCGATTTTTCCAATGGGATTACCTCAATTCAATGTATGTATGCCCCTGAATTTGCCTCTCATTCAAAAGGAGTAAGGGTAAAGATTGAGTAAAAAATTGTTATATAAGGTTGTATGATACCGCATCAGCCTTATTGCCTTTACTAAAATGTGTAGTTTTACTTTAAATTGACTGGAATTATCTTATGTGTTATCTTTTTAGATTAAACAAAAAGGAGTTTTATGTTAAACAAATCATTGGATATTGTCTCATTTGTTGTTGGCGAAAAGGGCTGAACAACTACTGATTTACAATTATTTTCTGTTGATACAGAACGTACTTCACTAAAAATAAACTTTATACATTAAAGTTTCTCAGTCTTCTTTTGTCTACAACTCCAATCAAAATTCTTACAGAAATTTTTTATAATTTCAAAATCTGCAAAAGAAAATAAAAGGAGAAAAAAAAATGAACATAAATAAAAACATAAAACAACAACTTAATAAATTAGGGTGGACTGAATTTTTTGATAATAATCTAAAAAATATTGATAAACAGGAACTATCCCCAGGCAGAGTTATTGAGGTAAATCGTAACAGCCAGATCATTAATGATGGAAGTAGAGAACTCAGGGTTACAACTGCGGGGAGTTTTAACATACGTACTGATGGAATATATCCAGTTACCGGAGACTGGGTTCTTTTTAAAGATACTCTTATACATGATGTACTGAAAAGAAAAAACACTCTATCCAGAGGCGCAGCAGGTACAAGATTTAAATCCGATTCAAATCCAAGAACTGAACAGATAATCGCAGCAAATCTTGATAGAGTTTTTATAGTTTCAGGACTTGATAGAGACTTTAATCACCGACGTATTGAGAGATACCTCACCCTGGTTAACAATTGCGGTCTCTCTCCTGTGATTATTCTTACAAAAGGAGATCTTCATGAACATCCTGAACAGTATGCACAACAATTGGAGACAATTGCAGTAGATGTTCCAATACATATTGTCTCTACTGATGATCCTGACTCACTTGAGATATTGAGAACGTACTTGATCCCGGATTTTACAATATCCCTGATTGGATCTTCAGGAGCAGGAAAATCAACTCTGGTTAACCGCCTTGCAGGAGATGAGTTACAAGTTACTGGTGCCCTAAGCAGGAGTCTGGGTAAGGGAATGCATACAACATCAACCCGAAGTCTTCTGAAAATACCGGGAGGAGGGATGATTATAGATAATCCCGGCACCAGAGAAATAACTTTACTGGGTGATGATGGAGGACTTGAGACGACATTTCCGGAGATAGATCAGTTTGCCGGATTATGCCGTTTTGCCAACTGTAACCACAGCCATGAACCCGGTTGTAAGGTTCTTGAAGCAGCAGATAATGGATCTCTTCAACCGGAAAGACTCATAAGTTATCAGAAAATGAGAAGGGAGTTGGATTTTACAATCCAGAAGGAGTATAAAACACCAGGCAGAATAGAAAAAGAACGCTGGCAGAAAATAGCAAAAAAAGGTAAAGCAATATCTAAACTGAGGCGCAGGTAAACAGATTGGGGTTCTGATAGTAAAAATTAATGCATAATATAAGTTACACAAGCTGCTTTTCCAGGATTGTCTCTTTAGAATAAAAGGGGACAGTCCATTTTATTTCCTTAAACCTGAAAATGTAATATCCCGATATAAGTGGCAGGATGGTCTTGGATACTATGAGAGTACAAAAGACGGATCAACGAATTTCTTTATTGATTATCTGAGAAAAGGGACATATGTATTTGAATATCCGGTCAGGGTAACACATAGTGGTGATTTTTCCAATGGAATTACCTCAATTCAATGTATGTATGCTCCTGAATTTGCCTCTCATTCAAAAGGAGTAAGGGTAAAGATTGATTGAAAAGTGATATATAAGGTGGTATGATTCTGCTATAAGGAGTTCTATATGGGAAATACAATTAAAAAAACACTGATTTTATTGTCAATAATATTTATGCTTACCGGCTGCTCAAGATCTATTGAAATCACAGGAACTTCTGTAATTGATGAAACTGAGACTCAGTATGGACTAAAAGTATGACTAATGGGAGCACGTGATATAAATAATAGAAGCTCAGTAGGGCTCCATGTGAAAAATACTTCGGATGATATTATTTCAATAACTAAATCTGACTTTGCCTTTAAAATCAAATTAAAAAAAGATGGAAAAGAAGTTAGACAAACAGGTATTATATATTTTAAACATTTACCATATGTAGTGCCAGATGAGTTTGCTGTCTTGACTCCTGGGCAGTCTAGACAAATTCCTGTCCCTGTATATTTTCAGGATGACGAAGTTCATACCTGGAATGCTGTTTATAAATTGGAAAAGAACTTTATTTACGATATAGAAATTACCCTGGAGCCATATTTTATTAGATTCACTAAAGATAAGGCTGAATCAGTATTAACTAAACTAAAAATAACAAATTACTTATCCAAAAGTATAAAAACAAATTCTTTATTAATCAGGATTAAACCTTTATTCAAATAAGGAAAAAAAGGAGGAAAAAAAGGTGCCAGCCGATCATGATGACTAGTCCTCACCCAAAGACTATGAAAATATATACACTATGAGCGTGAGTACATTTCTTCGGAGCGTGCCCCGCAGTGAGCGAAGCATGCCTGAGCGAGTGAGGACCGGAGGGAGAGATTGAGCACAATCTGGAGTGTTAGTGCAGAAGATATGTATGGAAGCGCCATTATAACAGTGTTTTTTTTTATGTCAGACTATTTTTGAAAGTTATTTTCATAGTAGACCAGTTTTATAATATTCAGTATCCTAGTTGAAAATCTATTAAAAGGGTATAGGCTTATATTACATTTATAATTCTTTTAATTTTTCAAAAAATGAAATTGGTTTTTTTGTAGTTAAGCTAAGTCCATTACTTTTTTTTGCAATATTTAAATAAACCTTATATACATCAGATGAATTATTCGTTTTAATTGTGTTAATACCAATGGCAGTTGAGGGTGTTATGAAAGTTCTACTGGGTGTACTAATTGTTGCATCTCTAGCAGATGTACCTATCATCTGTCCAACATTAAGATATAAAAAATGAAATTTAATTTTATTTTCATTTAGAACTGTTATAACTTTGTCGCTGTCAAACTTCATTTTATACTGTTTGCCAACGTTTAAAGGCATACTATTATAAGTATTTGAGATTGAATCACCAGTGTCAGTCGTGTATCTGATTTGATAGATCATAACTAAATGATTATCACCCTCTAAGTTTTTAAATATTTTTGCAGAGTTCAATATCTTTTCTTCATATGTGTTTTTTATATCTCTCAAGATTCTTTTATTTGTAGTCTCTCTCCACAAAACCCCACCGGCTTCAATATCCCTTTTTAATACCTTAATAGTTCCATCTATAATTTTATTTGATATACCGCTTACAGAATATTTCGATAGATTATATAATTTTTTAGGGGATACGAGATAGATAGAGTCGCCCTTTTTTAAAACTTTAGTAAAAAAATATTTTACAGAATTCCGAAAAGTTGAATCATAATCCAGAATGTCAAAAATTAAAATATAATTTTTAGGGTTATGGTTTTGTTTTATTCCTTTAAGATTTGGTACAATAACAAAGATTAGTAAAAGTATTAGAACTAATGTTTTTTTCATTTTCAATCTCCTTTATAATTAATTGTAAACAACTTTTATTGCTTACAATATATTATACGTAATTTCATTGTCTATAGTTTTCTATCATTTTGTGTTATTTAAGAGACACTTATTTGTTTTCTTTCAAATAATAACTGTTTCTTTAAGAGTGTAAAATAAAGCACTTGATTCCGCTCCTCCGGGTGCAACTGAAAATTCTGTAAGAATATTTGGTTTTCCACTTTTATAAAGAACTAATCTATTGCATTCAGCTTTTCGAGGATTATCTCTTTCATTTTATTGAGATTGTCCAATGCAGTTTTATCTGAACTTCCTTTGCTGTAAAGATATAGTTTGATCTTTGGCTCTGTACCTGATGGTCTCAGGGCATACCATAATCCATTTTCGAATTTGAACTTTAAGGCATTTGTTTTATCAATATCCAGAGTACTCTCTTTTTCTGTTTTTATCTCTTTGGATATTCTTGTATTATAATCAATATATGTCAGCAATTCTGAGTTTTCAATAGATTTAGGAAATATATTTCTATATTCTGTCATCATTCTGCCAATTCTTTCCTGTCCTTCCTTACCTTCCAATACAAAGAAAACCAGCTCTTCTTTATAATAACCATATCTCGTATAGATATCATCAAGAACATCAAGAAGTGTCAGGTTTTTTGTTTTATAGTATGCAGCAGCTTCAGCGAGAAACATTGCTGCATTTACGGCATCCTTATCTCTTACCTTATCTCCAACAAGAAATCCTATACTCTCTTCAAATCCGAAAATGAAGAAAAATTCTTTTGTTGAGTCCCATTTATTTGGAAATGAACAGATATTCTTAAAACCGGTGAGTGTGTCAAAAGTTTCCACTCCAAAACTCTTCGCTATTTCCCTGCTCAATTCTCCGGTTACTATAGTTTTTACAATTGCTCCATTCTCTGGAATAGTATTCAATTCATTCATTGTTGACAGGACATACTCTGTTAAGAGAACACCTGTTTGATTCCCGTTTAAAGGGGTATAGCCACCATTTTTATTTTTAATTTCAACGGCCAGTCTATCACTGTCCGGGTCAGTTGCAATTAGAATATCCGCATCAACTTTTTTACCGAGTTTTTCTGAATACTCAAATGCTCTTATATCTTCCGGATTTGGAAATCTTACAGTAGTGAAATCAGGATCAGGATTTTCCTGTTCTTTTACAACAAATACATTAGTAAATCCTCTCTCTCTAAGTATCCTTCTTACAGGGACATTTCCTGCTCCGTTGAGTGGGGTATATACTATGTTAATACTCTTATCAATTCCCGAGTCTCTTAGACTCAGGCTTTTTAGATCCTTCATATATGCATTATCAAGTTTTTCTCCAACCATAATTAATAAGTTTTTCTCTATTGCTTCTTTTTCAGAGATCACGGGGATTGATGAGTAATCAGATATTGAGAGAATTTCATTTGTTATCTCATTTGCTGTTTTAGAGAGTATCTGTGAACCTTCTTCCCAATAGACCTTATACCCATTATACTCCTTTGGATTATGACTGGCTGTAACGACTATGCCTGAAATTGTTTTCAGTTTTCTTACTGCATAGGAAAGTTCAGGTGTACTTCTCAAACTTTCAAAAAGATAGGTTTTAATACCATTTGCGCAAAGAGTTAATGCAGCTGTTTTTGCAAATTCAGGTGAGAAATGTCTGTTATCATAAGCGATTACGACACCCATATCCATGGCTTTCTTACCCTCTTTCTTAATTACTTCTGAAAGCCCCTGAGTTGCCCTTGATACGATATATTTATTCATTCTATTTGTGCCGGCACCAATCTTTCCACGCAATCCAGCTGTACCAAAATTTAGATCCTGATAAAATCGATCTTCTATCTCTTTAGCATCATCTTTGATTTTTTCAAGTTCCTCTGTAGTTTCCTGATCAAAGAAATCGTTATTTATCCATTCTTCATATCTTTCTATAAAATTGATTTTGTTTTCTTTCATAATTGCTCCTAATATTTAAAACTAGATCCACCAATAAATTCTCTAAGAATTGAGGTAGGGGGAATTTCTGATGCAGGTACTGATCTGAATAGTTTAAGAAATTTTAGTAATCTCTGTGCTTCAGTATATGTTTTATCTGTCTCTTTAATCTCTGACAAAATTGGAATTGCAAAATCCTTTAAAAGCGCAAGCTCATAAACCAGAGATGAATTGAACATAATGTCAGCACTTTCCTGAAATGGAAAAATGTGTTTTTCTTCTCCCCTTATTACTGAAGTGAACCTTGAAAGGGTTTCTGATGCGGAATAGTTTCTATAGTTTCTGTCTCTGATCATTCTTCTTAATATTCTTGTGTCAGTAGTGGGGATTCTATTATGGTCATCAATAGATAACTGGGTTAGAGCAGATATATATACTTTTAATTTGTTTTTATCAGGAATTGAAGATGTAAGTTTACTGTTTAACCCGTGAATTCCTTCAACTATAAGAATCTGGTCATCTTCAAGCCTTACCTGCTTAAAATTAAAGATACTCTTGCCGGATTCAAAATCATACTTTGGAATACCAACCTCATTTCCATTTAACAGTTCAGATAATTGAGAATTAAATAACTCAATATCTATAGCTTCGACAGCTTCAAAATCATATTCGCCAAATTCATCTTTTGGACATTTATCTCTGTCAACAAAATAATTGTCCATGGATATTGCAATTGGTCTTATCCCATTTACCCTTAAGTTTATAGATAATCTCTTTGAAAAGGTTGTCTTTCCGGCAGCCGAAGGGCCTGATATAAGCACCAATCTAACATCATCTCTTTTTTTTGTAATCTCATCAGCAATTTGAGCGATTTTTTTTTCATGAAGGGATTCAGCTATCTTTATAAGCTCTGATGTTCCATTATTATTGATTATCTGATTTAATCTTCCTACATTACTTACATTCAGGATCTTACCCCATATTTTACTCTCTCTGAATATTTTAAAGAGTTTTGGATAATGTCCTGCTTTTGGGTAGTGTTTAAAATTCTCTTTCTCAGGCAACTGTAGAATAAATCCAGGATGGTATGTCTTTAGTCTAAAATTATTTATAAAACCTGTAGATATTGCTAGTGGGTAGAGTCCTATATTTGAGAAACTTCTGCCTTCATAAACAGTAATATCCTCTGCCTCTATACTATCTATCAACCTTACTTTATCACTCTGTGCTCTCTTCTTAAAATATTTTACTGCCTCATTTTTTGTAAAAATTTTTTCACATATAGGCAGGTCGTCTTTTATTATTTGATTCATTTTACTGGTTAGTGAATCAATGATCTCCTGATTAACGGGGATATCTGTATAATAGTCATAATAGGAGCCACCACCAAATGAATGTCTTATAACAAGTCTGCTATTATTATATAACTCTTCAGCAGCCATATATAGTATAAAAGCTGTAGTTCTTCGATAAACTTCCTTACCTTCTTTTGAAAGAAACGTTACTGGTTCGATAATCATATTTTGTTCAGGTATATAATTTAGAGAAACAAGCATATTATTTACCTTGGCGGCAAGCACTGAAATATTCTTGTTAATTTTAAATCTGTCTATGATATCTAAGAGTGAAGTACCTTTCTCTATATGGATTTTATCACCATTTACAATACTTAATTCTATTTTTTTCATTGAATAATTATAACTTAAAATAGAAATAAATAAAAGACATTTATGAGAACTTCATATTTGGAAGATCTTTGATAATATTACGAGAGTCATTAGAACTAATTATTTCCAAAATCCTTGATTTTTTTTTATTTTTTCTGTATCTTTCTATAAAAGACTTATAGTAGGAGGTTAGGATGCAGAAGAAACCTAAAATTATTTCAATTGCAGGCGGTAAGGGAGGAGTAGGGAAATCTTTCATTGCAGCAAACCTTGCTATAGCATTATCAGAAATTGGACAAAGGGTTGTTGTTATTGATCTTGATATTGGCGGTGCTAATCTTCATACATTTCTTGGCTTATCAAATAATAATCCCGGGATTGGTGAATTTGTAAAAACAAAGGGGAAAAAACTAAATGAATTTGTAATTAAAACTGATATAGATAATCTTAGTTTTATTCCCGGCGATGGAATTACACCTTTTATGGCAAATATCTCTTTTTTACAAAAACATAAATTAATAAAAAATATAGAAAAATTAGATGCTGATATAATAATTCTTGATCTAGGGGCTGGTTCTACTTATAATATAATTGATTTTTTTAATATTGCAAATAGAGGTATTCTAGTTGTAAAACCGGATTTTCTATCTGTTATTTCAGCATTGGCCTTCTTAAAAAACGCTATATTGAGAAAAATTGGAAGGCAATTAAAGAGTAATGAAAGAATAAAAAAAAAAATTAAAGAAATATTTCAGAGACCTATGGATGAAAATAGTTTAACAATTGATTCTATAATTAATGAGATTCAATTGATAGATGAAGAATCTGTTACAAAAATAAGAAAAATTTGTGAAAATTATAGACCAGGAATAATTTTTAATATGGGAACGGAAATTTCAGAGATGGAGATTATGAAACAATTTAATAGTGGACTTGAAAATGTTATGTCTATTGAAGCAGACTATTTAGGATTTGTAATGCAGAATCAAAATGTTTTAAACTCAATTAGAGCAAAGATCCCTTTCTTGAATTACTCAGAAGAAAGTAAGGTAGCTGTAGAAATCAGACAAATAGCGAAAAGACTTTTTAAGTTTTTAGAGAAGCCAATAAAAGACAGTGGCAAACTGTTAAAAGATTCTACTGAAAAATTTTTACAGGATCGAGAAAATAATTAAATAGTATTATAAATAGGTTCTCTGGCAGAGAACCTAAAAATATAAAAATAAAATCAAATGTTTTTTTAGTTGACATATTAAAACGCATTATATAAAATAAATAATAACAAACCAAATAAGGAGATTTATAATGGCTGATAAAAAAATTACTGTAGTTACTGAAAAACCATTTGCAAAAGCTGCTGTTGACAAGATAAAAGGAATCGTAGTTAATGCAGGTTATGAATTTGCACTTTTAGAAAAATATCAAGATAAGGGAGAATTTTTGAATGCAGTTTCTGACACTGATGCTCTTATTATCAGGAGTGACAAAGTTACAAAAGAGGTATTGGATGCTGGTAAACAATTAAAAATTATTGTAAGAGGTGGTGCCGGATATGATAATGTAGATATAAAAGCTGCAAAAGATAATAACGTAGTTGTAATGAATACTCCAGGGCAGAATTCAAATGCAGTTGCCGAGCTTGCAATTGGAATGATGATTTCTGATGCAAGAAATGGTTTTAATGGATCTGCAGGTATAGAACTCAAAGAAAAAACACTTGGAATTCATGCTTATGGTAATGTTGGAAAATGTATTGCAAAGATTGCAAAGGGTTTTGGAATGAAAATTTATGCTTTCGACCCTTTTATTGATGATGAAATTATAAAAAAAGATGGAGTTACACCTCTTAAATCAGCAGAAGATTTATATAAAAAATGTCAATATATTTCGCTTCATATTCCATCTAATGATAAAACAAAAAGCTCAATAAATTTTGATCTTTTAAATTCTATGCCTCAGAATGCAAGACTTGTTAATACGGCAAGAAAAGAAGTTGTATGTGAAGATTCCCTTTTAAAAATATTTAAAGATAGAGATGACTTTAATTATCTTTCGGATATTGCGCCAAATTGTAAGGAAGAGCTTGAAAATAATTATAAAGATAGAGTGTTTTTTACTCCTAAAAAAATGGGAGCTCAGACCTTTGAAGCAAATGTTAATGCAGGTGTGGCCGCTGCAAATCAGATTATAAATTTCTTTGAAAAGAATGACAGAACATTTCAGGTTAATTCTTGATCAATGTAAATTTCATTCTTTATTTAATTCAAATATTCTAATGTTGGGACATGAGAAATCATGTCTCAAATTTTCCAAATATCACTTTAGATAGAAAAATAAAAAAAATTATTTTTACTGTTTTATTATGCAGTTATTTATGCTAAAATTGCGCATTAAAACGGCGTTTTTTAATCGCTGTGAATTTGGAGGATCTGTTTGGGATCAAAGGAGATTTTAGAGAACTCCTGTAGTAAACTGATATCACTTTCTGTGATAGAAAAATATAATAAAATTAATTTGTCTAAAAAAGCAGCATATTGGGTGAACGACTACCTGATTATAAAAAATATATCCATAAATCGAGGTGAATAATGGAAAAACATGAACTTAATGCCAACCAAGAGGCATTAGACAAGCGGAAAAAAAAAAAGCCATCTCCGAAGAATAATATTATAAGAACAGTACCGGAGTATTGCAAGGGTTGCGGATTATGTGTTGATATCTGTCCAACTGGTACATTATTGCTGGCAGAGGCGATTGAGAACAAATTTGGTGTCTCAATAAAAGTAGATGCACCTGATTATTGTATCGGATGCAAAATGTGCGAAATGAGATGTCCTGATTTTGCTATTTTTGTGAATTATGAAAAGGAATAGGTCTAAATATGGAAAATAAAAAAAAGAATAACAAGAAAGTTTTACAGGGAAATATAATTGTTGCAGAAGCTGCAATCGCAGCCGGGTGTGACTTTTTTGCAGGTTATCCGATAACTCCATCGTCAGAGATAGCACAGCATATGTCTAAAGAGTTACCAAGAAGGGGATATGATTTTATTCAGATGGAAGATGAAATAGCCTCATTGGGTGCTTGTATTGGAGCCTCCTTAGCCGGTAAGAAAGTTCTTACTGCTACAAGTGGTCCTGGTTTCTCTCTAATGCAGGAGCACCTTGGAATGGGTGTTATGGCTGAGATTCCCCTTGTTATTGTTAATGTAATGAGAGGTGGGCCATCAACGGGGCTACCTACAAAGCCGGCTCAGGCTGATATTATGCAGGCAAGATGGGGGACTCATGGAGATCACCCGATAATAGTTCTCTATCCAGCATTTTCAGATGAATTGTTTAGTGAAACCGTAAGAGCATTTAATCTTGCAGAAAAATTCTGGACACCGGTTATTATACTTCTTGATGAAGTTACCGCTAAGGCTCATGAAGATATTGAACTTCCTGACACTAAAGATATTAAAATATATAATGAAAAAACTAAGGAAATAAAAGATCTTAATATTTATGATAGAAATATCGGTGAAAATCCTCCAAGAGTTGACTTCTTTAAAGGATATCCGATCCATATTGATGGACTTGAACATGACGCTCATGGCTGGCCAAGTTCTGATCCGGATAATGCTGATAAAATGCAAAAATTAAGAATGCAGAAGATTTATCACTTTCTTGATGAAATAATTGAATATAAAGAGTTTTATATGGATGATGCTGAAATAATGATTTTTAGTTTTGGTGTATCAGCTAGAGCTGCTCTCCCAGCAGTTGAAGAAGCAAGAGAACAGGGTATAAAAGTTGGTTTATTCCAGGCCTTAACTATATGGCCTTTCCCCAAAAGAGAGTTACAAGAAAGGTTTAAAAAAATTAAAAAGGTACTTGTTGTTGAATTGAATATGGGTCAAATAAAATATGAGATTGAAAGGGTTGCTACTGATGATGTAGAAAAGAAAGCGTTATTACGTGCAAATGGCATCCCCTTTACTCCAAATGAAATATTAGAAAAAATTAAGGAGTTTTAAATGAGAGATTATGAAAAATATATAAGATATAGAACATTTCCTTCGCCCTGGTGTCCTGGATGTGGAATAGGTGTTACTCTGAAGGCTATAGCGACTGCTTTTTCAGAATTAGAATTAGATCCTGATGATATAGTCGCTGTTTCAGGAATTGGCTGTTCGGGTAGAATGCCAACTTTTTTTAATACCAATACTCTTCATACGACTCATGGAAGGGCATTAACCTTTGCTACAGGGATAAAACTTGCAAGACCTGATAAAAATGTTATTGTTATTTCAGGGGATGGTGATGCAAGTGCTATTGGAGGAAATCATCTAATTCATGCTGCTAGACGAAATATTGGCATTAAGATGATTCTTATCAATAATGGTATCTATGGTATGACTGGAGGCCAGGTCTCTCCTTTAACACCTCAGAAGTTTAAGACTGAAACAACTCCTTATGGTAATATTGAACCAAAATTTAATATTGCTGATCTCCTGATGGGCGCAAATGCTACTTTTGTTGCTAGAGAGACAGTAAATAGAATGAAACCTTTAAAAGATGTTATAAAAAAATCATTTCTTCATAAGGGTTTTTCTGTTGTAGAAGTTATAAGTAATTGTCATGTAAATCTTGGTAGACGGAATAAAATGAAAGATCCTATTTCAATGACAAAATGGATTAAAAGCAGAACAGTAACAAAAGGAGAATATGATAAAATGGATCCTGAAGAAAGGAATCATAAATATCCGGTTGGTATTATTTGTGAAAATACATCCAGACTTGAATACTCGGAATTATATTATAAGCATATTGTTCCTGCTGCTCAGGAAGCCGAAAAGAATAATCCTGGAGGCAAAGCCTTTGCTGCTCAAAAAAACGTTATAAAGTATAGAGGGGGCAAATAATGAATAATCGCTACGAGATACGATATGGAGCCGTCGGTGGACAGGGCATTATTACAGCAGGTGCATTATTATGTGAAATTGCTGTACACAAAGAGGGGAAATATGCTCTGGAAAGCCCTACATATACAGCCACTGTTCGAGGTGGTCCAACTAAAGTTGATATTATTATTTCGGATAATAAAGTCCTTTTTCCACAGGCAACTGCGATTGACTTTTTTGTCTGTACTTTCCAAAAACCTTTTGATCTATATAAATCCAGAATAAAGGATGATGGAGTGGTTGTAATTGATAGTAATCTTGTTAAAGATGTTGGTGACACGAAAAACTGGAATCTATATCAGATCCCGATAATAAATGAAACCACTAAACAGTTAGGGAACATTGTATTAACTTCAGTTGTAACTCTTTCGATAACTCAGAAATTAACCGGAATCATTGAATATGATAATATGGTGAATTTTGTAAAAAAATGGGCACCAAAAGGACTAGTTGATCTGAATATGAAAGCAATTGAATTGGGCCAGAGTCTAGTTTAATAAAGATAAAGTAAATATGAATTTAATTGATGAATTGAAATGGAGGGGTATGATCCATAATATCATGCCCGGAACTGAAGAACAGTTAAATAAAGAAATGACATCTGCATATATTGGGTTTGACCCAACAGCAGATTCTCTCCATATTGGAAACCTTGTTCAAATAATGTTGCTTAAACATTTTCAAAATGCTGGTCATAAACCGATAGCACTTGTTGGAGGAGCTACCGGGATGATTGGAGATCCTTCGGGAAAATCAGAGGAGAGAAATCTTTTAAATGAGCAGGAATTAAAAAAAAACCAAGATGCAATTTTTAAGCAATTAAGTAAATTTCTTGATTTTGACGGCAAAGAAAAAAATAGTGCAGAAGTCGTCAATAATTATGACTGGATGAAAGATTTCAATGTATTAGATTTCCTAAGAGACGTTGGGAAACATCTTACTGTGAGTTATATGATGGCAAAGGATTCAGTCAAGAATAGACTTGAAGCAGGATTATCTTTTACAGAGTTTTCATACCAATTAGTTCAGGCTTATGATTTCTTTTATCTTAATAAATATAAAAATTGCAAATTACAAATAGGCGGCTCTGATCAGTGGGGTAATATTACTGCCGGCGCAGAGTTAATCAGGAGAAAATCAGGAAATGATGCATTTGCATTTACCTGTCCACTTGTTACAAAGAGTGATGGTGGGAAATTTGGAAAAACAGAAAAAGGCAATATCTGGCTTAGCCCGGAATACACGACTCCTTATCAATTTTTTCAATTTTGGGTGAATGTTTCAGATGAAGACGCAGAAAAATATATAAAGATTTTTACTGTATTAGATAAGGTTAAAATTGAAGAAATAATTGCTGAACATAAAAAAGCGCCACATCTAAGATATTTACAAAAGGAACTTGCAAAAGAAATTACGATAATGGTTCACTCTGAAAAGGATTATAATACTGCGCTTGAAGTAAGTGGCCTACTCTTTGGTAAGGGTAGTGATGAATCGCTCAAAAAGTTATCAGAGAAGGATTTTTTATCTGTATTTGATGGGGTTCCTGTCTTTTCTTTAAAATTAAATGAATTGAAAGCCGGCATTCCTGTCATTGATCTTATTACAGAAAAAGCGAGTATTTTTTCTTCAAAAGGTGAAGCCAGGCGAATGATAACTGGAAATGGAGTTTCTATCAATAAAAACAAGATAGTTGATCCAAATTATTTAATTTCAGAAGAGCATTTAATAAAAGATAAATTTGTTCTTGTTCAGAAAGGAAAAAAAAATTATTCTTTACTGGAATTTTCTATATAGCTGACTAATAACATGAAAATTGAGGTTGGAAAACATGCTGGTTTCTGCCGGGGTGTTAAAGAAGCTATCGATAAAACATTCACATTAGCAAGAGAATCCGGTAGTATTATATACACTGACGGAGAATTGATACATAATCCCCAAACGTTAAAAATGTTGGAATCAAGCAATGTAAGAGTTCTTAAAGGAAATGAGGATCTAAAAAATAAAATGGTAATAATCAGGGCTCATGGTGTTTCTCCAGAGAGAAGATTAGAACTAAAAAAAAAATCTAACAATTTAAAAAACTTTACTTGTCGTGATGTTGCAAGAGTTCAGAGCTCTATAAAAAAATGGACACATAAAGGTTATAGCGTTATTATCTACGGTAAGAAAGAACATCCTGAAGTTATTGGACTTCTTGGATATGCAGATAATGGTTTTGTCGTTTATAATAAGCAGGATATTGAACAATTACCAAATTTGAAAAAAGTTTTTATTGTATCTCAGACAACAATGGGTCAAGATTCTTTTTATGAAATTAGTGAATTGTTGATAAAAAAATTTAAAATTGTAGAAATCGAGAACACTATTTGTGAAGCAACAGAATTAAGACAAAATGAGGTAAAGGAACTTTCAAAGCGGAACGATTGTGTACTTGTTATAGGTGGAAAAAACAGCTCAAATACAAAAAGGTTATATGAAATTGCGACAAAATATACTACAGCCTATTTTGTTGAAAGTATTGAAGACTTAGATAAAATAGATTTTACTGGAATTAAAAATCTTGGAATAACTGCAGGAGCCTCAACACCTGACTGGTTAATATCTGAATTTATTGAAGAAATATATAAAAGAAACCGGAGTTTGTTTCCAGATGTTTTTATGAATATAATAAATTTTAGTTTGCATAGTAAGCTTGTTGCATCTTTTGGAGCTTTTATACTATCTTTTGCCGTTGCTGATAATTTAAATGTTCCCTTTTCTTTTAGTATAAGCTTACTTGTGTCATTTTATTATCTTTCAATGTCCTTGATGAACAGTTTTACAAACCGTTTTTCATTTAAAATTGATAATCCTGGAAGCTATAGATTTATATCCCGTTTCAAGTATGTATTTTTATCCTTATTTATTTTCTCTATTATTGAGATTCTCTATATAGCATTTACTTTAGGGGATAATATTCTATTATTGACTCTTTTTTCTCTTATTTTAGGCGGAGTATATAATTTAAGTTTCTTACCCTTACAGGGAGTTATAAAAAAAATAATGTCTTTTAGGAAATGGGATCTACTATCTTTGAAATCTCTGGTCCTTGCTTTTTCTGTTACAGTACTTCTAAATGGTTTGTATTTATTATATACATATCCGGATATATGGGATAGTTTATTCAAGTCTGATAGTTTTTTGCAAAATTATGGATTTTATTTTTCTGTATACTATATTTTTATATTAATGTTTACAAGGCAGATCCTTTTTGAAATGAAGAGTGCTCAAACGGACCGTTTAGCTGGCGTCAGTAGTATATTAAATATAATGAGTAAAGAAAAAGTAATAAAATTATTATATATATTACCACTGAGCCTATTATTATTTATGATTATTGGCATAATAACTACATTTTACCCAATTGAAAAAGGGAAGTATTTTATTGCTGTTCTATATAATTTATTTTTATTATCAATTGCATTAAAAAAACAAGTTTTTCATAATAGAACAAGATTTGAATTTGTTATAGAAACGAATCTTTTTGTTGCAGGAATGATATCTTTCTTATAGATTAGAGAATTGCTCCAAACCTCATTGCCTTTAACAAAATGTGTTCTCACATTTTGCTATATCGTTAATTTTCTATGATGGCATATTGCAATCATTTTTTATTTTTTTGTTGACATGAAAATATGTTTATACTATTTCTCTTATATGAATAAAAGGATGAAAAATTTCATTTTTATATTTGTTGTAATTAGCAGCTTAGTTTTCGCTGAGATTCATAAAAAATCTGAAATTTTGATTGAATATTATGAAAGCGGGATAATTAAAGCAAAAGGAGAGACAATTAAGGACAAAAAAAATGGATTCTGGATGGGGTGGTATGAAAGTGGAGAACGACAATATGAAGGTCAGTATTACAGAGGAGATAAAGAAGGAATATGGATATATTGGTATGAAAATGGGGTTGAGCAGAGTGAAAGTACATATATAAAAGGCACAATAAATGGAAAAAGGATTAGTTGGTATAAAAATGGGAATAAGAGGAATATTGGTGAATTTAAAAATAATGAAAGAATAGGGGTATGGACCTGGTGGTATTCGGATAATAAGCTGATGGTTACTGGACAATATTTAAATGGAAAGCTTAATGGTAAATGGATAGGGTTTTTTGAAACTGGAATAAAGCGTTTTGAGGGGAAATATTTTAATGGAATTAAAGTTGGCTGTTGGGAGCGATATTATAAAAGCGGAGTTATTAAATATAAAGAATTTTATACTGAAGGAAAGAGGAATGGAGAGTGGGTTAACTGGTATGAAAATGGGCAAATTCGTTATATAGGACAATATGTAAATGATGATCCAAATGGTATTTGGACTAGATACTATAAAAATGGAAATAAAAGTGAGGAATCAACATATAAGTATGGTGTATTAGATGGAAAGTGGATCACCTGGTTTAAAAATGGTGAAAAAAAATCAGAAGGAAGTTTTATTAATGGTGAAAAAGATGGCTTGTGGAAGCAATGGGGATTAGAAGGTGATCTCCAAAGTGAAGAAATTATCTCAGCCATAGATCAGTTTGACCTGAAATAAGCAATATAAACAGTCAAGAAATCTACATCCCAATTATTTTTCAATCAGCCAACTTACGGCTTTGATTTTATCTCTAAATATTTGAACTCTTTCAAAAAACTCTGAGTAAACATAGAACAGAATTGACGTATTTTTATTAGAATGCGTGGGAATATAGATAGCTATTTTAGGTTTGACTTTATTCTTTTTCCAAACAGAATTTAGAAATATGGACAAATTCAACATTTCTGGTGCTCCTAAATCGTGAGTAGACAAGTTGGATATATCAAGTAATTCATTTAGTTCGGGCGTCCAATCATCTCTATTACAAAACGATTTGTAATCTGGTAATAATTCTTCATCTGAACAGTTTTTTTGAAACCTAGCCTCATAGTATCCACCTTTTTGGTCTACAGTAAATTTTATTCCCATTTTCACTTCACACCCTCCATGGCAATTTAAAATTATATATATTATAGGCAATTGATTTTTTAATTTCAAGTGATCGAATTGATTCATAAAAAAACACTTTGAAGTACAAGAGTTATTGTCAAACTTGGTGGAATGTAAAATCTGGCATAACTCAATTCATTTATTCTCTTAAGAATTCCACCTAAATGTTTAATAGAACCCAGAGTTGCAAAATTCAAGTTTATTACGTATTATTATATTATGAAAAAGAAAAAAACTGATTTTGTAAAAAACAGAACTAAACAAAGCAATAAGCTTAAGGAACAGAAACAAGAATTCATAAAAAAAAAAGATAAACAAGAAGAAGATTTATTTGAAAAAGTAACCTGGAAACCTGGAACTATGGTATATCCTTTGCCTGCAGTAATGGTCTCATGTGGTGATATAAAAAGTGAATATAATATTATTACGATCTCCTGGACTGGAATTTTATGTACTGATCCTGCAATGTGTTATATCTCTGTTAGACCGGAAAGGCATTCATATGATCTAATTTGTAAAACTAAAGAATTTTGTATAAATCTTACAACCAAAAAATTGGCTTATGCTACTGACTGGTGCGGGGTAAAATCAGGAAGGGATGTTAATAAATTCGAAGAGATGAAATTAACGCCCATACCTGCTCCAAATATAGATGCGCCAATGATAGCTGAATCTCCTGTTAATATTGAATGCAGGGTAGTTGAAATCAAAAAACTTGGTTCTCATCATTTATTCATTTCCGAAATTATTGCTGTTCATGCATCTGAAAAATATCTTAATGAGAAGACGGGTGAATTCGACCTTGCTAGAGCAAATCTAATTTGCTATAGCCATGGTAAATATTTTGAGACTGGAAAGCAAATTGGAAAGTTTGGGTTTTCTGTAAAAAAGAAGAAAAAAAAAACAAAATCATAAATTCCAGACGATTATATAGTAAGCGATTAATTAACCTTTCAATTACCCACATCTTTTGATCCACTCAAATTAAAATCGATAATACTATATATAGCTGTGAGTATGAATCTGGTAGAGAAAAAGTTAAGATATGCTATTTTATTTTTTTATTCCACCAAGATTGAAAATAGCTCTTATTTCAAGCATAATTGTTCGCCCATATCCATTTGGAAGTTTGATGATATTTTGCCGTATAAATTCAGGCGCCCAAACTTCCTGATTTGTAAGATTCTTTCCAAGTAATGACAAAGTAATATTTCGAGTTAGTTTATACCCAATTTTTGCATTTATTAGATAAAGGGCATCAATTTTCTCATCAATAGTAGCAACGGTATTTGTTACTTCCTGCGTATAATTTAGCGATATGTGGGTTGATAATTTATTAAGAACATACCCAATCCCTGTTGAAAACATGAGTTGTGGTATATAGTTTATTTCATTTTCATCTTTATTATGTGGTAATAAATAAGCGCCATTAAAATAAGCATCAAATTTGTCATCTTTATATCTTAATTCCGTTTCAACACCTTGTGTTACTGACTCACCTGAGAAATTAACATACTTAGTTGTATTGTCAGCCTGTAATTCTCTTCCAATCAAATCTTTGGCAATATTGTAAAAATAATTTACCTTTGCACTTATTTTGCTCTTTGTATAATCAACAGAAAACTCATATGAGTTAATTATCTCAGGGTCTAAGTTTTCTGTACCGAATGTTGTTCCAAAAGCCCAATATTTTTCAAAAAGGTTTGGGACCCTGAATGCATTTCCATATAAAGCTTTGATGTTTAAGTTTTTGGTAGCTTTAAAAACTATACCCCCACGGGGAGTGAAAATGTTTTTATAATGCTCATTATAACTAAACCGAATACCAGCAATAAGGTTTATTCGTTTTCCAAGTTTTATTTCGCTTTGAAGAAAACTACTTAAAATAAAATCGGAATATGCCTTTTTTCCAAAACCGTATGCAATTATCTTATCTGTATTCATATCAATGAAATTATAATAATCAGCATTTACATATTCGTATAAAGCACCGGCCAGCAATGAAATATTATCATTAATCTTATATCCAGCATTTAGTTCAGCATCTGCGCGATAGCCATCAGATTCATATCTTCCATGATTTAGTGCGTATCTTGAATAGAATTTTCTGAACATTGTGTTATACGATCCCCTAATACTAACATCCCATTTATCGTTTTTAAGAATATCATATGTTAATCCATAAAAGTAAAAACGAAATTCATTTCTGGTTTGGTTCAATGAACCCCATGCAAAAGGCGCTGAATCAATTTTAGCTTTTTCCTGAAAGAAACTATAGCTTTCGATTGACAATCTTTTATAAGAAATATTTAGAAAAGACGACACAAAATTGTTTATATGATTGTAAGGAACATCTACTCTGCCACCTTCTACCTCTGGCAAAGTAAAATTATATCCATCGCTGTATTTTCCTTGAAGCACCCAGTTAAAAGATATGTCTTTAGCTGTGTGGTTTAAAACAACAGATGCATCAATATCTCTAAAACCTCCACTTCTGAAATAAGCTGATGATTGAACGTTCTCATTTTCAGTTGGCTTAGTGATGATATTAATTACTCCGGCATATGCATTTGTTCCATAAAGTGTTGAACCTGGTCCCCTTATTACTTCAATTCTTTCGATTGCTTCTATCGGGAATGTTTCAATATAGAACGATCCGTTTATAGCATCCCATAAAGGGTGTCCATTGACAAGGACTAATGACTTATCGTTATACAAGGTTGAATACATTCCTCTGAAAAAGACTTGGTTATAACCCCAATAGGTTTCAATTGAATTTACACTGCCTATAGAAGTAAGAGCTTCTGTTACTGTTGTAAACCCTTTTGCTTCAATATCTTTACGTGTGATAACTGAAACTATTGCTGGAGCTTCAGATAGTTTTACATCGCTTTTGGTAGCTGTTTTAACTTTAATATTCATCAAATCTTCGAGTGATAAAGCAAATATGTATACATCTCTGGCAGTCATTACAATATTTATAATATTTTTATCAATTTTCACCTCTTGTACCTGATAACCTTCCTTTTGAAAAATTACTGTCTTTTTGTTTTCTGGAACAAGGATTATATACCTTCCTTCAGAATCAGTTATAGTACTGATTCTTGTACCTTTTATAGTAACTTTAACTCCAGCAAGGCGAAAGCCTTCTTCACTATCGCTGATATTTCCTGTCAATGTACTCTGTGCAAGACTTATTGTTCCAACAGAAATAGTTAAAATCATGATAATGAAAAAGTGTCTCATTTTTCCTCTCTTTAAAATTATATATTTATTATATAAAAAAAATGATAGTATAACCGTTTTTCGATTAAGCTCTTAGTAAACCTATAATGTGTCACATTTTCTGAATTTTGTAGGAAAATATGTGGAAAACTTATTGAAATCCTTTTGGAAAATTTTGTAAAATGTTCAAAACTCAAATTAGTTATTAACATATTGAAATAGTAACATATTAAAAATAAAAGATATATAATTTTGTAGGTTTTATTAAAATAAAAGGCAGGGAACCAATAAATATAAGAAGAGGTTGAACAGTACTCTTAATTAATCTCTAATTTGTGAAATTAATTAATTCATTTGATGTGATTATTTGATTCGATTATTTAAAAAATTTGATGGTAAAAAAAATGCCGGGAGGCGGAGTTGAACCACCGACGCAGGGATTTTCAGTCCCTCGCTCTACCGACTGAGCTATCCCGGCATTATTGTATATTTTAAAACAAAATCGTATTTAAGTCAATACTAATTCTGTTCTTTTATACGGTTTTTTGCATCTTCAATGATTTTTTCTATTTCTGTTGTAAACTCTTCTTCAGTTAAATCTTCGGCCTTCTCTTCCTTAAATAGTTTTTCAAGTTTTTCTTTACTTTTTTCTGCAATTATATTGTCAGTATTTCTTACGAAGCTTTCTGCATAATATGCCATTGCTTTATCAATATCAATTTCAGTAAGGGTTTTTCCTATTTCATAGGCCTTCCTTGAGTCTGGTTTTATTTTATATGATCTAATTTGATATATAGATGCTTTTTCATAAATGTCATCGTTTTTATACCATCTTGCAAGTAAATCGATATATTTGATTTCAGCTTTCTCCGATGAGCATATTTTTTCGAGACCTAAAAATGCATCATCTGCAGAGTCAAATTCGTCATAGAGTTTTTTTGCGAAAAAGAAGATAAGTTTAGCATTCTGGCTGGTTGCTTTATTTTCAAAAACCTGAAAAGCCTTTAACATTGCAGCCTTTGTTGAATCAGCTGTTTTTGTATCAGAAGCAGATAGTGCGACTTGGATTTTTTGAATCTGGGCAATATATCTATTTTTAAAATTAGGGAGTGAATCTTTTTTTTCATAAGACTTAATCTCATTAATAATTTTTTCCATATTTGCAGTATCTTTCTTAACAAAACCATAGTATTTAACAAGTGACATTTTTACATCAAGTTTATCAATAATTGAAAGTTTCTTGCTTTTAAGTGCTAGCTCGGAATAAAAAAGTGTTTTATCATATTTTTTCGCAGTAAGTGATGTATTAACTAATTGAATATATAATGTTGCAGTAACATATTTTTTCTTTTTCCCTTTTTTTGTGTATTTTGTAAAATATTCTTCAAGTTTTTGAAATTTTTTAACCTGATCTTTTTCCATTAATGCAGACATGTATAACTTGCTTCGAGCTTTATTTCCTGAATAAAGTAAGATTGATGAAGCTAAAAAAGATAAAATGATTGTGAAAATAATTGTTTTTTTCATAAGTCCTCCAAAAAAATATGTCGTATTATTTATGTTTTAATATAACAGTTTTACCAATTTATGTCAAACATATATTCTTATTTTTTAACTTATTACTGATATATTTAATTACTGAATCAATCTCATTTGGTTCAAACCATTCTACTTCTTTTTCGCCTCTAAACCAGGAGAGTTGCCGTTTTGCATAATTTCTTGAATGTTGTTTAATTAGTTCAATTCCTGTTTTAAGGTCAACTTCATTATTTAAAATCATCAATGATTCCTTATAACCAAGAGAATTAAATGGGGGACATTTTAAATTGTATTTGTTTTTTAGATATTTAACTTCATCTATAAGTCCATTATCAATCATTTCATCAACTCTTCTATTTATTCTGTTATATAGTTCTTTACGGTCCATATTAAGTCCAATTCTTATGAAGTTATAGTTGTTAAATGGTGTTTTTGTAAGCTTAAATATCTCTGAAGGAATTATTTTATTTACTTGATAAATTTCAAGAGCTCTTACAATTCTGATTTTATCATTCTTACTTATCTTTTTTGCATATAATGGGTCTAGTTTATTAAGTTTTTTCCAATATATTTCTGAACCCTCCAGTTCAATTTTATTTTTTAATTCTTCTCTTATATCTTTTTCATTTTCTTTTTCTGGAAAAATACCATTTTTTACAACTCTATGATAAAAAGGGGTCCCACCACATAATAGAGGTAATTTTCCTTTTTTTAAAATTTCTTCAGATTTTTGAAAAGATAAATCAAGGAATTTTGATGCATTAAACTGAGAACAATCTGTAATAAAATCAATTAGATGGTGTTTAATGCCCTCCATTTTATTTACTGTTATCTTATCAGTTCCAATATTAAACTCTTTGTAAACCTGCATTGAGTCTGCAGAGATGATCTCACAATTAAAAAGCTTAGCAATTTTAACCGAGATACTACTTTTTCCAACACCTGTTGGACCAAAAACCTGTATGATATGTTTTTTACTCATAATATTAATTTAAAAAGAACAAATATCAAAAATAATACAAAGAACACGATCAAAAATTTTATTTGTTTTTTGAATAATACTATTTTACGGGTCTGTTTATCCATTTTAAAATAGTTTGTTCTTTTTCCGGGCTTATATTTTTTCGTATTGTATAAATGCCAGCATATAAGATTTCTTCAAGCCCGGTTAAGAATTCTTTGATGTTTTCTTGAAAATCTTTATGATAGACTGATTTAAGTAAAGATTCTTCCTGAATTGTTCCATTGCCATTCCATTTTATTTTTTGTAGATAAATTGGTAGGTTTTCAGATATATCAGTAATGCTCTTTTGCAAAATTGAAAGGGCAATTGGACCTATTTCTTTGGAAAACACTTTATATATTAATTCATATTTATTATTATAAAATTTTAATGCTTCTGCAAAAGACACAAATGAAGTAGCACCAGAAATCTTTTCATTTTCATTAACAAATTTTTTTTGTTTTTTTGCTTTTTTTAAATCTCCTTCTGTTCCAAGTTCTTTATTATTTGTTATAATTTTCATAGTAAGGAAAAGGTCTATTAATTTGAGAGTGTCAAATCTTAATAGTTCACTATTATTTATTATGCTTTTTACTATCTGATCCTTTTTTATTAGTTTCAGAATATGAATTTCGTAGGGTTTAAGATTCAGCTCATCCAGATTTAAATAACTTAAAGGATATACGTCAACAGTTGCAGCTAATTTTTCTTCTATAAATTTTTCACCAATTCTGATTCTTGAGCCTTTAACCATTAATTGTAAAATATTTATATCTAAGGTTATGTTTTCTTCTGGTAGTCTCGTGTCAGTAAAAAAGCTGTATTTTCCAGTATTATCAGCAAAAAAAGAGAAAATTAAGGACTTTAAATGCTCTTGCACATTTTCCCATAAGCAATCATTATCTATGATTTTAAGCTCGAGAAGAGATCTTCCGAATCTTTTTTCATTCTCTTGAGAATACTTAGTTGTGTTATTAAAATCAGTTTCACTAATTATTTTTTTTCCTAATAGGAATTCTCCAAGTCTATTCGTTTTAGAATTGGAATTTGCAAATATTATGATTCCATTCTTTAAAAAGATATTAAAAGATTCTGCTGATTTTTCTATTATTAATGTTCCCGTTAATTTTTCTGAATGTAATCTGAAAAGAACTTTTAAAAAATCATCTTCCTGCAAATTTCCTGAAAATAATTTTTTGTTATTCATTAACTGGGTATAGTTTTCTTCTCTTTATTTTTAACATTTTTTTCACGGTCTCTTTCAATGTGTTCAAGCATATCTTCAGTGATATCACCAGTTGGATAGTCTCCAGTAAAACATGCTTTACAAAATGATTTAATATCTCTATTTTGAGATCTAACTGCTAATTCCATATCTTTGATATCTTGATATATTACCTTATCGGCTCCAATTTTTTTTGCTATCTCTTCATTTGTAGAGTCAGTGGCAATGAATTCGTTTTTTGTCTGCATATCAATGCCATAAAAACATGGATTTGTAAGTGGTGAAGAATAAGATACAAAAATTATTTTTTTTGCTCCAGCTTTTCTTACCATCTGAACAATCGCTTTAGAGGTATTTCCTCTAACAATTGAATCATCAACCAATAGAACGTTCTTATCTTTAAAAACACTTTCGATAGGATTAAGTTTTTGGTTAATGGATTCTTTTCGCTCATTATTCTCAGGCATTATAAAAGTTCTCCCAATATACCTGTTTTTAACAAGTCCCTCTCTATATTTAAGTTTTAACTTCCGTGCAATTTCAATAGAAGCTGTTCTTGCTGAGTCTGGAACTGGAGATACCAGATCAATTTCTAAATTCATTTTTTTTATCTTCTTAGCGAGTCTATTCCCAAGTTCAACTCTGGATGAATAAACATTTATTCCATTCAAATTTGAGTCCGGTCTGGCAAAATATATATATTCGAATATACATGGTCTATGTGGTTTATGAGATAATTTTTTTTCAAAAACCTCTTTATCCTCATTTATAAAAACTGCTGAACCTGGATTAACATCTTTAATTGTATCAAAATTAATAACGCTAAGGGATGTGCTTTCTGAGGCAAATCCATAAACAGGCTTTTCAGATTTAGTTATCGGGTTCTTTTTACCGAATAGAAGTGGTCTTAATCCATATGGATCACGAAAAGCAAGCATTCCAATTCCAGCTATGTATAAAACTACCGAATAACTGCCCTTGGCTCTTTTGTATACGTATCTTACTCCATTAAAAATTATTTCAGGAGTGATTTTTTTGTTTTTATATTTTTCTAAATATTCAGAGAATATGTTTAATACTACTTCCATGTCACAGTTCGAATTAATGATCTTTTTTGATTTCTCAGATAGTTCCTTTTTTAATTGAAAAAAATTTGTTATATTGCCATTATGTGCTCCGGCTATTCCAAATGGAAAATTGATCCAGAATGGTTGAGCATCCTCTACAGAACCCTCTCCAACAGTCGGATATCTTGTGTGTCCTATTCCTACATTTCCTTTTAATCTCTTTATGTTTTTTTGATCAAAAATATCTCGAATTAAGCCATTTCCTTTTTTAAGATGAAAAGTTCCATCAAAAGTAAGTATCCCTGCTGAATCCTGTCCTCTATGCTGAATCGTAAGCATAGCAGAATATAATTTTGAAACAACACTTTCATTATCGAAAATTCCAATTACACCACACATTTTTTCCTCGCTTATTTTAATATCAAAAACATGAAATAGTTTTATAACTTGAATAAGCAAAAAAGTCAAGATAGATATATGAAATATAATATTATTTGTTCAATAATTTCATTGATTTTTTTTTGTTTTATTGGTATAAATGTAGTCATGGCTATTCAGGAAAACTTGACTTTGGATGAATATAAGTTACTGCAGAATTTTATTTATAATAAATCAGGGATGTTTTTTCCGGTTTCCCGTAAAGGTTATATTGAAAAAAGAGTATTAAAGAGGATGGAAGCACTTCGTTTTGAACGATTTGATAAATATTTTGAAATACTTAAAAAAGAAATATTAAGAACTGAAATAATTAATTTGTTTAATATAATAACTATAAATGAAACATTCTTTTTTAGAGATTTACCTCAGTTGAAGGCATTAAAAAACCATATTGTTCCAGAATTATTGAAGAGTGGAAAAAAAAATATAAATATATTGAGTGCCGGGTGTTCATCTGGAGAGGAAGCACATTCATTAGCAATTATTATGAGAGAGAATTTTCCAGGAGTAAAATTCAGTATTACCGGTATAGATATATCAGATTTGGTTATTGCAAAAGCCAAAAGGGGTGAGTTTTCAGATTATGCTGTTAGATTTGTACCCAAGAATTATTTTACTAAGTATTTTACTAAATTAGAGAATGGAAATTTTAAATTTAAAGACGAATTTAAAGGTGAACTTTTATTTAAGAAGGAAAATTTGATAGAATTTGAACAAACAGATCTTAAAACACCTTTTGATATTGTTTTTTGTAGATATGTTTTGATTTATTTTGATAAAGAATCAAAAAAAGGTGTTGTAAAAAGTTTTTATAATAATACATCAAAAAATGGTTATTTGATTATGGGTAATTCTGAATCTCTTTTTTCAGTCTCAGAAGATTACCAGATGCTTCATTTCCCATCAGCAATAATGTATAAAAGGAGAGATTAATATGAAATCAGTAATGGAAAAAGCAAGAGAGGTAGTTGGGAAAATTGGAGAATTGCCTCCAATCCCATCTGTAATTCTTAAATCAATGTCTATGTTGAACGATCCTTCAGTAACTGTAAAAAAGATCCAGATGCAGATACTTATGGATCAGTCTTTGACTGCTTTTATTTTAAAGGTGGCAAATTCTGCTTTATATGGACTTAGAAAGGAAGTTAGTACTGTTAGTTATGCAATTAATCTAATGGGATATAATACAACAAAATCTATACTTATGTCATATCTTACTAAAAACTTATATAGTTCGAAGGGAAGTAAGTTTATACAGGGGGTACTATGGAAACATTCACTTGCTACAGCAATCTTTGCAAGAAAAATTGCTGAAACTATAAAAAAAGCAAATGTTGAAGAAGTCTTTATATCAAGCCTTCTCCATGATATTGGTAAAGGTGTTCTTTTTAAAAACAGAACAGCTGAGTTCGAAGAAGTTGTAGAAAAACATATAAATGAAGATTTAGTTTTTGTAGACATTGAAAGAGAAAAATGGGGATTCTCCCATATTGAAGTTGGATACCTGCTAATGAAAAACTGGCGATTTTCAGATGATATAATTGAACCTCTAATATATCATCATAATCAGAAGGAGTATGCTGGAGATAACATAATGGTGCCAATTATAAGCCTTGCAAATAAGTTGAGCCATATTAATGGATTCTCTTTTAAAGAAGTTCCAGTTGAGTTTGAGGAGCTTTCAGTTCTCAGGATAAGTGCAGATAAAATGGAAGAGCTTGTAGAAAATTCTAAAATAGAGATAGATAATTACCTGGAGATAGTAGGCTGATGGACAAAGAAGCTATCTTAGAAAAATTGTTTTCAGGAGATAAACAGCTTCCATCAATTCCATCATTATATTCAGAATTTAAAAAACTCTCATCTGATCCTTTTACATCAAATAAGAAAATTTCAGATCTGATAATCAGAGATCAGGCTATGGTCACTAAAATTTTAAGATTGTCAAATTCAGCATTATATGCAAAAAGCCAGGATATAAATACACTTACAAATGCCATTACTTATCTAGGTACAGAGACTCTTGAAAATATGATTCTTCAGATAGCTTTAGTTAAGATGTTTGATAATAAGAAAAGAGATATTCCTGAATTTAATATTAATGTTTTCTGGGAGCATTCTCTAAGTACTGCATATTTTTCAACTTTAATCGCAGAAAAACTAAAACTTCCTGAAAACGAGCATTATTATCTTGGGGGTTTACTGCATGATATTGGAAAACTTGCAATATATCAGTTCTATCCTGATCTATTTAAAAAGATGGTTCTTTTGCAGTTAAATGAAGGAATGGTAGATATTGATGCAGAGCTTGAGGTTATTGGTGTCAATCATGCAGATATTGGTACTTTTCTTGCAGAAAAATGGAATTTTAATCAAGAAATAATTGAGAGTATTAAGTTACATCATTGCATAAAAGACTCTATTGGATTAACTCCGGCACTGGTAAGAATCTCAAATATGTTTTCAAAAGCTTCAGGACTATGTTTCCCCTGGGATAATGTTGCTTTCTGCATTATTGAAGATCCAGCGTGGAAAGTTATCACAAAGAATATTAAAAAGAAAATTGATGTAGAAAGATTAACTTTCGAAATAACTGAAGAAGCTGAATCAATAAAAAATGCAGTCAAAGAGATGCTGAACGGAAAATGATAATTCATGTTATTATTGAACTTATAGTTATTATTTTCTTATTTCTCTTTATATATAATAGTAATCTAGATTTAAGAAGAAGGATGAAATTAATAGAAAAAAAACTGACGAACCTTTCAATTATAAGTAGTTATTTTCCTGAATTTATTGAAAAAGGTGAAAATTTAACAAAAAATATTTCTGATGAATTAACATTGAAGCAAAGGGCTTTAAAAAAACTTATAAATGAAGCAGAGAAATCTTCTGAGAGACTCGGTTTTCTGGAAGAGAAAATAAGAGAACAAAAATTGGATCAGTCTGCAATTGATAAAATTCTAATACTTGTGAACCAGGGATTTAATGCTATAGATATTGCTCCAAAGCTCAATATTCCTGTGGGAGAAATTGAATTGGTTATTAAATTAAGAAAATATCTCAGTTCTCCGATAAAAGAAAAATTGTAATTATTAGATTATAAATAAGCTAGAGAGGTAAGAAAGTAAAAATACCATGGAACTTAGTTCTTTAATTGAGTTGTTTTTAGGTTCTGAAATCGAGAAATTTCTTTCTAATAGAAAGGATCTTGAAGTTGGAGATAAATTACAAGGTAAAGTAATTGAGATTAAGGACGATGGGAAAGCGTTAATAGATTTTTTGAAATTTAGAACCGTTGCAAAAGTGAAATTTCCAGTCAAAGTTGGTGAGAAGATAAGTGTTACTGTTGTTGAAAAAGGTGAAAATTTAAAATTCAGTCTGGATAATAAAAACTCAAGTATATCAATAAAGTCAAAAGAAATTATAAATAGTATAAAAAATCAGGATGTTGGAGAAATTAAAAAGTTTGTTAGTTCTTTAAAAGACTTTGCTGTCGAAAGTCAATCAAAAAATAATGGTCCTAAGGAAGTTCCTATTGAAAAGAGTAATCTGAGTAAAACAGGTATAGAAAAGAATATAATGGTTAAAGGACTTAAAAATAAGGTAATAGTTAAAGGACTTGAAAATAAGGTAATGGTTAAAGGGGTTGAGAATAAAGCAAAAAGTACAGAAATACTTAATGCATCTAAAATGGAAGATATACCTGAGAAGATAAAAAATATTATAAAAGTTTTAGAAATACAGTTTAAACCTTTTGGACCGGCAGAAGATATATTGAAAATTTCTTCAAGATTGAAAACACAAATAGAAAACTCCGGGATTTTTTTTGAAAAAAAGATAGCTGAAATACTATCAAAGATAGGCGATGTTTCAGATTTAATAAACTCTAAGGTAAAGGGGGCAAATAATCCGGAAATTAAATCAATAATCCAAAATGATCTAAAACCTAATCTATTACTGCTTAAAGAATTTTTTTCAGATGATATGAAGGAGGTTAGTGGTAAAAACAGACAAATTAATACAATAAGGGAGACAATAGACGAATTAATAAATAATATTGGGAAACAACAGGATGGGGCTGTTAAAAGAAATCTAAATATTGATACGATGCAGTATTTTACATTTCATATCCCTATTAAAGATAAAAAAAAAGCAAAACTCAGGGTATATTATAATAAAAATGAGAAAAGAAAATCTTCTTCAAAAGGATTTAATTTATCTTTATTACTTGTTATGGATAATCTGGGAGAGATACGGACGGATTTCTTATTATTAAAAAAAAATTTGAATATAACATTTTTTGTAATGAATGAAGATATAAAAAAAATAATTGCGGACAAATTGAATATTGTAAGAGAATCTTTAGATGATACTTTTAGATTTTTGAACATAAATGTTGTAATATCAAAAAGAAAGATCAGGGAATTTGATAATGAAGAAATAACAGGTGAAGAGATAAAACTAGGACTGGTTGATCTAAGTGTTTAAAATTTTAAAATGAGCCTAATAGATAAAAGTAATAAAGATAAAAAAGCAGTTGCTTTAAAATATAATCATAATAAGGACAGGGCTCCAAAAGTTATTGCTAAGGGGAAGGGGGAGATCGCTAAAAAGATCATAGAAATTGCCAGAGAGAATAAAATTCCTTTATATGAAGATAGAGGCTTAGCGCAGATTCTTGAAGCACTTGATATGAATATGGAAATCCCACAGTCTTTATATAAAGCAATAGCAGAAGTACTCGTATTTATATATAAACTTGATAAAGTTTAAATACCGAAACTTGTTCCAACTGCCATTGCGGTTCTAACCAGATCGGAATCCGGTTTTACTCTTCTTGGCACTGCAATTGCTTCTTTGATAGGTGTTAATTTGATATGTTCACCTCTTACACCTACAATATTTCCAAACTTACCGGCAACTGCTGCTTCAACAGCGTGAAACCCAAAACGAGTTGCTAGAATTCTATCGAAAGGTGACGGACTTCCACCTCGCTGGACATGGCCTAATATAGTAAATCGGGTTTCAATTCCTGTTAAATCTTCAATTTTATTTCCAACTATTGTTGAAATTCCACCAAGTCTAATTGGATCATTTGGGTCTGCAACTTTTCTTTGGGCAACGACATCTCCGCCTTCCATTTTTGCACCTTCCGCAACTGTGATAAGTGAGAACCTTTTTCCATTTTTTGTTCGGCTGTCAATCTTTTCAGCGATCTTTTCCATGGTAAAAGGTAATTCGGGAATTAGGATTACATCACTTCCCCCCGCTATCCCTGCATGAAGAGCAATCCATCCAGCATATCTTCCCATAACTTCAATCACCATAATTCTATGGTGTGATTCAGCTGTTGAATGTAATTTGTCAATAGCACTTGTTGCAATGGAGAGGGCAGTATCAAAGCCAAAGGTTACATCTGTACCATCAATGTCGTTATCGATTGTTTTTGGAACACCAACAACTGGAATATTACATTCTTCATATAATCTATTTGCAATTGCTTGAGTACCATCTCCACCAATCGTAATAATTACATCCAGGTCATTATAGTCAACTGTTTTTATTACTTCTTTTGATACATCAATGTACTTTGGCTTTCCATCTTTTGTCAATTTATCTGTATGATACATAAAAGGGTTATCCCTATTTGATGTTCCTAGAATGGTCCCACCTCTGGGTAAAATTCCTGAGACATCTGTAAGTTCAAGTTTTCTTATTTTTTTATTTATCAGTCCGGAATATCCATCTCTGATTCCATACACTTCAATTCCATGATTAAGAATAGCAGTATCAACAACTGCTCTAATAACTGCATTCAATCCAGGGCAGTCTCCGCCACCAGTAAGAACTCCAATTTTCTTAATTTTTTTCATTGGGCCTCCTAATTATAGAATACTAACAGAAATATAAAAATTTATCCATATAAAAAGTTACAAAAAAATGAAATGGTAATTATTGAATAGATTAATATTTTATGAATTTGAATTTAGAAAACTTTTAAATCCTTAGATCTAAATATTAAAAACAAATTAACTATATTCCTAAATAATAACATTAAGAATAAATTAAATTATTAATTCTTCTTTAAAATTTTACAAATATTTCAATATGACTGTTTTTTTTCAGCTCTTTCATATATTTTTTTAATTCAATTTGATTTTTTTTCATAAAAATTTCGTTTCTGATATTTCCCCGAACTGATTTGTATTCAACAAATTTTGATTCAACTCTTTCTATTAATTGAATTATATACCATCCATTTTCAGTTTCTATCCAATCTGATAATCCATCTTTCTGTAATTTTATTGCATTTTCTTCAAGTTTTTTATTTAATTCACCTTTTTTAAATTTGCCAAGGTAGAAATTTGTTTTCGGATCAGTTGTTAATTGGGAATGTTTTACTGCAATAGTTTTAAATTTGTCTTTTTTAAGTTCTTCAGATATTTCGTTCATTTTCAATTGCAATATATCTGTTGAAGTGTTCTCTTTAGTTAGAAAAATGCAATTTAATTCAATTGTCATTGATGTCATATATTTGTTTTTATTCTTTTTGAAGTGATCCATTATCTCAGAATTATCAATTGAAATATTTCTGGATACTTCTTCCTGGATCAATCTCTGCTGCATAACCTGAAGTTTTTTGTTTGCTAAGAATTGTCCAAGAGTCATATTAATTCCCTGAGACTTGAGAGCTGCTTCCAGATCTTTGTCAGAAGAAAAATTATTTTGTTTTTTGATTTCTTCAACCCATAATTTTACATCATTCTTTACGTCATAATCTTTCAGTTTTGCTCTTGAAAGTAGAATTTTTGACTCTATCATCATATCTAATGCTTCTAATTTGTCTTTTTTTGAAAGAGTATAGATTGTTTTTTCAGAAGTTTTATTGATTTCCTGAATTTTTACATTTGCAACTTCCAAAAACTCTGATCTAGTTATAACTTCATTGTTTATAATAGCGTATATCTCCTCAACTACCTCTGATAGTAGATTAATTGAAAAGGTTAAAATAATAATTAATAATAATGAGTGCTTAAAAAATTTCATATTGTTTTCTCCAAACTTTTATATTTTTTTATATTTAAAAAATAGATTTTTTGTTCTTATTGTTATTTTAAAACTATTACTCAGGTCTTTTAGAAACTCCTGATAAATTTGTTCTTTTTTATGCTGAATCAATTCTTTCTCTATGGAATCTCTAACTTTTGATTGAAAAAGCAACCTTTCTCTTTTTCTCTTAGTAACTTTAAAAATATGGTAGGTATATACTTTTTTGCCATTAATTTCACCATATAATAATTCAACTACCGGTGTTACTTTATTTAAAGAAACAGATTTGATGAATTTTCTAAAAGTTTCCGGGAAAGAATCTATTTCAATGAAGCCATGACTTCCATCTTCTTTTGCCATTTTTGATTCGGATTCTTTCTTTGCAATTTCTGAAAATTTATGAGGTTCTGTATTAAGTATAGCCCTTATCTCATTTGCCTTATTTTTATCCTTTACCATGATTTCATATAAGTGGGCTTCAGCTTTTCTACGATATTTGTCTTTATTAGACATATAATATTTTCTGATTTCTTTTTCTTTGACAGCTATTTTAGTGTATAGCGTCTCATTTAGATATATTTTCGTTTTCTCAATATCTAATAATTCCTTTCTGTCTTTTTCAGGAAAGTTGAGATTGGATTTTATACCTGATAGTAGTTTATTATTATCAAAGTCAAATTTATCAATATTAGCTTTATATAAAAGGATTTTTTGAATAATATATTTTTTTAAAATATATGAATAGATCGTATCTCTATTCTTTAATTCAGAGAAAGATCTTGAATTTAGATCTAAAAAAGTTTTAAAATCAGTTTCATAATATTTATTTTCATTAATTTCAAGAATTACCTTGTTTACTTTTTTCTCAGGAACTTTTTTTGATACTTCTGTTTTATTTTGTTCTATATCATTCTTATTGGCACTTTTATTGCAAAAAGTAAATAAAATAAAAATAAATAATAATATTGATAAGTATATCTTTTGTTTCATAATAATAGATTATATAATATTTACAATTATTGAGCAAGTTATGTTTGACTTATTTTAATTAAGTTATTATTATTATATAAACTGGTGTTTATAATATGAAAAAAAAAATAATTTCTCTGGAAAAGTATTCGAGCTATGATTATATTGGTCTAAAAAAAATTTTAAATAAATCTATTGATAATCTTGGTAAGATTGAAAAGTTTATAAATAGAGGTGAGACTGTTTTATTGAAGGTGAATCTTCTTATGAAAGCTAAGCCGGAAACTGCTGTTACAGTTCATCCTTTATTTGTAAAAGCGTTAGCTGAAATTTTATTGGATAATGGAATAAATGTTATTATTGGAGATAGTCCTGGAGGACCTTTTAATAAATTAATGGTTAATAATGTTTATAAAGTCACAGGTTTGAATTTAATTGTTTCTGAATTAAATAAATATATTAATGAAAACAATTTTCAAGTTTTCATTAAGCTTAATGAAAATTATAATAGCTTTGAAAAAAAAAATAAAAAGGGGAAAATATTAAATAAACTTACTCTTGTAGATATGTTAAATGATGTTGATAAAGTAATATCAATCTCGAAACTTAAGACTCACGGTATGATGGTTTTCACAGGGGCAGTTAAAAATATGTTTGGAATAGTTCCAGGAGTTTTAAAAGTAGAATACCATTTTAAAATGTCACAATTAAAAGATTTTGCAAATATGCTGATAGATATTTGTGAGACCGCATTACCTGTTTTGTCTTTTATGGATGCGATAGTAGGAATGGAAGGTGAGGGGCCCTCTTCAGGAACCCCAAGAGAAATTGGAGCTGTCATTGTCTCCGAATCTCCATTTCATTTGGATATGATAGCCACTGATTTAATTAATTTAAAACATCAACGGGTACCGACAATTTCTGAATCAATCAATAGAGGAATATGTGATAAAGATTATAATGATATTGAATTGATAGGAGAAAGTATTGATAGTTTCAAAATTAAAAACTTTATTATTCCTGAATCTTATGGGTTGAATTTTGCAGGACGGGGCCCTGTGTTCTTTCAGAATATTTTAAAGATTCTGGCAACCCCAAAACCTGTTTTTAAAGAAAAGGGATGTATAGGGTGTAAAATTTGCTTTGATGCCTGTCCACCAAAAACTATTTATATGGAAAATAAAAAGGCAAAAGTTAATTTGGAAAATTGTATAAGGTGTTTTTGTTGTCAGGAATTATGTCCGGAAAAAACAATAGATATTCATAGACCGTTACTTATGAAATTACTTGCAAGATTATAAAAAGAGTTGTAAAATTACCACTATATTTTCTAATTCAAATAATAGGGATAAAAGGAGTTGAAATGTCAGAGATAATGAAGAAATATTTTGAACATAAAGATGAGAGGAACAAAATGGGGATTCCCCCTCTGCAGCTTTCTGTGACTGAAGTTACTGAGGTTTGTTACTTATTAGAGCACTCTTCTAAAGAGTACAAAACTGATCAATTACTGAAATTACTGGAAGAGAGAGTTCTACCAGGGGTTGCACCGGCAGCAAAAGTTAAAGCTGATTTCTTGAATAGGGTTGTTTGTGAAGAGATAAAAGTTGTCGGTCTGAATCCAGCTAAGGCAATTTCAATTTTAGGAACAATGCTCGGGGGTTATAACCTGCAGTATTTGATTGATGCTCTGGATAGAGAGAATGTGTCAGATTCTGCATTGGAAGCGTTAAAAGATACGATCCTTATATATGACTCTTTTGACTCTATTTTAAAATTATCAAAAAAGAATAATAAAGCAAAAAAATTATTATTAAGCTGGGCAGATGCCGAATGGTTTAAAAAAAGAACTGAGATTGAAGATAAAATTGTAGTGAAAATATTTAAGGTAGATGGAGAAATTAATACAGATGATCTGTCTCCGGCGGGTGAAGCGGTCAGCAGACCTGATATTCCTCTTCATGCATTGTCAATGGGAACAAAAAGATTCCCAGGTGGATTAGAACAAATAAAAAAATGGAGAGAACAAGGCTCTAAAGTAGCATTTGTTGGTGATGTTGTTGGAACAGGATCATCCAGGAAATCTGGAACAAATAGTCTATTATGGCATATTGGTGAAGATATTCCTTTTATACCCAATAAAAGGAGGGGTGGAATTGTAATAGGTGGTACTATTGCTCCAATTTTTTTTAATACAGTCCAGGATTCAGGTGGCTTGCCAATAATGTGTGATGTCTCAAAATTAAGGAATGGAGATGTAGTTACAATTAATATAAAAGAAGGGAAAATAACAAATAGTTCAGAAGATGTTCTTGCAGATTTTTCCATAAAACCGGAAACGATTTTTGATGAGTATAAAGCAGGTGGTCGAATTCCTCTTATTATCGGTAGATCATTAACTGAAAGGGCAATAACTTCACAAGAACTAAAGATAGAAAATGTATTTATCGACATAGATAATCCAAAACCAAAAGAAAATCAGGGTTATACATTAGCTCAAAAGATGGTTGGTAAAGCATGTGGAGTAAAGGGTATACTTCCTGGAACTGCCTGCGAACCTAAAACAACAACTGTAGGCTCTCAGGATACGACAGGGCCAATGACAGCAGATGAATTGACTGAACTTGCATGTCTGAAGTTTCAGACACCACTTTTTATGCAATCATTCTGTCATACTGCAGCCTATCCTAAAAAAAAAGATATTGAAATGCATAAGAGTATGCCAAAGTTCATCTCTGAAAGAGGAGGAATTGCATTAAAGCCTGGAGATGGAGTAATACATACCTGGTTAAACAGGTTACTAATTCCTGATACCTTTGGTACCGGTGGAGATTCACATACAAGATTTCCATTAGGAATATCCTTCCCATCAGGATCCGGGCTTGTAGCTTTTGCAGGCGCTTTAGGATTTATGCCACTTGATATGCCGGGATCTATTCTTGTGAAATTTAAAGGAAAATTAAATTCAGGAATTACTCTAAGGGATGTTGTAAATGCAATTCCATATTTTGCTATAAAACAAGGGCTGTTAACTGTTGAAAAAAAAAATAAGAAAAATGTTTTTAATGGAAAGGTTCTGGAGATTGAAGGACTTGAAGATATAACTGTAGAACAGGCTTTTGAATTAACCGATGCTACTGCAGAGAGAAGTGCAGCTGCTGGATGTGTAAAATTATCTGAGAAAAGTGTAACTGAATATCTAAGATCAAATATTGCTTTAATGGAAGATCTGATAAAAAAAGGATATGAAGCAAGTCAAACAATTCAAAATAGAATAGATGATGTTAAAGAGTGGTTGAAAAAACCAGAACTTTTGAGTGCAGATAAAAATGCAGAATATGAAGAAATAATTACAATTGATCTTGCGGAGATTTCAGAACCTATTCTTGCCTGTCCAAATGATCCTGATGATGTAAAATTACTATCGGAACTTAGTGGAACAAAAATTGATGATGTGTTTATCGGGTCATGTATGACAAATATTGGACACTACAGAGCTGCGAATAAGATTTGGGAAAGTGAAATAGACCCTGTAAAATCAAGAGTATACCTCGCGCCTCCTACCAGAATGGATAGTGAAAAATTAAAAAATGAGGGGACATTCTCAACTTTTATAAAAATGGGAGCAAGGATCGAGATGCCGGGATGTTCACTTTGTATGGGAAATCAGCTGAGAGTTAAAAAAAATACAGTAGTATATTCAACCTCAACCAGAAATTTTGATAATAGGCTGGGGGATGACACAAAAGTATATCTGGGCTCAGCAGAACTTGGTGCAGTAGTAGCTATTAAAGGCAAATTACCAACTGCAAATGAATATTTTGAATATTATGAGAAACGAGTTCAACCTGAATCAGAAAATATATATAAATATCTGCAGTTTGATAAATTAAGTGAGTTCTAGTTTATTGAAGAAATAATAAGGGTGACCTCACGAAACGGAAAAAATCGTACGTTTAGGGTTTTAAATTCTAGAGGAAAAATTTTTTATTAAAGTCTACTCAGAATATATTGATTAACCGATACTCCTTGTTCTGCAGATCTAATAGCTAAATTACGATGCAATTCAGGCGGGACCCTTAATGTTAAATTACCCTTAAACTTTTTCAAACCTAAAGGTTCTGGAACCTCATGGTTATCCTCAATCAGCCATTTAACAGATTCGGCCACAACGAACTTTATTTCTTTGAATGCATCTTCGTTCGTTTCTCCGTGAGCCATTAAACCTGGCATTTCGAGGCATTTTGCAATATAAGTACTATCTTCTTCAGACCATTCAATCCGATATGTATATTTTTCGATTAAGTTATCCATTCGTTTCCTCCTTTTTCTTTTTTAAAGCAGCAAAAACCTGCTTTACTTGATAAGGTTTTGCCATATTTCCATCTTTTTGGATATTCACAAACGGTTCTCCTTTCCAAGTAGTCTTGAAAATGTAATGACTCCCTCTTATCCTCGGTTCGCCAAAATGCTCTTTGCATATCTTCAACAAATCTTTGAACTTCACGTTTTTAGGATTAGCAAATAATTTCATGTCCATATATAATGATAGTGTATGTACTATCATTTGTCAACTTTATTGAATAGAAAAATCTTTCATAACTTTGAAATATTCCTGTTCAAGATCTGCAAGACTGAGATCTTGATAAATACTTAAGCTATCTCTGATTTTTTGCCCACTCATCAATTATATATTGGAATCTATTATTCTTTTTTTAGTCAGAAATAAAAAAAAGGGTCAGGCAAGAATTTACACTTTATAATTGTTTGACAAAAAACTTTTGGTTCATTACAATAAATTTCACATTAAAAATAAGGAGTTTAAAATGAATAAGTATTTTTATTTTACAATTATTTTAATTGTAGGAATGTTTTTTATATCAGGGTGTGATAATAAAGGAAAAAAGATTCAAGAAGAAAACAAAAAAAAAGCAATAGAAAAGGCAAAGAAAATAAAAGCTGAAGATAAAATGTTAGCTGAACAGAGAAGAATAATTGAAGAACAAATAAAAGCTGAAGAGAAAAGAATAGCCGATTGGAAAAGAAATGATTGTCCCAAAAGTAATCAGATTACAAAATTTACTTCAACAGGTTCACATTTTAAATCTATTCAACCGTTGGATTTTTCAAAGATTTTATCTGCTAAGGCAAGTGCAAATAAGGCGGGAACAATACTTCAAATTAGTATGGTTGTTCCTAAAAAGGGAAAGATTAAATGGAGAGTAGGAGCAGTTGTAAATTTTACCAATGCTGGGAAACCAATCGTTAAAGGCATATATAAAGCATCTGCTGGATCAAAAAAACCTTTTTTAGCAAAAGCTGAAATAAACATTTCTAAAGGAAAAAAATATAATTCAATTGGTTTTCGCAATGACATTGTAAGGGGTACAGCCGAAATTATTGAAATGACCAACACAAATGTATGTGGAAAGTTTAATCTCTATAATAAAAAAGGAGATACAATAATAAAAGGTAATTTTAATATGAAAATTGAACGTATGCTATTTTTGTAAGGGTATCGTTAACTACACTCTTACATTCCTTTAGTATGTTTATCTGTTTATAAATTCTTTTTAGTTATTGGTTATGACAAAAAAATAGTTCTTAGAAAAGAAGAGATTATAAGAATTGAGTTATCTTCTTTACAAAATGGAGTTCAGATATTACATAGTAATAAATCTAAAAAAGGGGATAGGCAAAAAAAATTAAAAAAAATTATCGGAAAAAAATTAAAAAAATGGGACAGGCAAGAAAGATTTCGAAAAAAACCTATTTAAAAAATCGCAGAATTAATTTTCGAGTAAGCGAAAAGGAATACCATACCAAACCTTAGTTTCAAGTGTTATTCATAAATATCTGTCTGGTAAACTTAAAGATGCTTGATGTGATCCCGGAAGTACATTTTAAAAAAATTTAATAATGCGTGCATTATGAAATAGGGTATTTTCACCCAACGAATAAGAGTTTTTGCGTCGTTTGCCGACGCCAAAGCTTTGTTGAACGA